>CAXZAJ010000132.1:0-9947 GCA_964293355.1 uncultured bacterium
CGTGCAGGACAGTATCTTTGCATACTCCTCGCTCCCGTCAGTATTATGGGCTGCTCGTTCAATGTTGCTGGCGGTACGACTTTCGACTCCACCCCTTTCGTCCCCCAATACATTCCGGATCGTATAGTAGCACCCATTCCATCGGAGCAAACTCCTCGGACGATATCGCGGGGATCGTTTACCGGAACGCTGCTGCCGGGTAATTCTCCTCAGAATACCTTCACAGGCGGATTCCTCAGCAGTTACAATCTGATCTGCGTGGCTGCCTATTACGCCTGCGTTGCAGATGCATCCGTTGACCTAGTCCCTGTAGGTCAGACGCTGCCCGTGACCTTTGTGTTCAACGAAAGCGTGCTGGATGCCGCCAAGGCCATGGTAGACGAGGACAAATGGGATGATAATGCCACCAGGCAACTTCCGCCCCTGAATAGCGCGTCCTACTATTCGGTGCACCATCTGGAGGCCACTACCGAATTCGCCTACCGTTTCGAAATCCGCGTTGACGATATAGCGGCCGGTGATCCAATTACCATACAGACAGTTAGCTGGAACAGCGACAAGACGATCATTGACTTTGTCCTGATTCGCACGGTCGTCGGAGCGGAGGATCAACCCAACAGCCGGCTTCACGTCCGGTATGACTCTGTCTCCAAAGTCAGTGATTTCTTCTACACTTCACCGGTGACTTTTGGCGAATATTGGTCTAACTACCGTATAAGGGCCGATGTCGAAGGTGTCCTCATGCGTTCGCAAATTTATCGCCCAGCGCTAATTGCAGGTTTCGAACCGACGATGGAATTGGGTTACCTCTGGATCGACGCCACGACCTCAACGGGATATGTAATAAGCGACGGCAGCATACACCGCGGTTCCGAGCCCAGAAACATAGAAAACACCATCCGCTGGTTCGAGTACTGGGATCCGGTATCCTTAACGTGGATAACTGACGGCGATACCCGCCCCGTTGGACTCGATGCCCCCGATGGACTTTATGCAAAAAGCCTCGAAGCAGCCGCAGAGGCCTTTTCACAAGGAGCGTTCGACGCTGACACCGAAGGTGTCAGTACCAGCACCGGTCGCTTTTTGCGGCTGAACATAGCAGGCCTGTTGGAGAACGCGACGTCCATAGCCTTCAACGCTTCTATTCCGGAGGCGACAAAACTGTCGGTAAACGCTACCGATGTCAACTGCTTGGTAGATTCGATCAATGATATATGGGTCGTCAATGGCAAGAAGGTAGAACCATTTACATACGACGGCGTCTCGTTTTTTCAAGGTAATTCCATTTCCGGTACCTATCTCGGAATAGGTAATTCCGTCTTGGCAGGAACCCTGGACCTTTTGGTTACCAACGCATCCAGGTTGCCCGCATCAGGTACCTCGGCCATTTACCTCCTCAAAGGCATCGGGGCAACAAGCCTTATCGTAGAGAAGATTCTAACTACCGAGTGACTATCAAACCTGGAGCGCCGCGCTCCCGGCGCTCCAGGTGACGGTACGACAAAAGACAACTCTTCCGACAGTTTTTTCGATACCAATTTCAAGGTGCCCGACGACACGTTCATGATGGAATGGCAACGCAGGTTGCCCGTATTCCGGGCTGTGCTCCTGGCGGGCAAGACGCTGGGCATACACTGCATGGGCGGGCGCGGCAGGTCAGGCACCGTCGCGACAATGCTCCTCATCGAACTGGGTCTGACCCCGGCCAAGGCCATACTGGCCGTGCGTGCCGCCAGGCCCCGTGCGATAGGGAACAGCGAACAGGAACGATTTGTACAGGCGTATCGCCGCGGCCCGGATTGGTCTATCCTGAACAAGTACATGGAGAAGGCCATTGAAGACGAAACCCGGCAGGTTCTGGCATAGATGTAGTTGGTCTATGTTAATGCTGGAAAACTCATAAATTGCCTTGACTTTGTAACAAGATGGAATGAATATTGCCCTTACTTCATGTTTTCTTGCCAGCAGGATTTCTGTGTATCTGGACACTGCGCCATCAGGTGCCTCGGAGCTATCTTTCTGAAGGCCATTGACCCATTCAGGCTAAACATGCATCCACATATGCATCCATATTCCACAACAGATAGAGCGGAATGTTGAGGAGCCCATCTTCGGCCTTGTATGGCATCAGTGAAGTGCGCAGAACCAGGTGCGGTCGGTATTTTTCCCTGTAGGCTGCGAGGCTGCGGGAGCGGACATTCATCGATGCTTTCACCTCCAAAGGCAGGATGCTGTCATGGAACTGGAAGATGAAATCCACCTCCGCCAGATTCCCGGAGGTCCAGTAGCAGGGTACGTCTCCCAGAATGCAGAGCAATTCATTCAGGACAAAGTTTTCCGTCAGGGCTCCCTTGAACTCACTATAGAGGGGATTCCCGTCGAGTATGACTGAACCTGGAAGTCCTGCCAGGCGTCGCAGCAAACCAATATCCGCCAGAAACAGCTTGAAGGCTCTCTGGTCCAGATAAGCGGATAGGGGAAAGGCTGGTTTCTCGACCCTTCTTACCCTGTGTACAAGACCCGCCTCGACAAGCCAGCGAAGGGCATCCTCCAGATCCTTGGCTCGTGCCCCTGGCTTTGCGTGCCCGTACAAGAATTTCCCGCTTTCCCTGGACAATTGGGCCGGAATGCTCTTCCATATTAGCATGAGCTTTGGAAAATCAGACGCTGGGGCATATTTGGCAAAATCAAGCTCATAGCTTGCCAGGATAGTATCCTGAATTCTTTCCACCTCAACCAGGTTTCGGTTCAGTAGCCATTGAGCGACGGCCTCGGGCATTCCTCCTATGATCTGGAACATCTTGAAGGCTATCAAGAATCTGTCGATCAAGACCTGGGAAAGCACTACGGCTCGAGGCAAGCCGGCTACATATTCCAAGAGTTGGTCCTCATGGATTGCCAACAGGAATTCCCGGAAATCCATCGGCCGCAGGACTAGAATGTCAACCTTTCCTACCGGAAATGATGAAGGCCTGGACATTGCCACGCCAAGAAGTGAGCCAGCGCACGTCAGGGCATATTCAGGAGTCAGCTCCGAGAAATACTTGAGGGCGGTCAGAGCCTTTGGGCAGAACTGAATTTCATCCCAGATGACCAGGGTTGTTTCACGCTCGATCTTCTTTCCATATAGGATGCCCAATTCAGTGATTATGCGTTGTGGATCCAGATCCCTTTCAAAGAGATTGGCCAGAGAGGGAGTAAGCTCGAAATTGAAGTACGCAACATCATTGAAATGAATTGCACCGAACTCCCTGAGCAGATAGGTTTTGCCACATTGCCGTACGCCCTTGAGGAGCAGTGGTTTCCGGCCTGTGCGGTTTTTCCATTCGACAAGTTCTTGCATGAGCAATCGTTCCATGGCAAGCCCCCGGTGAAACATAGTATATGCCATAAATGCAGTACTAGCTACATATATGGTATGTATAATGCATTTTTCTTAGTCGTATGCTTTTTTCTGTACTGTGAATTGATATGGAGGTTTACTAACCATAGGAATTTCAGCACACATTAGTTGCTCGACTTTTGTGTAAGAACATCACAATAAACGAACGACTCATGAACCTTGGGGTCAGATCTCCGGATAGCCAGTCCTTCGCGCAAGGGATGGCAAGGGCGCGGAGCGGTCACGGCGGCAGCCGGGACTGGAGCGCGCGAGCGCGGAACCCTGGACAGCCCGACGGGACCGGCCCCCGGGCCGGGGCCGGCGGGCCCCTTCCGAGATAACCAATCCGGTCGGAGGCCCGGCCGTCTCTGGGGCCAGGGGGGGGGCCAGGGGGGCAGCGGGGACGGGCGGGCGCGGGCGGGGACCCCTGGCCACCCCGCCGGCGCCGGCCCGCGGGCCGGTGCCGGTGCGCCCTTACGAATATACCGGGGTCAGAGCTCGAAAAGTATTGGATAAAAATATTGGTTTTCAGCTTGCAAGAATGGTATAGTTGTTCAATCATGTGTCCGCGAGGAGCTAGAGATGAAGAACATGGAAATGAAGTTGGAAGGCACAAAATTGACCATTACGGTGGATATCTCCAAGGAATTCGGGATGTCAACGTCCGGCAAGAGCCTGATCATTGCGTCTTCCGAGGGGAATATCTCCATTCCCGGCAAGGAAGAGGTCAAGATAGGCCTGAACGTATACAAGAAGCCCTGAACATACATCAATTCAGTTACAAGGAAATACTATGAGCTATGCAGCCGTGCTACCTGGCCTGGAGTCACCGGAAGTTGCCTTTGAGTGGAGGCGGGGCGCACCCGTCGCCAGGATGTCTGATGACGACTTTGATGACGGGGACGATGACGATTTTGCGGACGAGGACGATGATGAGGATCTCGTCGATGAGGATGAGGACGACGAGGATGATGACGAGGACTATCTGGACGACGATCTGGATGATGACGACGATGAAGAGACGTACGACGACGACGATCTGGACAAGGAAGAGGACGACTATTTCAATAGCTGAGTGTCCGTTGTTCAGCGCTCCCTGACGAACAGGGCGACGATAGCCAGGCCCGCCGCTACCGCCGCGGCGGAGGTCCAGGCGAGGGCTGGTACGCCAGCGTTGACGAACAGCCAGGGGCCGGTGAAGCCGGCCAGGGTTGCGCCAAGCATGGTGGCGGCAGCGCCGAGCGTCATGACCTGGCCCCTTTGTTCCGGCACCTGTTCGCTGAGCAGGGGAAAGTGGCTGACGATGTTGAACTCGAAGCACATGCGGGCGATGGCTATGATGGCTACCGCCTGCACGACGCCCGTGTCCAGGAATGGCATGACGAGGTAGGCGGCCAGCGAGCCACCTATGCCGATGAGGACGCTGCGCTTCTTGCCAATGCGGTCGGTAAAGAGGCTGACGGCGACGCTGGCCGTAAGGTCAAAGCAGCCGAGTATCAGGGCGACGAGGCCAAGCGCCGCGGCGTCCAGGCCGTAGGTGCCTGCCAGCCAGGCGCCGTGGGTTATCATCATCTGCATGGCGGCAAAGAAGCTCAGGGTGGCTGCCGCCATGGTGGCGTATGTGGAGCGGCGGTTGCTGCCGATGACGAAGACCGACAGGATGCGGTGCGCCCCGGTGGTTGCTGGTGCGTCTGTTGCCGGATGTGCCGCGGCCGCTGCGTGCTGCTTGTCGCCGGGCATGGCGCCGAACACGATGCTCATGGTCACCATGGCTGCTGCGAGCAGGTAAAACGGCGTGCGCCAGCCTGTGGCGGCTATCAGGAGCCCGATCAGTGAAAGTCCCACGATGCCGGTGAGGGCCCAGGAGTACTCGATCATGCCCAGTCCGCGGGCGCGGAGCTTGTAGGGGAGTTGGCTGCTGATGAAGGCGTGCAGGTTGGGCACGAAGGCGCTGGTGCCGAGTCCGGACAGCATGATGGCGACCGCTACCATCCAGGGTGCGCTGCTGACTGCCAGGAGCAGGCAACCGGCAGCGATGAGCAGGAGCGAGACGCGGATGATGAGCCGGTAGCCGAACCGGTCCGACAGGGCTCCGCTCAGGGGCGAGAAGATACCCATGACATTGCGCAGCCCTATGAGGCGCCCCAGTTCCACCACGCTCAGGCTCAGCCCGGAGGCTATCAGGGGCAGGAAGGGGTTGAATATCTGGGAACCCGTATCGACGGCCAGTTTTGCGGCCATGCTCGTGCCTATGAGGCGGCGGAACGAGAGGGGGGCTTGCGTGCTTTTCATGATGGGCTCCTCGCGGGTGTATGGGGGCGCCGGAAGCGTTCCGCCGCGAACCAGTATGGATGCAAAGCGGCCCGCGCCGCAACAAGCTGTGCCGTGGTCGCGGCGTCGGCGACGGTGTCACCGTAGACTTCCTGTTCGAGCGACTGCGGGATGAAGAGGGCGTGGGGGGTGGGGCGGGAAGAGAGCCGGGAGAGCCGGCTGGGGTATACCCTGGCCGACGCGGTCGGACGCCGGGGGGCGGCCGCGGCGCGGCCGCATGCGAGGAGCTTGGCATAGGCGGCACCGGCGGCTGTCTTTTTTTTATGGCGCTTGGCTGGCGGCTGTACGAGGCTCATGATGAGGCGGGCGAAGGCACGGATGAAACCTCGCAGCCAAGCGGGTACGAAGGACAGGTCGGCGGGGGTGGTTTTTTCGTTGGCCAGGGCACGCAGGGCGCGCAGTATCCAGACGAGCAGGACGACCAGTATGGCGAGCACCACGGCTGCCAGGATCACAGTAAATATGGTGAACAGGATCCGCGCAAGGAGGCTGTCCGCCGGGGCTTCCCGCTCGGCCATCCGGTACAGGGTTTCGCCTGAGTCCTGCGGTACGGCATCGGAATGCCTGATGGTATACAGTCTGTCGAGCAGTTCGCCGAGGCGGCGTATGAATTCGAGTGCGCCGGCCTTGAGTGCAATCCTCGCCTGTTCTGCGGATTGCTGGAGGCTCCTCGCGATGTAGAAGAGGCTGGCGGCGGCCGTGAGGAACCCGCCTGTGACCAGGGCGAGCGGTGCTCCTCGCCGGTGGGCTGCGAATCCGCCGGTCGCGGAGTTGCGCGCCTTGGAGACGCCGAGTGCCAGGATGCCGCACAGGAAGAACCCGAGTGAGGAGGCGAGGGCATTGGAGAAATCAGTGCCCGTGGAGGCGCTGATGAAGAACACCGCGAGGTAGACGGCGATGCCTTCTTCAAAGCGGGCGAGGCAGAATGCATGGGAGGGGTTGCTCCCGGCGAGCCAGGCTCCGCGGGTCCATAAGGCTGCGCAGAGTGCGGCTTCCGTGAGGAAATATCGGTTGGCGGGGCTGGTGCCCGTGGAGCCCGTTGCTGTCCTGTACAGGGCGAGGAGGAAGAGCCCCGCTCCGAGGAGCTGTGCCGCGATGCGCCATATCCGGCGGCCTCCGGCGAGGGGCATGATCAGGCCGAGGGTCAGAGCTGCCAGGAAGGCCAGAGTTGCGGACAGCAACGGCAGGGGCAAGCCGAGGGCCTTGAACGCGAACATGGCGATCATGATGAGTTTGAGCATTTCCATGGGCGCTACGAACAGTATCCTGGCCTGCATCAGTGGCTTCCCGGGAGCTGGAGTATGTCCTGGAACGTGAGAACAGGGGCGTCGATCATTTCATCGCAATCGCTGTCTTCGGGAACGATAAACAACAAACGGCTTTTCCCGGTGGCGAGTACTGTGCTGCGGGACTGTATGGCCTGGGACTTGGTGCGGCACAGCACGATGAAGCCCGCGGCTCCAGCTCCGGCGGTTGCTCCGGCGGCGGAGCCGAACATAGTTGGACGGGATGGTTCTCGGCTACTATCGCAGCGGGCGAGGAGCTCCAGGATCATGCCGAGGTGCTCGGGGCCACGACCGAGCGGCAGCACGGCGGGAAAGTTGCTGACCTTGCGGTCAGTCGCGAGGGCGAACGAGGCGCCGGCTTCGGCGAAGCGGGATGCGAGCGATGCCAGGATTTCCAGGGCCGTCTCGAAGCGTCCGGCATAGTCAGCGTCCTCGAAGCCGGCTCCGGCCAGGATGAGGAATACTTTCTGGTGCGAGGTCGGCTCGAATATTTTTTCGTGCAGGACGTTGAACCGGGCGCTGGCTTTCCAGTGTATATTCCTGGCCGGTCTGTTGCCGGTATACTCGCGGGTGCCTTCATACCAGGCGGGGTCCTCGATGATGCCCTTTGCGGCGTTGATGCCGAAATAGTCCTGGAATGCAGGTTGCAGTTGCACGAGTGGTACCAGTCGGGGGAATACGACGATGGATTTCCGCAGCGACAACTCTCGCTCGGACCGGCAGATGCCCAGAATGTCCCCTGCTATCAACATGGCCCGTCCCGGTCGGTACACCCCGCGTCTCTCTGCCCGGAATGTCCAAGTACCGTGCGCTGACGAGAACGGCAGTAGCCCGGTTTCTCCGCCTGCGCCAGCGGGCGTGAGCGGTACCAGTGCGGCGGGTATGTCGAGTTCCATACGCAGCCAGACGGGGATGATCTTGTGGTTTGTCATGTCGGCCCGAAGCGTCAGAACTTCGCCGGTGAAAAGCCTGTCGTTCTCCAGTGACAGCGTTGCATCGAGCCGCCACAGGGCGATGCGGCCCCAGACCCGCAACGCAACCATCAGGGTTAGCGTAGTCGTCGCGAAGCCGGCGAGGGCCGTAGCCGAATACGAGGCCGAGAAGAAGGCGAGGAGCCCGAGCAACACCAGTGACAGATTGAACGAGTAGATGCTGCCGGTGTTCCGTTCCTGCTCGGGCTCAGCCATCATCGATTCGGCTTCAGACTGGAGACGGTACGGAAACTTTGGCGAGGATTTCAGTCATGACCGCGGTTGACGAAGAGCCTTTTGCACGTTCCTCGTGGCGCAGGATGATGCGGTGGGTCAGTACCGGCGGAGCAAGTTCCTTGACGTCGTCCGGTATGACGAAATTCCGCCCGCGGAGCAGCGCCAGTGCCTGGGCTGATTTCATGAGGCCCAGGGAACCGCGGGGGCTGGCGCCGTAGCGCACCTTGGGGTGGACCCTCGTGGCCCCGACCAGGTCCGCTATGTACTCGCGTACGGGCAGGCTCACGATGATGGTGCTCCGCAGGGTCTGCAGTTCGACGATGCGCTCCGGCGTCGTCACCGACTCCAGCAGGTCGAGCGGGTCGATGGTCAGGAACCGTTCCAGAATGGTCAGTTCTTCTTCCTTGGGCGGATAGCCGAGGTCAATTTTCATGAGGAAGCGGTCGAGCTGGGCTTCAGGCAGGGGAAACGTGCCGTCCATCTCTATGGGGTTCTGCGTGGCTATGACGAAGAACGGTTTGGGGAGCGCCAGGGTGTGTCCGTCAACCGTTACCTGGAACTCGCCCATGCTTTCAAGGAGGCTTGCCTGAGTCCGTGGTATGGTCCGGTTTATTTCGTCTGCCAGGAGCACGTTTGACATGACAGGGCCGGGATGAAAAACGAAGTCGCCCGTTTTCTGGTCGAACACCGAGAACCCGGTTACATCAGAAGGTAGCAGGTCGGGGGTAAACTGGATACGCCTGAAGCTACCGCCCATACTCCGGGCGAGGGCCTTGGCCATGACGGTCTTGCCGAGTCCCGGCACATCCTCGAGTAGAACGTGCCCTCCAGCGAGGAGGGCAACCGTCATGAGTTCCAGTACACGCTTCTTGCCTACCACAACCCGCGAGGAGTTCTCGACGATCGTGGCAATTTCGTTGCTTGACACTAGTGAGGAGCTCCCAGGCAAGCCTCGACGACCGCTCCGAGCGCCAGCAGCTTTTCGTCTGCCCAGAACGGGGCGGCCAGCTGGATGCCGACCGGCATGCCGTCTACCGTCTGGCAGGTTGGCAGCGCCAGGGTGGGCACGCCTGCGTTGGTCCAGGGCAGGCTGGCGAGCGGGCTGCCGGTGGCATCGAGCCCGACAGGCGCGGGGCCTAGGGCGGCGGGGCTCAGCCAGAAATCCGCTCCCGCTTCCTCTATGTCGCGTTCCAGGATGGCGCGCAGCGATATGCGGCCGCCCTTGTCCAGCTCCAGTTCGTTGTCGTCTATGGCCGTGCCTTTGGCGATGAGGTCGCGGGTGGCCTGGGCATAGAGTTTTTCATGCTTGACGAACCAGGGGCGGTGGGTGCGCTCCATCTCTGCCGCAGCGATCCTGCGGTGTCGGTCGTTGATGTCGTCGATGTCCTGCAGGGCCGGAGCGCGGACGACTGGGTACCCCGCACCTTGCAGACGGGCTACGGTTACATTGAAGGCCGCCAGCCCGGCAGTCTCGAACTCGTTGAGGAACGGGCCCTCAGGGATGGCCAGTATCGGTCTGATTTTGGCGTAGTGGGACCTGGCGTCATCATACGTTGCCTGGTTCCAGTCCTTTGCGATGAGGGGCGCGGCGATGGCGATGCCGGCGGCTTCAGGCGCGATCAGGCCGACATGGTCGAGGGCGGGGCTGAACGGTACGACGCCCTCGCGGCTGGTGCGCTCGTAGCTGGGTTTCCCGCCGGCGATGCCCCAGAAAGGCGGGGGCCTCGAGATGGAGCCCAT
>CAXZAJ010000133.1:0-9911 GCA_964293355.1 uncultured bacterium
GAGCAGCTTGCCAGACTCGCGCGGGCACGGAAAAGCAGCAAGGGGCGTCTTGTTCGTGACGCCATCACGGCCTGTTATCAAATTCCAATAGAAGAATTGCCGGTACAGCAGCATCGCGCGCTTTCCGCCTACCAGGGTGGGTATATAAGCATCGGCAAACTGGCGGAGGTCATGGGCCTGCATGTTCTTGCCCTGCGGTCCTGGCTGGAAGAACGGGGTATTGCCCAGAACACGGCCATGTCTTTGGATGATCACGAGTATGCCTGAGCCCTTCCCGAAGGATCACCGCCCGCATTTTTTTGACACCGTTACGCTCAGTAATTTTGCGCTGTGTGACGAATTTGAATTGCTTGTCGGCCGGTATGGAACTTCGCTTTTTCTGACGGAACAGGTTAGGGTGGAACTGGCGCAAGGTCTGTCAGCAGGCTACACGCAACTTGGTGCGATAGAGGCTGAAGTGTCGCAAAAGCATATTTCGGTGGCAGCAACAATGTCACCTGCCGAGGCAAGCTTTTATAGGGAGTTGATCCCTTTGCTCGGTTCTGGAGAGGCGTCATGCATTACCATGGCACATCATCGAGGCGGGATCGTGGTGACTGACGATCTGCTCGCCCGTCGGACCTGTTCGCTTCACGGAGTCCGGGTGACCGGTACCATCGGCATACTCAAAGCCATGTGCATGGACCGGCAAATCCCAAGCGAGGCCGCTGACGCGCTTCTGGCTGATATGGTCGTCAAGGGATTCCATTCACCAGTCCGCAGGATAAGCGATTTGCTGTAGGCTTGTTTCAAGCTTTCTTTCTGCTATGAGACCAAATACGAGTAAATCCCTGCTTTTTAAAATTTGTACCAGCCCGAGACCTCTTTTCGATTCTATTTGACAAAAAAAAAAAAATGTAAAATCCCTTAAGAGGAAAAATATGAATGATAATATTGTCGGAGTCCTGCTTGGTGGTGGTATTGGCCTCGTATCGACACTCATCACGCTGATAGTAACCGGCTACAACGACCGGACACGCCGCAGGCTCAAATACAAAGAACAGCAGGTACAACGACTCGCCAGAACCACACTGGTTCTCTATGAGGTCGAAGATATCTTGCTTGAGCGTCTCGCCGAAGTTGGTGAAGGTGCTAAACATGCGCTGAAAATCAAATATCGTAGTCAGGCCGCTGGTGACGGCGGTTCTGCAACGATGATTCCCAAAAGCGAACTGAACAGGGTGCTTGAGTTTACAAAAGATATCACTACAAACGGGGAGGACTGATGAAAAAGGGATTGCGGGGAATATTGATCGCCGTGGCGGCTGTTTTTGGCTTGCTTATGGTCATGTCCGTGCTGGGCAATACAGTATTCAGCGATGCTGAACCGGAACCAGCGCCTGAACAGGCTGAATTGCCGAGCCAGGAAGTCACCGCGACAACCACCGGAACAGCCGGAACCTCCAGCAAAAATTCAGTGCTTTTATTCAGATTTCCGTACCAGGGAAGTAAGGATATTGGTGGCCTTATGTTCGAAGATGGCACCTACGTTGTTGTAGGAAATCCCAAAGGAAAATATGTGCAGACCAGCATAAACAAAGCAGGAACGTGCTTCGCTTTCTTTCTTGACGAGGCTGGTTACTTTTCATGCCGGACTGAAGTAGTTGAACTTGAACCAGGCATGGTGGTGTATTGCGAAGCTTACGAAAGTAACTTTTCTAATTTCTATGTGTATCGAGAACATGTAATGCCGGGTGTCTCAATCATCGTAGATCCGGAAAATTGGGGTATTAACTATTTTGAGAAGTATAAAGTAACAGTCCGTACTGGAGACGCGGTTGCTGATTTCAGTATTACCGGAAAGCTTGGGCGCGATAAGATCATCAAGATTCCATTGGATGGGGCCAAGAGTATTATTGCAACCCTGAATGATGGTCATACTGCGACGGCTATGGATTCATTTGACAATCCAGTACCCGTACAAGTTTCTGAGCCATATACCCTGGTAAGGGTCCCCAATGAAATCTTGAGTGAAGACATGTCAAAATGGATCATAGTACCTCCTGTCGTACAGGAAAAAGAAATCAAACTCAGCGATGCTACGATACAAGAAATTTTAAAGCTGAGACCATAATCACAAGGAGAAAACAATGAGTACTGAAAAGATGAAGCAACCTAAGACAAGGATGCAAGACGGTGAGACGCTGATCAGGTCCGATGCAGGCGGAATTGTATTCCCTTTCCTCACTGACCAGGCGGGCAGTGTATTCCTGACACCTCGTCGCGTTTTCCACGAGTCTCTTATGGGCAAAATTACTAGAGAAATACAACTGGCAGACGTTGCCGACGCAACCATAGAGTCAGCCGGATTCCTGCTGACGCAATTGGGAATCTTCGGGTTCTTCATGAAGTGTACGGCAATCTATCAGAAGAACGGGAACAAGATTAAGTTCACATCCAGGAATAACCAAGGCTGGATTTTTGCGATCAAGGAAGCTCTAAAGGCTGTGAACACCTAAGAATCAAGGTTTCTATCTGACTAATCGGGCCGTATTCGAAAGAGTACGGCCCCTTTTTTCGTATTTTCCAAGTACTTCTTGAATCTGAACCATTAAAATGCTATATTTGAACCATTGAGGATAACCATGAGTTCCATCACCATTCATGCGTTGGATAGCAATCTTGACCAACGGCTTACAGAAGAAGCACGCAGCAGGAAGAAGAGCAAGAACCAGCTCGTCAAGGAGTTATTGGCACGCTCGCTTGGCATGCGGGTGGATGGCCGGTACACCGATGACTACCGTGAGTTCTGCGGACTTTGGAGCGCTGGAGAATTGGCTGCCTTCAATGCTAGCCAGGCTGAAAATTCCAGTGTCGACGCCATGGACTGGCAATCGTGAGCCGTGTGCTTGTCGATACCAATGCATATTCGGCGCTGATGGCGGGCAATGGCCGTATCGCTGACGAGCTGGCCAGGAATGAAGTGATAGTACTATCACCCATTGTCATAGGGGAATTGCTGGAGGGATTCCTGCTCGGCAATCGCACCGATGAAAACCGGGCTATTCTGGAGAGGTTCAGGGAGAAGCCGCGTACAATCTGCGTACCCATTACCGACACGACCGCAGAATGGTTTGCGGAAATCAAGCGGATGCTCAGGAAGAAGGGAAAGCCTATTCCAACCAACGATGTCTGGATCGCGGCGAGTTGCATGGAGCACGGTTGCCGGCTTCTGAGTTTTGATGCCCATTTCAGCGAGATCGATGGGCTGCTGCGGGTTTCAGCTCTGAGCTGATCGGATTTTCGGCTTTTCCTTGACGCCCAGCCCGCATCCGACTATCGTGGCTCATGCGCCACATCTACACCACTGTAATCATCGTGATGCTCTCCCTGTCCTCCTGCTCCCGCCTCGCCGGCATTCCAGCGCCGCCTCCGGGCAACACGCCTGCAGACTATCTTGCCGGCAGGCCGTACGTTGAGCTTTCTGTCGGCGGCTCTGAGTTCATCGTGACGGAGCCCAGTTCGTCGGTGTTCATCATAGCGCTGGGCCTGTTGACGATAGGGCTTGGCGTGCATTTCCTCCGGACGCGCGCGGGGCAACGTTCCAGGTTCTGGTGGGGGCTGTCGTTTATCGCGTGGGGCATAGGCGCGCTGCTGGCGGGTACGAGCTACCAGGCGTTTGCGTACGAAATAAAGAGCGCCGGACGGGAAGTGTCGAGCTGGACGAGCTGGTGGGAAATCTTCTACATGCTGTTCACGGTGGCCAGTATCGGGGTGATGACGATGGGCGTGGCCTGGTCGTCGGCGAGCGGCCGTGTGCGCAAGGCGCTGACGGTGTACGCGGTCGTCGATGTGGCGCTGTACTTCGTCGTATGCCTGACCGGCGCATTTTTGCCGGACAAGTTTCTGGTGTCGTTCGAGCTGATGGTGCTGTTCACCTGGCCGGGGTACGTGGCGTTCTTCGTCATCAACCTCAGGCGTTACCTGAAAAGCCGTGACGCGCTGGACCGTTCGCTGATGGTTACCTGGGTGTCATTGTTCGTCGTGATGGGCGGCTACTACGTCTACCTGCTGAGCGGCCTTGGCGAGGCGCTGTGGGCGCGCGGGCTGTGGTTCAACGCCAACGATTTCTTGCACGTGGGGCTGATAGGCTGGATGCTCTATATACGGCTCAAGGTGTCAAAGGAGCTCCGCGACGAGCGGGAGTGAAGCGGGCTGTGAGTACTGTGCCAGCGAGGCTATCAACGCTTCTGCGGACATAGGCTTGCCAAAGAAGTAGCCTTGTGCATATTCGCAGCCGAGGCTGCGGAGTATGGCTGCCTGCTCCGCGGTTTCTACGCCTTCCGCGACGACCGTCTTGCCGAGTTCATGGCTGAGCGAGATGATACCCCTGACCAGGCCGGTGGAATCATGGACATCGGGATCGGAGCTGTCCATCCTGCTGATAAAGCTGCGGTCGATCTTGACGGTATCGACGGGGATGCGGTCAAGGTAACCAAAGGACGAGTAGCCGGTTCCAAAATCATCAAGCTTCAATGAGATCCCTTTGAACGAGAGCGCCTTTAGCATCGAGATAGCGGATTCGCGGTTCTGCATAATTGCGCTTTCTGTTATCTCCAGGTGCAGGACGGAACGCGGAAGAGAAAACCGGTCGAGGCTCGCGAGCACGAGTTCCGCGAAATCAGGCTCCGACAATTGTCTTGCCGAGACATTGACCGCAAAGAATGGCATCGTTGCGTGGTTATCCGGAATGAGGAGACCAAAATCGCGCAAGGCGACGATGGTTTTAAGCGTCTCCAGCAAGATAAAGGTGCCCAAGGGGACGATGAGGCCGGAATCCTCGGCGACAGGTATGAACCTGTCAGGGCTGATGAATCCAAGTTCGGGGTGCTTCCACCGTGCCAGGACTTCACAGCCGGCATAGCTACCGTCCAGATACACGATGGGCTGGAATGCCAGGCTGATACCGTTTGCGCTGATGGCGGTTCGCAAGTCGTTGGTCAACCGGTTGCGCTCCACGACCTGTACGAGCATGTTTTCCTCAAAGCAGACGCTCCGGTTCTTGCCTTGGGCCTTGGCCCAGTACATCGCGATGTCCGCGTTCCTGAGAGCCTCCTGCGCGTCGAGCAATTCCGGACGGCTGGACAGGATTCCGATGCTCACGGAAGGCACCACCGAGTTTTTGCCGAGCTTGACCGGAACAGATAACTCTTCGGTGATGCGCTCCGAGGCGAGGCATATTTCAGCGGCCGAGTGCAATCCTTCAAGGAGTACGGCATACTCGTCTCCGTCGATGCGCGCTACGGTGTCTACATCGCGCATGCACTTTTTGAGACGGTTTGCGATCTCGCAGAGGAAGGTATCGCCCGCATCGTGGCCGTGAATGTCGTTGATCGCCTTGAAGCCATCAAAGTCAATGTACAGGAGGCCGTAAATCTCTGCCGGATTCCGGTGGAAGCGCGCGATCGACTGTTCGATCCGGCTCAGGAGCAGACTCCGGTTGGGAAGCCCGGTCAGCGTGTCATGGAGCGCGCTGTGGGTCAGCTGGCGCTCGGCGCGGGTGCGGTGGTCCAGTTCCCTGGTCAGACGGGTATTGGTCTCCTCCAGGGTTCTGGTCCGGTCGGCTATCCGCGCTTCGAGTTCCTGGTTCAGTTCCTTGAGGGATTGTTCAGCCGCGGCGCGGCGGGAGACATCATGGAGAATCAGGGCAAACCCTACCAGTCGCTTGCCCCTGAATATCTCGCTCGCCCTGGCCACGGAGATCCGGCTCTCGGGATTGGCTGGTGCTGGGGGCATGACAAGCTCTCGTTCGTCCCCGCCGGCCAGGTCCGACAAGGAAGCCAGGACAGGCCCCAGATTGAAGATTTGCTTGCCGACCGACAGATCATCAAGTTGCAGCGCGAACTTGGCGGCCTTGTTTGCATATGCCAGCGCGGAATTACAATCAAATACCACGACCGCGTCATGGAGGTTTTCCATGGCCTCCACCCGGGCTACGCTGACCAGTGACAGGAAGCGAAAGCGAGTCATGTTGACCACGAGCAGCACGCCGGTGAGCGAAAACGCGAGCGGCGTTGGATCAACGGTCGGTATCGGAAAAAAACCCAGGATGTAGACCAGGTTGGCACCTGTAGGCAACAGTGCGCCTCCTAGCAGGATGGCTTGCTGCATTCTGCCCGCCCATCTACGCGCTCGCGCGCCTCGAAGGATGAAGACCGTGCCCGCGACGATAAACACGTAGGAGTACAACGAGTGGAACCAGAACCATGGACCAAAATTCTTGGCGAGCATGACGATGCCGTCATATGCCTCAAGGTGCAGATTGGTCCGGACCAATCCTATGGTCGGATCGAACCAGACCAGCACGGAGGTCAGCGCAGGAACGATCCAGATCAGGATGTTCGGGTTGCTGCCAGTTCCGGTGCGTTCTTCGAGGTCGTAGGATCGGCCAAAGGCGTACCAGATTACCGGAATCGTGGAGATAGCCATGTATTGCAGGTTGGCCAGGAGGAGTTTTGCGTTGAGGTCGGAGACAAGGTATTCAAAGCCGTTCAGGCCTGCCCACAACGAGCTTGCGCCCATAAGGAACGCCATGAAGGTTGTGCTGTGGGAATCGAGATTCCTGCCGAGCAGGTACAGGAACAAAACCCCAGCCAGAATTGCCGTGGCGAACAGGATTCCTGAAACCTGCACCAGTGAACTGTCCATGTTGAACCTTTCAAACTTTTACTATTGATTTTAGTGAAAACTGCTACGGTGTCGTTAAAAAAACATTTATTCCTTGCTTTATTAAATATGTCAAATTATACCATTGTCGATGCAGTGTCAAGATTTGAAACGCACATTGAAGCTCAGGATGTGCCGCGTTGTGTACTGGATTTGCCCGGGCTTCAGCTGACTTCAGCGCAATGACGCAATAGATCGTGGAGCATTTCCTGCCCGTGAGCATATACCAATGGGGGTCTTGCTCTATCGGGCAAGTTTCACCCGAGGTACCCGGCGGTGATTGACTGTTCACACGTCAAGATGCCTTCCAGCGGGCCTTCGTAGAGGATGCAGCCGCCCGCGGAGCCTCCGTCCGGGCCCAGGTCCACGATCCAGTCCGCACGGCGGATGACGTCCAGGTTGTGCTCTATCACCACCACCGTGTTTCCGCGGTCTACCAGTCCGTTCATGATCCGCAGGAGGTTGTCGATGTCCGACATATGGAGCCCGGTTGTCGGTTCGTCCAGGATGAAGATGCCGCCTTTCTGGTGCAGTTCCCTCGCCAGGCGCAGGCGCTGGCACTCTCCGCCTGACAGGGTGTCCAGGGGTTGGCCGAGGGTGAGGTAATCCAGACCTATGCTGTGGAGGCCTTCCAGCTTCGTCCTGATGTCCCTGGCCTCGTAGAAACCCACGGCCTCGTCCACCGTCATGGCCATCACCTCGACTATGGACCTTCCCTTGAAGCGGTGCTGGAGGACATCTTCCCGGAACCGGGAGCCGTTGCAGGTGCCGCACTCTACCTCCATCTTGTCCATGAACGACAGGTTGAGCTCGATGACGCCGGTTCCCTTGCAGGTCGGGCAGGCTCCGTCGGAGTTGTAGCTGAACAGGCCGGCCGGAACCCCGTTGGATTCGGCGAACGCGTTCCGTATCGACGTCATGATGTCGGTGAAGGTGGCCGGGTTGGACCGGCTGTTGGCCTGTACGGGGCTCTGGTCTATCAGCACCGCTTCGGGGTGTTCCCGCGCGAAGACCTGGTGGACCAGCGTGCTCTTGCCCGAGCCGGCCACGCCGGTGACGACGGTCAGGACTCCCAGCGGTACCCGCAGGCGGACGTCCTTCAGGTTGTGCAGGCTGCTCGCGCTGCTTTCGATGAAACCCGCCGGTGCTCGCGGCGTCAGGTTCAGGTGCGTCTTCCTGCCCAGATACCGGGCGGTCAGGGTGTCTGAGGTCAGCAGCCCTTCATAGCTGCCTTCGTACATGATGCGCCCGCCGCCTGAGCCGGCCTTGGGCCCCATGTCGACGATATGGTCGCCCGTCCTGATCACGTCGGGATCGTGTTCCACAACCAGTACGGTGTTGCCCTTGTCGCGCAGCCTGGCGAGCAGTTCGTTGAGGCGGTGTACGTCGCGGGGATGCAGCCCGATGCTCGGTTCGTCGAAGATGTAGAGCAATCCGACCAGGCTGCTCGTCAGGTGCTTTACCATCTTGACCCGCTGGGACTCGCCTCCGGACAGGGTCGGCGTTTCCCTGCTCAGGTCCATGTAGCCCAGCCCGATAGCAACGAGATTGCGGACGCGGTCGCGGATGCTCTCGACGATGGGCTTGGCCCGGGGATCGGAGAACCCTTCGAGGACTTCCAGCAGTTCATCAAGCTGCAGGGCGGTCAGGTCGTGGATGGAATAGCCGTTGAGCCTCGATGCCAGGACCGCCTGGTTGTACCGCTTGCCGCAGCATTCCGGGCAGGCGGCCGTTGTGGAGAAGAGGGCCATCCGTTTTGCGCCGAGCTTGCTCGCTTCCTTCTCAGTCTTGACGTTCTGCCGCATGAAGCGTACGGCCAGACCCTCGTAGGTGGCGTTGCAGTCGATGTTCTGGTGGTTTAGGGGGACCTTCTGCGGCTTGGCATGGACGAGCCGGTGCCATTCCTCGGGACTGTAGTCGCGCAATTTCTTGTCGTTGTCGAAGAAACCCGAATCCGCATAGGTTTTCCAGTAGTAGGAACCGGGATTGAAGCCGGGCAGCAGGATGGCACCGTCGTTCAGCGACTTGTCCCTGTCCAGCGCGTTTTCAGTATTGAGGGTAATGATCCGTCCTATGCCTTCGCATTCGGGGCACATGCCGGCGGGATCGTTGAACGAGTACGCGTTGCCGTAGCCCAGGTGAGGTTCGGCGAAACGGGAGAACAGCAGCCGGAGGAGCGCGTTGATGTCGGTCGCGGTTCCCAGCGTAGACCGGGCGTTGCCGCCGAGCCGGTGCTGGTCTATGACGATGGCGGTGGACAGGTTGCGTATCTCGTCGACTTCAGGCCGCCTGTAGCGAGGCAGGAAGAGGCGGGTAAAGCTGCTGTAGGTTTCGTTGAGCTGCCTGCCGGCTTCCTGGGCTATGGTGTCGAACACGATGGACGATTTACCCGACCCGGAGACGCCGGTGAATACGGTAATCCTGTTCCGGGGAAGGCGGAGACTGATGTTCCTGAGGTTGTTTTCCCGCGCGCCTGTGACCTCTATGAAACCTTGATCCATGGAGCCTCCGGAGCAGCGGTGATGCGCCAGTTTGCCCTGAGGCGACTGGTGCGTCAACCTCGGAACGGCCGTCAACAGAGCCTCTTCGCGGGGCGGGGGCGCGTTGTGGCCGGCTGGCGGTTCAAGGCCGCGCCCGGAGCGGCATATCGTCGACCTTACCTATACATTACAGGCTGAATCATAGTATCTTGAGGGTTCGGCCCGTCCCGCCATTGCGGGACCCGTACATGCTGCCCGCCTGCCTGGAAATTGGCAGGCGTTATGCCGAGACCGTCGCCAGTAAGGCCGTCTCGACGCAATGACGGCCGAGTACCGTATCTGAGAGGATCCAGACCATGTCATATACCACCGCCGAGCTGCTCGCGCCGGCGGGCAATCCCGAGGCCCTCGACGCCGCGATAGGCGAAGGCGCCGACGCCGTCTACCTGGGGCTCAAGACCTTCAACGCGCGCATGCGCACCAGCAATTTCGCGTACAGCCAGTTCGAGGCAGCCATCGAGTCGCTGCACAAGCTGGGCAAGAAGCTCTACGTCACCGTGAATACGGTGTTCGAGCAGCGCGAAGCCGACCGCATGTACCAGCTGCTGCAGTACCTGGACAAGGTGGGGCCTGACGGCGTCATCGTCCAGGATTTCGGCGTCGTCAAGATGGCGCACGAGAACTTCCCATCGCTCTAGTTGCACGCCTCCACGCAGATGGACCTGG
>CAXZAJ010000134.1:0-9836 GCA_964293355.1 uncultured bacterium
TACTTGCACTGATTTTTGCGGGATCTGCCGCGTTCGCGCAATCCGCTCCTGACTGGTATATCGGCAAGAAGATCAAGGATGTCCGGTTCACTGACACGGTCGTGGTCACTTCCAAAGAACTGGATCCCGTCATCAAGGAATTCAAAGGCAAAGCCTTCACCGATGAGCTCTGGATGTCCTTGCTTGCCAGGGTCTACGAGCTTGATCTGTTCGAAGTCGTAGAACCAGAAGCTGTACCCGCGGATGCCGCGCAGTCAGCGGTGATCATCCTGTTCAAGGTCAAGGAAAAGCCTGCGGTCGGAAGTATCCTGGTTGCAGGCAACAAGGGCATCAGAACCCAGGAAATCCTTGATTCATTGACGGTCAAGGAAGCTACCATCTTCAATGAATCCAGGATGCGCCTCGACGAGATAGCGTTGCGACGCTTGTTCCAGTCCAAGGGCTTCCCTGAAGTCAAGATTTCCGCTGAAAGCACCCTGCGCAGCGATGGAAGCATCTCCATCACCTTCAACGTCGTGGAGGGCATCCAGAACCTCGTAGAGAAGATCCAGTTTGAAGGTGTGGAATCTGTCTCTCTGACTACCCTCAGAGGTGAACTCACCATCAAGGAAAAGGGCTTGTTCCAGGCTGGTCAGTTCAATGAAACCCAGCTTGAGGAGAGCCGTCAGGCGGTAGAGCTTTTCTACAAGAAGCGCGGCTATATCGACGCAACTGTCGTCGATGTCCGCCGTGAATCCATAGTGTCAGAAAAGGACAATTCGACGCGGCTTACGCTGACCTTCATTGTAGAGGAGGGGCAGCGTTACTTGTTTGGGGGCATGAAGTTTGACGGTAACAGCCTGTATTCCGCAGAGGAACTGGCATCTCTCGTCAAGCTCAAGACAGGCGCGGTACTGGATTACGAGCGCCTCGTTCAGGACCAATCGCGTGTTGCCGACCTGTATTTTGAGAACGGTTACATTTTCAACGGCTTCAAGTTGCTTGAAAACCGCGATGAAGAAGCCAGTACCATTGCGTATGTACTGCAGATAGAGGAAAAACCCCAGGCTTTCATAGAAGACATAGTCTTCAAGGGCAACACCAAGACCCAGGAGTTCGTCCTGCGTCGTCTCGTTACGCTTGCTCCCGGCGATGTGTTTTCCAAGACCAAGGTTCTCGAGAGCCTGCGCAACCTGTACAATACCCAGTATTTCTCTTCGATCATTCCAGAGTATGAACAGGGCAGCAAAGAGCTGTTCGTTGACCTCGTCGTCAGCGTTGAGGAACAGAGTACCGCATCCATACAATTTGGCCTGACCTACACGCCGAGCGCTTCCTTCCCCATAATAGGGCTCGTCAACTGGAGTGATATCAATTTCCTGGGCAGGGGACAGACCATGGCCCTGAAGACGAACCTTGCCGTAGACTCACAGGATCTGACCTTCTCGTTCAGTGATGAATGGCTCTTTGGCAAGCGACTGTCCGGGGCCGTGGATTTCTCTTTTGAGCACGAATCGTTGCAGGCGGCTCAGGATTCATGGGGCGTCATATTCGATGCCGATGATCCGGCCCGGGTTCCTGACCCGTACTCCAGCTACGAAGAATACCTTGCGGCTGGCAAGGTCCTTCCGAGTGCCTATCTCATGGATTACGACACCTGGACGTTCAGCCTTGGCTATTCCAGCGGGTATCGATTCACGACCCCCTTTGGAACCGTAGGATTCGTGCCTGGCATCGTGCATGAGCTAGGACGGACAACCTATGACGATTCACTGCATACACCCTTTGATGCCTCGATTTCGGAGAACCTGAACCGATGGCTGTTCTCCAACAGCGTCTACGGCCGAGCCTACATCAATGACCTGGATCTCTGGTACGACCCGTCCAAGGGCTACTATCTCAGCCAGCGGTTCAGCCTTACCGGATGGTTCACCGGCGAGGTTGGCGATCATTTCATCCGATCCGATACCAGGCTCGATGCCTTCGTCACCCTGCTCGATTTTCCCGTAGTGGAGAGCTGGTCATTGAAAGCGGTCCTCGGCGGGCACACGAAATTCTCGGCTCTCCTTGCTCAGCCTGGCCGGGAACTCGAGGTTTCCAGTCCCAAGTTGCTCTCAATAGACGGTACCTTCGTCGGCCGTGGATGGTCTGAGCTGGCAACGCAAACCGGTACCTCGCTCTGGGACAATTGGCTTGAGCTCAGGCTCCCCGTCGTTCCTGGCGTTCTGTCCCTGGACGGCTTCCTGAGCGCCGCCCTGGTCGGAGCTCCGGTGGGCAGTGCGGGTGGTTTTCTGAACATAAACAGCTACAACAATGGTACGATTTCTTACGACACCAGCCTCTCTCTTGAGAATTTTGCGTACAGCACGGGCGTTGGTCTGCGTTTCATTATTCTGCAGTTCCCGTTCAGGGTGTACTTTGCCAGGCAGTTCGTCTTTGAAGATGCTGCTGGCAGGTTCAAGTTGACTGACGATGATTGGCAGATCGTTCTGAGCGTTACGACCAATCTGGATTGAAGTTGCTGTTTCCGCTCATCAAGGAGCCCGTATGAAGAGACGAATTCTGTTGAGCTTCGCACTGTTAGTGCTGTCCATGCAGGCTTTTGGCCAGCAGATTACCCGCGTCGCGGTTATCGACATGCAGAAGGTCTACATGACCTACTACAAGGATTCCTTGTCGGTGCGCTCGCTGGAGGAAGAGAAGCTGGCCGTAAACCTGGAGATCAAGCGGCTGAGTGATGAAATAAAGGAAATCCAGCGCAAGCGCCTTGATGTGCTGTCCGCTGGAGATGCACAGGCGTTGAAGATCTTTGATGAAAACCTGTACCGAAAGGCGCAGTATCTTTCTGATTATGTAAAGCTCAAGCAAGCGGATCTCGACGAGAAGGCTCAGATCCTGTCCAGGGGGGATGCTTTTGTGCAGATGCTCTACAGGACAGTGCAGTCGATCTCGGAGAAGGAAGGCTACTCGATAGTCATCAGCTCACATGATGTCGCCGTTGTCGGATCCTCCGTCATCTGGATCAGTCCCATGATAGACATCACTGATCTGGTAATCCAGGCCATGCTCGGGAAATGAGTGGACTATAAGGGGTAACGGGCTAATCCTGGCCCGTTTCCTCGTCCACCGCGTCTTTCAGCACCGTTCTGAGTGACGAGAACCGGCGTTCGTTTTCTTCGGACAGTTCCATCAGGTTCTCATGTGCCTTGAGGACCATTCCCGCTCCAGCCTTTTTACCCCCGCCAAGCCGCTCCAGCGGTTCAGGAAAATGGGGTGTTTCACTCTCCAGTGTCATGAGCCGCAGGACACCTATCGTTTTGAGCAGTTTCAGGCAGGTTTCGTTGACTCCAAACAGCCTGATCGGTTTTTCAGAAAACCTCAGGAACCGCTTGTTGAAACCTACGATGAGCCCCATGAACGTAGAATCCATGTATTCACAGCCGCTGAGGTCGAGCAACACATCTTCTACGGCTGGCTTGGCTTCAAGTCGATCAAATACGCGTGTTTTAAGCTCTGGGCACGAATTGGCGGTGATATGCCCCAGCGCACGGATGTAGATGCGGTTGTTCGTCTCTCTGACGAATAAGGATTCTTCCACACTGGCCTCATGTCTGCAAAGATGGATAGGTTTCGGATCCTCGGTTCCGGCCTCGATTGTATCCTAGTCCAAGTTCCCCTATAATGCAACGACAATGGCTGAACATGTACCCCTCCTGGAACAATACAACCGTATCAAGGCCTCGCATCGCGACGAGATCCTTTTTTTCAGGCTTGGTGATTTTTACGAGATGTTTTTTGGCGATGCCGTGGAGGCAAGCGCCCTCCTCAACCTCACGTTGACCCATAGGCAGGAAGCCCCCATGTGCGGAGTGCCTCACCATGCCGCACGCGCGTATGTGGCCAGGTTGCTCCGTGCCGGCAAGAAGGTTGCGATATGCGAACAGCTTACGGCTCCCGGAAAAGGCAAGGGCATCATCGAACGGGGCGTCGTGGAAGTCATAACTCCGGGCAGTGTCGTTGACGACGATTACCTGGAGTCGGGTGCCAACAACTTCCTCGTCGCTTTTGGGGCCTTCGGCGAATCGATGTCGCTGTCCTGGGCGGACGCATCCACGGGCGAGTTCAGGGCCGAGTCATTCCCCCGTTCAGATGTTGAGCGGCTGCGCCGGGAACTCTACCGGCTCTCGCCACGGGAAGCCATCGTACGGGAATCCGTACTTGACGATACCGCGGTAGCCCGGATCCTGGCTGAAAATCCCGGCATCATGCTCAACCGTTATCCAGATTGGACGTTCTCTGTAGAGCAGGGCAGGGGGGTACTCCTCAGGCACTTTGGCACCGCGAGTCTCAAGGGATTCGGTTTTGACGATACCGATCCGGCAATCGCCGCGGCTGGAGTCCTCCTTGAATACCTCAAGGATTCAGTCAAGGTGGAACCATCGCAGTTCCGCACGCTCCGTGGATCAGAGGATTCAGACCATGTGGCCATAGACGAATCCAGCCAGAAGAATCTGGAGCTTGTCAGGAACCTGCGAGACGGAGGCGTTGCCTTCAGCCTGCTCGGGGTTGTGGACCACACCCGTACCGCCATGGGAACCCGCGCCCTTCGTCAGCGCCTGCAGCAGCCGCTTCGTTCTGCTGCCGCCATCAATGAGCGACTCGATGCCGTGGATGCGCTGTATCGGGACCAGCGGGCCCTGGAGCGCATACGCTCAATCCTTGGTTCTTGCCGCGACCTGGAGCGCCTCGCCTCCCGCCTTGCCATGGACAAGGCCAATCCCAAGGATCTCGTCGCGCTCAGGGACACCGTCTCGGCCGCCCTCACGCTGGATTCGGCTTTGCCTGCAAGTGCCCCTGCGGGCCTGTCTGTGCTCGGAGGCGAAACCGAGAGGAATGCTGCCGCCGGATTTGTGGACACGCTGACCCGCGCCGTTGATGATGATCCCGCCCTGTCACCATCTGACGGTTCAGTCATCAAGGCCGGCTGGAACGCCCAACTGGACGGCCTGCGCGCCCTCCGTGCGGATGCTCACGGCGTGCTGGAGGCTTACCTTGAGGAGGAGCGCGCTGCCACCGGACTGTCCGGTCTCAGGGTAAAGTACAACAAGATAATCGGTTACTATCTTGAACTGTCAAAAGGCGCCGCCCAGGGCGCCCCGGCCCATTTCATGCGCCGACAAACCATAGCCAACGGCGAACGTTACACAACCGAACGACTCGGAGCCCTCGAGTCGGAGATCAATGGAGCCGCCGAGCGGATAGTCGAGCTCGAGCGCGCCTTGTTTACAGAACTCCGGTCCGGTCTCCGGGCCTATACCCCTGAACTTTTTGAGACTGCGAGGGAGTTGGCCGAACTCGATTGCGCGGCTTCATTCGCCTGGGCCGCAACCGTCCATGGCTACGTCAGACCCCAGGTCGACGAGTCCGTCGTACTCAGCGTTGAAGGTGGCCGCCACCCCGTCGTCGAGGCTTACCTTCCTTCTGGGGAGTTCGTGGCCAACGACCTGACCCTGGACGGCGACGGCACCGGCTTTGCGCTCATCACTGGCCCCAACATGGCTGGTAAATCCACCTTTCTCAGGCAGAATGCACTCATCGTGCTGCTGGCTCAGGCTGGTTCCTTCGTGCCGGCCCGGTCTGCCCGCATTGGCGTTGTGGACAGGATTTTTTGTCGCGTCGGTGCCCAGGACAACCTGGCCAGAGGAGAGTCAACCTTTCTTCTGGAGATGCACGAGACGGCAAGCATACTCAACAACGCCGGGCCAAAGAGCCTGGTCATCATGGATGAAGTCGGGCGCGGCACCGGCACGCTGGATGGACTCTCCATAGCCTGGGCCGTCAGTGAGCATGTGCTGGACGAATGTGGCTCGCGGACCCTGTTCGCCACGCATTACCATGAGCTTACTGCCTTGCGCCATGAGCGCCTCGTGGATCTGTCCATGACCGTGGAGGAGCGCGCCGGGGAGGTGGTCTTCCTCAAGCGGGTTGCCCAAGGCGCGGCTACAGGCTCGTATGGCATCCATGTGGCCCGGCTTGCCGGCGTTCCGCTATCCGTAGTTGCCCGGGCCGGGGAAATTCGGGATATGCTTGAGGCAGACGAGGCCCGGTTGTCCGCGACGTCCAGCGCCGGGCCTGATGACAGCCATGCAGGGCAGGCAGCAATAGGCAGGGCTGTCCGCCAGATCTCGGCTCCGCGTCGCGGCGCAACTGGTGCGATTGGCCGCGCTCCGGAACCGGGTGGACTGTTCTCGGTTGAAGAACTGGTTCTGGACGAACTTCGCAGCCTTGATGTGGACCGCATGACACCCCTGGATGCTCTGACGCGGCTTGCCGCGGTAAAGAAGGCCCTCGCGCCTCGCTGAAGCACAGGCGAAAGCGCCCATGCACGGAGCCATGTAGCCAGTACATGAAAATCCCGCATGGTATCAGTCGCCTGGCCCGCACGCTCGCTTCCCTTTCAGCCCCGCGGTTTTGTGTCGTTTGCGGCGAAGCCGTCGAGTCAGCCACCCCTTGGCCACTATGCGAGCGGTGTGCCACCGACGTGAGGGCGGAAGCCCGGGCCTCGGTTGCTCCTGGTGTGGATCATTGCCCGGTTTGCGGAAAACCAGTAGTCTCAGAGCAGGGGCGTTGCATGCGCTGCCGGGGCGTGGAGTACGGCTTTGACTCAGCATGGCCACTGTTCCGCTATGCGGGATTGGTACGGACACTGGTTCTGGCGTACAAGTCCGGCCAGCGCCGCAGCCTGGCCCTGTTTTTCGCCGGTGCCATTTCAGAAGTATTAGCGGAACAGTATCCGGGCCGCATCGTCGTGCCCGTGCCTCCCAGGCCCGGCAAGCTACGCAAGAAGGGCTGGGACCAGGTGGAAGACCTGGCGCGCATCCTCGAGCGCCATCATGGCATCATCGTCTACCGAATATTGACCCGGGCCGATGGCAAGCAGCAGAAGGCTCTCGACCTTGAAGGCCGTGCTGCCAACATGCGGGGTAAAATCGGCATCTGCCGCTCTCGCCATGGTCGACCCTGCACTATTCCTGCTGACCCCGTACTGCTGGATGATGTGCTCACAACCGGCGCCACCCTGTCCGAGTGCGCACGCACCCTGAAAGCAGCAGGCTCGGTGCGCGTCGATGCCGTAGCCATTGCGGCTGATTGAGGCCTTCCCGTATCTTGACTTACCCATGACCGAGGGCTATGATGCATCCAGTCATGGTTTTTCTTATAGGGGTAAGTTAAGAAGAGTCGTTCCCACGGCTCTTTTTTTATAGGTATGACAGAGTCAGTAGAACTCGCCAATGATATAGCCTCTCTCCTCAAGGGGATTGGCACCGAGCTGGTCGACTTGCAGGTGAGCCGCTCGAAAGGCTCCACAAAAGTCGGCGCGGTCATTTACCGTGCCGACGGCACCGGCATTGACGAATGCTCCAAGGCTCACCGGCTCATCAAGGCCAGACTTGAGGTTCTGTTCGGCAACGACGACTTCGAGCTGGAAACGGCATCACCGGGCATCGACAGAACCATCAAGTCAGCCCGGGAGTACGCGGTGTTCACTGGCCGCGGCGTCCGGCTCTTCCTTGAGGACGAGGATACCGTGGAGGGCCGCATCGTATCCTCTGACGGCACCGTGGTTGTCGTCGCCACCGCTGATGGTGAGCAAACCGTAACTATTGAACAAATCCGAAAAGGAAAACTCGATTATTCCCAGGAGGGTAGGTAAGACATGGCTTCAGATATGGCAGAAGCGATTCGCCAACTTATAGTGGAAAAAGGGATCTCGGAAGATCTCGTCCTGAAGACCATTGAGGACGCCCTACTCGCCGCTTATAAGAAGCGTTATGGTACCGCAGAGAACGCCATCGTCCGGTTTACCGGAGATTACGACGGTGTTGAAATACTTGCGAAGCGAACCATCGTCGATGAAATCGATGACCCCGTCCTTGAAGTCTCTCTTGAAGAGGCCCGTGAACTGGTCGATGGTGCCGAACTTGGCGACATACTCGAAATTCCCATCGATCCCAAGGAATTCGACCTGCAGGAAGTCATGCTGGCAAAGCAGACGACCCGCCAGTCGCTCCGGGAAATTTCACGGGACACGCTGTACGCCGAATATAAGGCCAAGCAGGGTGAAATCATCATCGGGTATTACCAGCGCGAGAAGAACGGCAACATTTTCGTCGATCTTGGCCGGGTTGAAGGTTTCTTCCCCAAGAAGTTCCAGTCCCCGAGGGAGACCTACCAGCCTGGCGAGCGCATCAAGGCGCTGATCGCGGAGGTCAGCAAGAATGGCCCCCAGATCGTCCTGTCGCGTACCCACCCCGAGTTCGTGCAGAAAATCCTTGAACTTGAAGTTCCCGAGATCTACGACAAGACCATTGAAGTCTTCAAGATCGTCCGCGAGCCAGGATACCGCACCAAGATAGCGGTGTATTCAAGGCGCGACGATGTTGATCCCGTGGGCGCGTGCGTTGGTCTCAAGGGCATACGCATACAAAACATCATCCGTGAGCTTGAAGGCGAGAAGATCGACGTGCTCAAGTACGAGGTCGACCCCAGGCGCTTCATAAAGAATGCCCTGTCGCCTGCGGACGTGCGAGAAGTCTACATCATAGATGAAGCCAGGCATACGGCACTCGCCGTCGTCGACGAAAGCCAACTGTCTGTCGCGATCGGCAAGCAGGGCCTCAATGTGCGCCTTGCCAACCGCCTCTGTGACTGGAGCATCGACGTCAAGACTGACGAGCAGTTCCGTGACCTCGATCTTTCAAGCGAAGCACGGCGCGCAGCGTCGAGCCTCTTTGGAGAAGAAGAGGAAATCCTCCGCGTCGACGAATTGCCGGGTGTGGACGAAGCCTTCGCCGCGTTGCTCGCCAATGCAGGCATAGAGATGATAGAAGATTTCATGGCAAGGCCAGAAGAAGAATTGCTTGCCATTGAGGGCGTCAGCACGGAAGCACTGGATTCCGTACGCCGTATCATAGAAGAGAACATCGAGGTCATCGAGGAAGAGTTCGAGCAAGAGCCCGAGCCGGTGGCAGCCGTTGAAGCCGAAGCCGAAGAGGCTGAAGCAGAGGTGTATGAATGCCCCGATTGTCGTGCACTCGTAACCCCCGATATGACCCAGTGCCCGCAATGCGGGGTTGCCCTGTCCTTCGAGTACGAGGACGAGGACGCGGAAGACCAGGAATCCTGAAGGTGAGCTATGTCCGATAATAACGAGAATAAACCTAAGCCCGTCCTCATCAAACAGGCGAAACCCAAGCCCGCTGATGAAACTGTCGAGCCTGCTCCCGCTCCCGCCGCTGTTTCAGCGGAAAAACGGAAGGTCGTCGTCGTCAAGAAGAAGCCCGTGGCTCCTGGCGCTGGCAGTGCTCCTGCCACGGTAGTCGCGGGCCCGGAATCCGGCAGTCCCGCGGCTGCACCGCTTCCCAGGAAACCGGCCGCCAGGGTCGTAGCCCATCATCAGGATAAATCCGATGATCAGGGCCACGCGGCGGCTGCTCATCCTGTAGACGCAGTACACGCCGATACTCCTAAAACGGCCCCCCAGGAACATGCTCCAAGACCAGCAGCATCCACTGAACCTCGTCCAGCCTCTCCCAGTGGTCACACCACTCGTCCGGCTGGTACCGGTCCCCGCGTCGTAGGGCGTGTGGGCGGATACCGTGGCCCCTCCAGCGGTCCCACATCGGGCGGCTATCAGGGCGGCGGTTCTGGCGGCAGAATCACCGGCTGCGCCTGCACTTGCGGCTGGTCAATCGCTTTTTTACCGGCTTTGCGCTGAATTTCAGCGATAAAATCATCCCAGCCGGCATAGATGCCCTTGCCGGGGTGATTACCGTCTTCGTTGATAAAGCCCCAGT
>CAXZAJ010000135.1:0-9809 GCA_964293355.1 uncultured bacterium
CCCGTGGAAGCCCAGCCCGCTGACGCCGACGTTACCGCCGATGCTACGACCAGCGGCCAGATACTGTTAGCGACAACTCCGTAACGTCTTACACTCCTCAAATGCAAAAGCCAGGTTCGGTTACCCCGAATCCTGGCCTTTTAAATTCACACGGATATACCTGACCGAAATGAAAACCGAGCATATATACAATAGAAACAGGATGATCAGGATAAGAAAAGGAGATGTACAGGATAAAGGAATTTTAAAGCTCTTGTCCTTTCCGCTCCTCATCTTGTATATCTCTTCGATTTCATCATGTACATCCTGTACTTCTTGGTCTTTATACAAGATTTAACAGGATGATCAGGATAAGAAAAGAGATGTACAAGATAAAGGAATTTTAAAACCCTTATCTTCTCCTTCCTCTCCGTGCCTTCGTGTCTCCGTGGCCATCTTTCTTATATTTCTTGACTTTCTTTCCTCATCTTCTCCGTGTCTCTGTGCCCAAAACTCCGGTCCTCGAGCCACACCCTACTCGGCAGCAAGTCGCCCCAGCAGCGCGTCGGCCCTGGCGCGCCAGCGTTCCATGTCGGCCCGGGTCTGCTTGATGAAGGAGTTTGACTCCGGCATGCCGAGCACCGCGTGCATCTCTTCTTCGCCCCGGAAGGTGGCCTTGCGGAAACCGTTGGCATAGTCCTTGCGGCGGGTCAGGTACACCTGCTCTTCAATGAAGCGCGTCGTATCCATGAAGCGGGCCACTTCCCTGGCAAAAGCGGGTTCTTGCAGGTCAGCAACGTCGAGGAGCGAACACAGGGTGCCCCATGCATGCTGGGCCTTGTCCAGGGGATACTCGACCCAGAGCCGCGCATACTCCTCATGGGCTTCATCCCAGCTATGAATCGTACCGTCCCTGATGTCAGTAACAAGGGACTCTACCTTTTCACGTGGTACGAGCTGTCCACCAAGGTTTTCCCATTCGCGGACGCGTGGCCCGGAGAGCACATCCGAGGCATCCTGGAAGGTTGCGTCGGGGCGTTCGGCAAAGTACGCGATGAGCACGCGCATGGCATACCAGCGCAGGAGATGCCGGTAGGCTTTGTACGCCCTACGCGGTTTCTGGATGATTACCCTGCGACTTGAATTCTCAATGCCAAAACCCAGTACCTCGATCGCGTCTATTTCTTCCTTGGCACCAACGAGCAGTTCCTTGCCCTTGGTGCGGACCAATACGTCATCTGAACCTTCCACGACCGCTTCGGCTCCACCCGTTGCCTGGTACCAGGCCCGGCCGGTGTACCGTTCCAGCAACGCGAGAGCAGAAAAGCATTCCTCGGCTATATCCGGTGCGAATGGTGAGAATTCTATATTCTGGGACCTGCTCAGGCGCTTGTCACGGGCCGAGAATTTTGCTTCGTTACGCAGGAGCGCGTACATGTTGTACATCCACCAGTAGGCCGGCAGTATCTCCAGCTTGTCGTTGGCAGCATCATCCGCGACCAGCGCGAACGGGAATGGAATATCAAGCTCGAAACGGTAGTCACCCTTGGCAAGAAGGCAATATGAAGCGAAACGTGAACTATGCTTGACCGAGGTAGACAAGCCAGGCCAGAAACCGCGGCCCGCGTCGATCTCGCCATCGTTGGCCCTTGAATTGTGATTCGAGCCGATGGTCGCGCCAGCGGCCATGTTCGACTGCCCCCTGACGAGGGCGGCAATCAGGAAACTGGTATTGTGGTGCTGCTCGTGGGCGGGAAAAATCAGGTTATTGAGGATTTCGCAGCAAGAAACGGTGGAATTGTCACCCAGTACCGAGTGGATAAGCCGCGCACCGTACTTAAGCGCCGAGTTCGTGCCCATGACAAAACGGACAGCCTTGCAACCATAGAATACCCTGCAGCCATAACCAATGATGCCGTTGACGAGTTCCACGCCCTCGCCTATCTGCGTGCGCTCGGTCTCGCTGGAGTTGATCGTGAGGTTCTTGAGCTTGTTTGCGCCCTTTATGTAGGCACATTCGCCAATCCTGACATCCTTGACGATGTGGTTGCTCTTGAGGACGCAGCCCGAGCCGATGATGCCGTACTCACCGCGTCTGTGCTCGAAGGCGGCCTCGGTCATTTCCTTGAAGCGTTCCATGAGCAGGGAATCTTCCCGGCGCTTGGCCCACAGGTACGCGTCGGCGCATATCATGCCGTCGAAAGCCAGCACAGAACGGCCCCCGGCCTCATTCATCAGGTCCAGCCATATGCGCACGTCTTCGGACTCGCCTTCTTTGACGACGCCATTGCCCCACTTTGCGTGATCCGAGACATGGATCTCATCGTTGTTCATGAGTATGCATCGATCGCCTACTATGTAGTGGGCAAGATAGTTGCAGGCGTGCAAGGCGCATTCATCGCCTATGTCGCAGGAAATGATGCGCGAGTCGGTGATGCCGGCCGGTATCATCATGTCGTGATGCTCCAGCACGACCCGCTCGAGCCGGCCTATGCGCACCAGCCCCGCAAACTCGCTGTTGCGGATGAGCGTCGCATCAAAGGGTTCCCGTACGAGTATCTTGCCCCAGTCGGAACAACGGTTACCATTTTTAATGAGGATCTCTACATCGAGATGGCGAAGCAGGCGGTAGGAGTCTACCGGTTTGCCCTGCTGTTCATTGCGCAGGCGATACTCGGTCTCTCCGTTTCCGAGATACTTGGCGGATACGAAACCGTAACCCAAGACTGCCTCGGAGTGGACAAGGATGTCATTCATAGTGGCCTTCCCGGCGTCAGGTGATGGGAACCATAGCCGTCCCCTAGCTATAATCGTAACCGGAACAGCCGAGGTTTTCAACATGGGCCACCCCCTGCCCAACCGGATCAAGGCACTATTGTTGACAAAGCTACGGAGGGCGTGACATGGTACCAGCATGGTCGCACCCGTGTATGCAGTCGAGGATCCGGCGGACCTTGACGTCGAGAAAGCTGCTTTTGAGCTCTTCCCACTCCTCACTGGAACGGACAACGCCGTGTTGCGGCGCGAGTACGGGTCTGCGCTTGCCGACCTCATCGGAGGCGAGGGAGCCTTCAGAAAATACGTGCACGGTAGCGCGGGAGACCTTGAAGCAAAACGGTCTCACCTGCTTGAAGTCTTCCGTGACAATGTTCGCCTGCTCGTTACCAAGACTTGGGTGGACGGCAAGGATGAACAGAAAAAGGCTGAAGCGCTGGCCTTGCTGGAGTCGTTCGTCGGAATGATAGCCGCCGAGGATTACCGCAATGCCGTTCCGGCTTTCGTCGCCGTGGCCGACTCGGCGGCAGGCTTGCTGTTCGGAGAAACCCCGGGAACAGACGGCTTCATAGAATACGTGTTCCGTATCGACCCCAGGCTCGGTATCTTCTATTGGTATGTAGATCAGCTCCGTGCCCAGGACGGGGTCGATTCCGACCTCGCCCTGGTGGAACTGCTGGTCGGCGTGTACTCGCTGGCCAGCTTCTAGTACAGCCCGCCGCTAACGGCCCAGAGCCCAGGCCAGTGCTTCCTGCAGCATGGCCTGAGGGGGCGGTTCGATGGCACCTGAATCAGTCATGTCCCTGAACATCTTCCGCGCCGCGATTATGTCTACGTGCGTCTTTTCCCATACCCGTTCCGGACTCATGGGCGAACGGGCCAGGCCTTCCTTGGCGGCCTGATCGGCAACATCGGCCGCTTCGCGCTCGAACAGCCCCTCGTCTTCCATGCTTGGCATGATATGGGTCGGGTCGATGCCCCGCTCACGCGCGAACGCCGCGATGGACCGGGCGCAGCGGATAGCCATGCCGTCGGAGATGCCCGTGGCGCGTGAAAGCAGCGCGCCTTTGAGGATGCCAGGAAAGCAGACCGAGTTGTTGACCTGGTTGGGAAAGTCGCCGCGGCCGGTGGCAACGATGAAGGCACCTTCTTCCAGCGCGGCGTGCGGCCAGATCTCCGGTACCGGATTGGCGCAGGCGAACACGATGGCTTTGTTCGCCATGGAACGGATCCAGGACCGTTTGACGACATCAGGCCCGGGAGTGGACAACGCCACGAGGATGTCCGCGCCTTTGAGCGCATCGGCGGGAGCCGCGAAGCGGTCAGGATTTGTCCGGCGGGCAAGGTCCCACTGGCGGTAGGAGTCAGGATCGTTTTCCAGGTCTCCCCGGCCCGGATGCAGTCCGCCAGCCTTGTCGAACAGGGCAAGCCTTGCGGGATCAGCGCCGTCCTGGATGAGCAGGCGGGCAATCGTCGAGTTGGCGGCGCCGGCCCCCAGGAGGACGATACGTGCGTCGGAAAGCTTCTTGCCGGCAAGCTCCAGAGAGTTGAGGAGCCCCGCAAGCGTTACGCAGGCGGTACCCTGCGCATCATCGTGCCATACCGGAATGCCGCAGGAATCCCGCAACCCGTCCAGCACGCGGTAGCAGTTGGGCTGGCTGATGTCCTCAAGATTGACGGCGCCAAAACTGTGCTTGACCATCTTGACGAAATCGATAAGGCGGTTGGGGTCATTCTTGCCATCCGGACCGCGCGAGTCGACGCAGAGGGGAACGGCATCGACGCCCCCCAGGTATTTCATCAGGAAGGCCTTGCCCTCCATGACGCCCAAACCTCCGGGTGGTGTCACGTCGCCATCGCCGAGCACCCGCGTGGAATCCGAGACCACGGCCACGGTGTTGCCCCGGCCAGACAACTCGAACGACTCGGCATTGTCGTCGCGTATCGCCGTTGAAACGGCTGAAACGCCAGGCGTATACCAGACGCCAAACCATGCGGGTCCCCAGACACCACAACGTGGCGCGGTCTGGAGCTTGCCTCCATACATCCGGTGGGCCAGGAGCGCAAGTCTATTGTAGAAAGCGGTTCGGACCACGGCCTGCCGGTCCTGGTCCGGAACGGTGCCAGCGATTATCTCGTTCAAATTATCCAGGTTTATGTCTATGTTTGTAGCGAGGGGCATATAAATCCTCCGGCCCCCAGTATACCCGGAAGAACAAGACGCCGCAATGAAACCCTGTATCCGATAAATAACTTGCTTATGTTCTACATCAAGGCTACACTGTCTCGTCTCGCCCATGGTAGTGGACTCAATCCGTTTACCGGCGTGGACAATTTCAAGGAGGACATCAATGAAGAAGCTTAGTCTGGTACTCGTAGCCTTCGCTCTGGTTGCGCTCATCGCATCCTGCGGAGCCCCGAAACAAGCATTTGTATCAATCGCGTCCGGCGGAACCGGTGGTACCTACTACCCGCTGGCCGGCGCCATGGCAACCATCTGGAATGAAGGCATCAAGGGCATGAACGCTTCTGTTCAAGCCACAGGCGCTTCCGTCGCCAACGTCAACCTGCTGCGCGACGCCAAGGCCGACGTCATCATGGTACAGAACGACATCGCCTATTACGCCGTCAACGGCCTTGAGCTGTTCAAGGACAAGGCGTTCCCCGACATGAAGGGCCTGGCCATCCTGTATCCCGAGACCTGCCAGCTCATCGTCCTCGCCAATTCCGGCATCACCAATGTCGCTGGCCTCAAGGGCAAGAAAGTCGCTGTCGGCGCAGCCGGTTCAGGCGTTGAAGCCAATGCCCGCCAGATCATGGCCGCCGCAGGCGTAACCTATGCCGACATTCAGGTCCAGTACCTGTCGTTCAACGAAGCAGCCAGCAACCTCAAGGACGGCAACGTGGACGCCGCCTTCCTCACCGCCGGTCACCCGACCGCCGCTGTCCAGGACATCTCCGCTTCCAAGCCGATCAATGTGGTTGCCATCGACGATGCGATCGCGGCAAAACTCCAGGCCACCTATCCCTTCTACACCAAGACCATGATCCCCGCCGGCACCTACAAGGGCGTGGACAAGGACACCCAGACCGTAGCGGTCCAGGCCATGCTCGCCGTCTCGGCCAAGCTCGATGCCGGTACCGTGGAGAAGATGCTCCAGACCATGTTCGCCAAGACCGGCAACGAGCGCCTGACCGCGGCCCATGCCAAGGCTGGCGCCCTGATCAGCCTCGCAACGGCCCAGGCCGGCATGTCACTGCCCCTGCACGCTGGAGCCGAGAAGTTCTACGGCAAGGCTGCCAAGTAAAGCATCCTGAGTACGAAAGGCGGGCCCCACGGCTCGCCTTTCTTCTTCAGACCGATGAGCATCCGAAGCGTAGCCGTCATGCTCGCGTGCGCGGCCTCTATACTTCGGTGGGCTGGCCCCGCGCCGACCCTGAGAATATTTGATGAATCGGGCATTCTGGCGGCGAGCATCCCAGTACAGTATGGATTTACCATCTCCTTCGTCCATTCCGTAAACCTTTCAACCGTTGACGAAGAGTTCATTGCCAACGATGACGGGAGCATAACGCTCGTACGCGAACGCTTCGATCAGCTGTCTACGGGTATGCCCTCGGGCGACGAAGATGGATTTTCCATTGAAAACGGTCGGTTTGTCACGAGACCGTACAGGCGGTTTCCAGAGGTTGCGGTCCGCGTGTCGCCTGTGGCAGGTCATCTGCTGAGGATAGGAGAGCAGGAACGGCCACTGACCAGCTGGGCTCCGGTTTCAGGCCTGCTCGTTTTCAGCGCTGCAAAAAGATATGCCCCAAGCCCTCGGACAAGTACAAAAACAGACCAAGGCCATAGCGATTCACCAAGGAGTCAGACCCATGAATGAGGTTGAAAAAAAGGAAGCCCTCGCTGAAGCTAGCGTGGACACCCAGGAAATTCTTAAAAAGTACGACAAGGAATCAGATTACCGGAGCTATACCGGCATCATGGCAAAGGTCGTAGCGGCAATTGCGATTACATTCTCGTGCTTCCAGCTCTATACGGCGATTTTCGGCGTGCTCGATGCGATGATACAGCGGTCCATCCATCTCTCGTTCGGCATGGCGCTGGTGTACCTCCTGTACCCGATGAGCAAGAAATGGTCAAAAAACAAGCTGCATCCGCTTGATCTGGGGCTTGCCGTGCTGGGCGCCCTCACGCCGATGTACATAATCGCCAACTACGGTGAACTCGTAAAGCGTGCCGGAACGGCTACCACCCCCGATATGATCGTCGGCGTCCTGGGCATCCTGCTTGTGCTTGAGGCAGCCCGCCGCATCGTAGGCCTCCCGATCGTAATAATTGCAAGTACGTTCATACTCTACGCATTCGTCGGGCCCTATCTTCCCGGCAAACTGGCTCACCGCGGCGTTGATGTGGGAGATCTGGTACAGCACCTGTACTATACCACTGAAGGCGTTTTCGGCATCCCGCTGGGCGTATCGAGCACCTTCATCTTCCTGTTCATACTCTTTGGTTCTTTCCTGGAGAAAACCGGGCTAGGCCAGTACTTCATAGACTTGGCAAACTCCATAGCCGGACGCGCTTCCGGCGGTCCCGCAAAGGTGGCGGTGCTCTCCAGCGGCCTCATGGGCACGGTATCGGGCAGTTCCGTAGCCAACGTCGTGGGCACAGGGTCGTTTACGATCCCGATGATGAAAAGGCTCGGCTATTCGCCAGAATTCGCCGGCGCCGTTGAAGCAACCGCATCCACCGGCGGCCAGCTGATGCCGCCGATCATGGGTGCGGCCGCCTTCCTGATGGCCGAGATGACCAACATCCCCTATGTCAGGATCATCGGTGCCGCAGTCATACCCGCTCTGCTCTACTACTTTGGCGTCTGGGCAGGTGTACACTTCGAAGCCAAGAAACTGGGTCTGCGCGGCATGACCAAAGAAGAATTGCCTAACCTCAAGGAGATCTTCTTTGGACGCGGATACCTGATGCTTCCACTGATCGGCATCGTGTGGCTGCTCGTAACCGGCTATACGCCGATGCTCGCGGCGTTCTATGCCATCGTGCTGTCCATTGCTGCGGCCGTACTCGGCTGGTGGGCTCCCTTACCGATAGGCGGCATGATCGTGCTGTTCGCCGTCATGAAACCGATATTCAATGTCGGCGAATTCGGAGCCGATGGTGCCGTAAAATACCTTACCGAGATGACCCCCCTCGGTGCCATGGCGGTTCTGGCCATCGTGCTCCTTGGTTTTGCCTTGCTGAAGAAAAAGCCAAATCTCGGTGCCAGAGAAATTGTCGGCGGACTGGAATCCGGAGCCAGAGGCGCTATCGGCGTGCTCGCGGCAACGGCCTGCGCCGGCATCATCATCGGCGTGGTCACGAAGACGGGCCTTGGGCTCAAACTCGGAGCGGTCCTCGTCGATATTGCACAGGGCAACCTGATCCTGACGCTCGTCTTTACCATGATAACGAGCATCATCCTGGGCATGGGCATCCCTACGACGGCAAATTACATCATCACGTCTACGATAGCAGCACCTGCCATCATTATGATACTCAGGCAGAAATTCCCCGATCTGCCCGTAGATGCGGTATCGATAATCCTGCCGGCGCACATGTTCGCGTTCTACTTTGGCATCATCGCGGACGTTACACCACCGGTAGCGCTCGCGGCGTTCGCGGGAGCGGGCATTGCCAAAGCCAATCCCATGAAAACGGGCTTCCAGGCTTCAAAACTGGCCATAGCCGCCTTCCTCGTGCCGTACATATTTGTCATGAATCCGATGATGCTCATGATCGATGTTACCCTCGGAGCCGGCATCCTCATGGTCGTTACTTCCATGATAGGAATCATAGGAGTCTCCTCAGGTATCATGGGCTATCTGGTATGCAGATCACTCGTGTGGGAACGAATCATCATGGCGGCAGGCGGTGTGTTGATGGTGTACCCTGGGGCCTTCACCGACCTCATAGGGCTTGGCATGATAGCTGCGGGCGTAGTATCCCAGATCGTCCGCGTCAACATTGCCAAAAAAACCGCTTGAACAGTTAATCATTTTTTCCGTAGTCTAACGAAGGCCGGGCATAGTAATATAACTACTATGTCCGGCATTTTTGACGTTATATACGAAGACGGCGATCTGGTCGTCGTAAACAAGCTCGCGGCGGTTCCCGTGCTGCCCGACAAGAGCGGTGATTCCTCGCTGAAGGATTTCGTGGCTGAGCTGCGCCCGGGGAAATTCGTGGAACCGGTACACCGGCTTGACCGGCGCACGAGCGGAGCCGTCGCGTTTGCCAAGACGCGCCACTACCATACCGAGCTGTCTGAAGCGTTCCGCGACCACCGAGTGGCAAAAACGTTCTGGGCAGTCACGGAGCGTGCACCTGAGCCAGCCTCGGGTACGCTCCGCCACCGTCTGATCCATGACCCCAACAGCAACCAGGCCAAGGCTTTGCCGATAGACAGCGATGTTGACGGCGAACTGGGCGAACTGACGTATGAAATCGTGGGCTGGAGCGACCATCACTTCCTGGTGGCGGTATCGCCGGTAGCGGGCAAGGCGCACCAGATACGGGCGCAACTGTCAGCGGCGGGCTTTCCGGTAAGCGGAGACCTCAAGTACGGCGCGCGCCGGTCCACCCACAACGGCCTGATAATGCTGCATGCGCGCGCGCTGACGTTCAACCTGCCAGACAGGCATCGCGTCGACATCATCGCCGACCCGCCGCCCGATGAACCGCTCTGGGAGAATTTCGAGTCCGATCCCCAGAACTTCAACTGACCGGCGGCTAGAACACGGGCGGGGTGCTCGTGGCGTTGCCTTCCGGCCGCCGGGTGGTGTCACGCCACTGCAGGTACGCCGGCAGCCCTGGGCCCGTGGGCGCCACGTGCAACTCGAAGATGCCGCAGTTGCCCGTGGTAAAGAGTGGCATCCAGAACCGGCAGCCAAACGTCACGCGGACGAGCCACTGGATGGTGCCTCCATGGGAAATAGCGGGGACATCGCCGTCTGACTCGGGCGCGGCCGCCTTGAGCCTGCCCCCGGCGGCGGGTGCGCCC
>CAXZAJ010000136.1:0-9781 GCA_964293355.1 uncultured bacterium
GCGGCTTGATGACGATCTGCTGGTTGCCCAGCACTTCGTCGATGAGCAGCCCGGCCTTGCGCCCGCCGGCGTTCACCACGAGCAGGATGCCGTCTTCCGGCTTCTCCATGGCGCCTTCTATCTCGAAAACCTGCCAGAGCTTGGCCAAAGGCAGGATCTCGCCACGCAAGCTGATGACCTCGCCACCATCGGCGGTGCGGGTTATCTGGTCTGGCTTTGCCTTGAAGAACTCCAGAATGTCGTTAAGCGGTATGGAATAGTAATTGGGTCCGACGCGAACCGTTATGCCTTCTATGATGGCCATGGTCAGCGGAATGCGCAGGACGAATTCCGTTTCCTGCCCCGGCACCGAACGCACGTCCACGGCGCCGCGGATGCGGTCCAGGTTCTTGCGAACCACGTCCATGCCCACGCCTCGGCCTGAGACTTCGGACACGACCTGAGCCGTGGAGAACCCGGGTTCGAAGATGAAGGCCCAGATGTCCTTGTCCTCGAGCGTCGCAGGGTCTACTTTCAGGAGCCCGCGTTCGGTCGCCTTGGCGAGTATCTTTTCCTTGTTGAGGCCCTTGCCGTCGTCCTTGATGCTTACCCATATCTCCGAGCCCTCGTAGCGGGCATCGAGGGTAACGGTACCGGCTTCAGTCTTGCCTGCGGCCTTTCGTTCGGCCGGGAACTCCAGGCCATGGTCTATGGAGTTGCGCAGGATGTGCACCAGCGGATCGGATATCTGCTCGATGACATTCTTGTCCATCTCGGTATCCTGGCCGGACACGCGGAAGTCCACCGGCTTGCCGAACTTGCGTGACAGGTCGCGCACCAGGCGCGTCATCTTATGGAAGAGACCATCCATCGGGATCATCCGGATGGCCATGGTGGTCTCCTGGATTTCCCGGCTTATCTTGTTGAGCGCGCTGTACGAGCGCTCGAAGTGGTCCAGCTTGAGGCCCTTGAGGTCAGGGCTGTTGACGACCATGGCCTCCGCGGTTATCAGCTCCCCTACCAGGTCAAAGAGCTTGTCCAGCTTGGCGGTATCCACCCGTATCTCTTTGCGCTGGACTTCTTCCGCGGCGGGTTCTGAGGGCTTGGCCTCCAGGCTCCGCTGCTTTTCAAGCGCCTTGGTAACGTTCTCGCGGCTTGCCGCGCCAGATTCCACCAGCAGTTCGCCCAGGGGCTTCTCCTGGATCTCCAACGCAGACTGTATGGCTGCGGCATCGGCGGCGCCCATATCGACGAGGATCTCGCCGAGGGGCCGGTACACGTTGATGCCGGTAGCGGCATCCGGGGCCGTCATTGTAGTACCGCTCTCTGGTGATTCGACCTCCGGAGTTGCGGAGGCACCGACGAGGGGAGGTTCCAGCAGGGTTGCTACGGGTTCGCTCTGGCTTTCCGCGGTCCTGACCGGTGGTTCATCATAGATGACGACGGTCTTGATGGCCCTGCGTATGGCGTCCACATGGGACAAGGTGGCATTGATGAAAGCCTCATTGGTGGGCACCGCGCCTTTTCTGGCCTGATCAAGGTGGGATTCAGCGCCCATGCACATGCTCTCGAGCAGTTCGTACCCGAAGAAACCGGCATTGCCCTTGATGGTATGAACGGCGCGGAACATGGCGTGGACATCTTCAGCAGAATTGGGCGAGGCCAGCAGGCCGAGCGCGTCGGATTCCAGACGGTCAACCAGGTCGGTGCTCTCCACCAGGAAGCGCTCCGTCATGTCGCGGGTAACCAGTTCGTTGAGGATTATCTCATTGTAGAGTTGCGGTTCCTGCGGGGCGGTTGGCTGCGCGGACTCCTGCGGAGTCGCCGCGGAAGGTTCGCGGTCAGAACACTGAGCAGACATCCCGGAACGGAGCGTCTCGATGCAGGACCGCACAACGACTATCTGCGCGGCCACCTGTTCGGCATGGCCTTCATCGCTGAATTCCGACTGCACCGTCTTGACGAGGGTACGCAGCATGTCGATGGTCTGGAATATCACATCGAGGCTGTCATTCGTGACGGTAATGCCACCCTTTATATGTACTTCAAGCAGCGTCTCGGCCTCATGGGTGAGTTCCCGTACGCTGTTGAGGTCCAGGAAGGCGGCGCTGCCCTTGACGGAGTGAAAAAGCCTGAATACGGTGCCAAGGCATTCAGATTCGGCTTCACATCCCGCCTTGGACAGAACCGTCTCCGCGTCGTCGAGCCGTTCGTACGCCTCGGCTATGAAGGATTCAAGAATTTCGCGGGTCTCGTCGTCTACGTGCTTCATTAGTAATTTACCCAAAATAGAGTATATAGAGATAATTGCGCCGCTTGAAACAGTAAACGCACTTGGTCAATTTTGCAAGCATTAATCTGCATTTTTTATTCGTATCGCTGATTCTCTTACTTGTGGCCGGACGAATTCTGTTCTAGAGTGCTCTCTATGAAAATGGGCACTTCCATACCATATATCTCAGCGCTCTCCGCGCTTGGGGCTGCTACGACGATAGCCCTCGGTACAGGCGCAATCATTCCGATTTCACTATCGATCATCGCAGCCGCATGCGCGACCGGTGCGGGGCTGTGGTCCAGCCGGGCTTCGCACGCTAGCCACACGACAGGATCTGATCACAACTTGCACCAGGTACTGCCAGAAACACCGGCCACGCCGGTACCCGCAGAACCAGACTATGCACTGGCCGCACCGGAACCGGCTGTCGATGAGGCTAGAGCCATCGATATATCCAGCGTCCCCCTGGCCCTCCTGGAACTGAAATATGCCGACGCCCTGCTCGGAAAGGTACCTGAAGAAACAGAAGCGGCTGTATTCGCGTTGATGGACAGACTCATAGCCCTCCGTGACCAGTCAGAGAAGGCCTCGAAATCCGCGGCCACAGCGCATGGCGATGCCGCGACCTCGTCCACCATCACTACTCTCGCGGACAACGCAAAGGCGACCATCACCAGGGTTCGGGTCGCGCTGGCCGACATGCGCAAGCACGACAAGAATGCCGCAGCGGGCTTGCAGGCCCTGGGCAAGGAACTCACCTCCGGCATGGAACTGCTGGCTGAAATCGGCGAGATAACCGAGCGCTCCAGGCTTATCGCCTTCAACATGGCCATAGAAGCCGCGCGGATAGGCTCGCAGGGCAATGGCTTCAAGGTCATAGTCAACGAGCTGCGGAACCTGAACGACCAGACGGCCGTCTTCTCAAAACGGGTCTCAGAGCTGCTGGGACGCTTCAAGAAGTTCAACGAGTCGCTGGTGGAGAAATCCGTCAAGGACTCCTCGGTGGTTGCCGAGGAAGTGGAACGCGGAATCCAGGATGAGGAAAAAGCCATAGAATCGTTGCTGACCATCAGCAATGCCAGCGTGGCCCTGTCCCGCGATATAGAACAGGTCGTGGAGACCATGAACCGGGACCTGGACGGGGTGCTCGAGTCGCTGCAGTTCCAGGACATCACGCGGCAGATGGTTGAAGGCGTGCAAGGCATGGTATCAGAAGTACGTGGTAAAATAATTAAAATAGCGCAACCGGCTGATGGAGCGCCGATTGCAAAGCCCGACCAGTCTCAAATCAATGAATTACGGAAACGCCTGCTCTCGCTTGCCCACACGAAAGGCGAGAAGGAAGCAATCCAGGAGGTACTAGTATGAAAGCCCTGATAGTCGACGATTCCACCACGATGCGCAAAATCGTTTCAATCGCCCTTGGCGCTGCCGGTTATACCTGCGAGGAAGCAGAAAACGGCCGCATCGGCATAGAAAAGGCCATGCTCGGCGGCATAGACCTCGTGATGCTGGACATCAACATGCCTGAAATGAACGGCATCGAGTTCCTTGAAGCCAAGGCCAAATCTGCGTCAATCTCGAAGATTCCGGTCGTCATGCTGACGACCCAGGACGAAAAGGAACTTCAGGAAAAGGCTCTGTCACTCGGTGCAAAGGCCTTCCTTGTAAAACCCTTCAAGAAAGAAGAACTTCTGGCCACCCTCGCCAAGATCGTCTAGTCGCGCCTCAATGTAATGCCGGATCGTCTGGCCAGGCCCTGCCTGCCCAACTCGGTCTGCAGCATACGCGTCACGTCGTCGTTGGTCAGCGCCTGTTCACGGGCAGCCAGCCTGAACCTGGCGAGCATCGCCTTGAGTTGCTGCGACTGGCTGGACAGTTCCTCGGCTGCGCTGGCGCTTTGTTCAGCGCTGGCCGTATTGGCTTGCGTAACCTGGTCTATCTGGTTGAGCCCGGTGCTGATCTGTTCCAGCCCCTGAGACTGCTCCTTGCCAGCGACCGCCACTTCTTCAGCAAGGCTGGCCACCTGGGCAGCGCCGCCGACGATTGATTGCAGCTGTTTCGCGGTTACTTCCACGAGGCCGTTGCCCCTGCCGATGTTGCTGATGGCCTCGTCCACCATTTTAGTCGTCTCCAGCACGGAACCGGCGGACCGGACGGCCAGGTTGCGCACTTCCTCGGCTACCACCGCGAAGCCCTTGCCGTACTTGCCGGCCCTGGCCGCCTCGACGTTGGCGTTGAGCGCCAGCAGGTTGATCTGGAAGGAAATGTCGTCTATCGCCTTGACTATCTTGCGGATCTCCTCGGCAGAGCTGTTGATGTCGCTCATCGCAGAGACGAGATCCTTCATCTGAGCATTGCCCTGCTCGGCATCGTCGCGCGCCTTCCTGGCCAGGCCGTTTACCTGCGTGGCATTCTCGGTGTTCTGTTTCGTCTGCCCCGCGACCTCGGTGATCGATGAAGTTATCTCTTCAAGCGAACTGGCCTGCTCGGTAGCGCCCTGGGACAGCGACTGGCTGGCCTGGGACACCTGCTGCGAACCGGAGGTTACCTGATCCACGGCCTTGGTAACCTGTCCGAGGAGATCATTGATTGCCGCGAGCGTATCGTTGAGCGCCGTCTTGAGCACGTCAAAGTCACCCTTGTAGGCGCCGGTCATGGTGGCGGTCAGGTCGCCCTCGGCCATGCGCTTCAGGATGGCTATAGTCTCGTTGATGGGGTCTATTACCAGGTCGAGCGTCTTGTTGACGCCGTCAACGATCTTCCTGAAGTCGCCCTGATGCCTGGTAGCGTCGGCACGGGTCTGGAGCCGCCCCTCCACGGCTGCCTGGGCCAGCATGCCGGCATCATCCACCAGTGCAATGACAGCGTCCACGCAGATGTTCAGATTGTTCTTGAGGATGTTGAAGTCGCCATTATAATTATCGGTGATTCTTGGAGGGATGTCTCCTTTGGAAATGCGGTCAACATAACCGGCAGCCACATTGAGCGGCCCGATGACCGCGTCAAGGGTCTTGTTGACGCCTTGTACGATGTCATGGAAGCCGCCCTTGAATTTTTCCTCATCGCCCCGCGTGGAAAGCCGGCCCTCAACGGCTGCTTCGCTGAGCATCCGGGCCTCGCCTACCACCAGCCCGATTGTCTCTGCCATCGTGTTGATGGATGTGGCCATGAAACCGAACTCATTGCGCGTAGAAGAAACCAGACGGTCAGAGATGTCACCTACGGCAATTTTCTCTATGACCTGGACTACCCGCTTGAGGTTTCCGGTAATTGACCTGCTCAGGAAAACAAGCACCAGGACAACAAAGAGTACGAGTACAGCCATGGATACGATGAAAAGGAGTTTCATGGCATTGGCCACCGTCAATGAAGCCTCTACCCGATGGGCAACCCTTTGCATCAGCAGGCTCTGGAACCGGGCTACGGGTTCCATGATTTTATCGATCTCATTCATGTATTCACTGCTGAACAGCCTGACCTGCTGTTGCCGGAGCTCCGGATCGTACGCCGTTATGTACACCTCAAACGGATTATTCACGAGCCACTGGTCTACATAGTCCATAACCTCTGTTTCGAGCGTCACCAGACCCATGGAATACTCGCCAGATTTGAGGATATTGTCACGCTCCTCGGCAGTCAGGTTCATGGCCTCCACCATGCTGGAGAACGACTGGACGGTACCGTCGGGACGAGCCACTTTTCCATCGTAGATATCGAGCGTTTTGAAGTAACTATCCCGGTACGCGGCGTCTCCTGTCATCGCATACAGTCTGATGCTGTTCGTCAGGTTCTCCGAGCTCTGAGTCATCGTGTTAGACAAGATAATTGCATCTTTTTCATACTCATAGGCATGAAGGAGTTCAGCCTGAGACGTTACGAGCTTCGTGTACGAGAACACGAGCAATGCCGAAAACAGAGCAACCAGGCCAATAGTCAGCATGAACGTCTTTTTCAGTGTCATCGCACACTCCTGTCAGATTCAATCCAGACACCACCAACACCCCACCAGTTCACCCGGATTAGAGCTTGTGGACATAAAGCCAAGTAAAACACTAACCCATCCCTCCTGATAGCACAAGGGAATTCCCTAAATCACCCCCCACATGCCCATGATGCATCCCCCGATTCCCACGTTCCGAATCTCACTTAACAACCCCGTAAAAGCCGGCCGCGTACCCGCGCCGCCTGTCGTAAAACCTCCCCACATGCCCAAGATGCATCCCCCGATTTCCCCCGTTCCGCATCTTACTAACTAACCCACTCACAAGCCGGCCGCGTACCCGCGCATGCTGTAGAAGCCTCTACGTCAACAGCATCACAGTTGACTAATCCTACGGCTCCGATAATGCAAAAAAAGCACGTCCGGACCGCCTCAACAAGGTTTCAGAACGGCCAGCGCATGGAAAGTGCGCGGGGCGACCGTGAATCAAGGGGCGAGCGATAAGCGACCCCCTTGCATTCACGAGGCGGGCCCACGCGCAAATTCCAGTATGGCCTTTCTTAAAAGCCTCCTTGAACATAGCGGTCCGGACGTGCGGGTCCGCGGCCGGAGGCTGCTGTGGTCGTAATAGTACGTTGCGCAACCCCCCGAATCGGGGTATGCTCCCGAACGATGGAAGACAAGCGTTTTACAGTCCTCGATCTCCTCAACTTTGACCTCAAGGAACACGATGCGCTTGAGCTCCGCTGTATCTGTGGCCGCAAGGGCCTGGGCAGGTTGATCAGCGCCCCGGACATAAACAGGCCGGGGCTTGCGCTTTCAGGCTTCTTTGAAAGCTTCGCGTACCAGCGCATCCAGCTGATAGGCCGGGGTGAGGCTGCCTACCTGCACCTCCTCGCTTCAGAGGGCAAAGATGAAGGCGTCTCAAAAATATTCTCGTTCCCCATGCCGTGCTTCATCTTTGCCAATGGCGAGCCACCCGCGCCCATGTTCGCGGAAGCGGCTGAAGCGGCGGATTGCCCCATTCTGTTGTCAGACCTCTCCTCAACCGAGCTGTCGTCCCGGCTCATGCGGGTGCTGACCAACGTGTTCGCTCCAAAAACGAGCGTCCATGGCGTACTCGTGGAAGTGTATGGCATCGGCATCCTGCTGGTGGGCGAATCCGGTGTAGGCAAGAGTGAAACAGCCCTTGAACTGATAGAGCGTGGACACCGGCTTGTGGCCGACGATGTGGTGGAAATCCGCTGCGTATCGGGCAACATTCTGATGGGCTCCGGTGCCAACAAGGTAATCGGCCACCATATGGAGATCCGCGGGCTGGGCATCATCAACGTCACCCACCTGTTCGGCGTTGGCGCCATCAGGGACAAAAAGCAGATCCAGCTGATCTGTTCCCTGGAAGAATGGGATTCAGCCAAGGTCTACGACCGCATCCGTACAGAAGAAAAAACCCAGGACATACTCGGAGTGCATGTTCCACAGCTGGACATACCGGTAAAACCGGGCAGAAACATACCTATAATAGTAGAAACCGCCGCCATGAACGAGCGGCTCAAGAAAATGGGCTACCATTCCGCCAAGGAATTCAATCAGAATATTTTAAGATGGCTTGAGAGCGAGAACGCCCGCGACGTATATTTCGGCCGGGACGATTCAATCTAACTCGTTAACGATCGGAGACCTCACTATGGTTGAGAAGATGACCGTCATTAAAAACCGGGCCGGCATCCACGCCCGCCCCGCAGCCCTGATCGTACAGACGGCCGGTAAATTCAAATCGAAAATACACCTGCAGAAGGGTGATGACCGCATCAATGCAAAAAGCATCATGGGCATCATCACGCTCGGTGCCGGCTTTCAGACGGAGATAAAGATAATCACGGATGGCGAGGATGAAGTGCAGGCGGCTGAAGCCATAGACAGGCTCTTCCAGAACCGCTTCGAAGAGGAGTAATGCCAGGCAGCGGCCTCCTGTCACGTCGCGCAACCGATCTCGTCGTGGTTGGCATACTCTATGCCATCGTGCTGGCTGGATCCTTTGCCTACATACATACCGCGATGGATGACAGGGCCGGGTTTCCTGACATCCAGTCAGGAGTCTCCGCCACCTTGCTGGCCATCACGCCAACAGTGCTGGCCCTCGTGCTCGGAATCTCGACCGTACGTTTCGTCAAGGAATACCGGAAAAAAGCATGGGGATACAGGCTCCGCGGCCGCGTAATGGCCTCGTTTCTGGCTGTTTCCCTCATGGCGGCAGTGCCTCCGGTGGTGTTTCTTGGCATGCTGGCGATCCAGGCCATGGAAGCACCTCAATCCGCCATCGTGAGAAAGGCACTCACCGACGGCCTTGATTTTGCTGTGGACTACTATGCGGAGAAGGAAGCCGAACTCAAATACGCCGCAGAAAACGACGTTGCGGCCATGGTGGCCACCCGCGGCCCGGACGCCGCTCGCGTGCTGGTGCGACTCGCGGCCCGGGATCCATCAATCTGCGCCGTGGAGCTGTTTTCAGAGGGACGGTCAATTTCGTTTGCAGGTGATTTGGCCGTAAAGGCAAGCGCGAGAACCTCGGGGCTGGATAAAAGCGGCTTCCTCCCGCGCCTGTCCTCCGGTGGCAGAAGCTATGCGCGCTATTTCGCACGTGATGCGGGTTCAAGCGCTACGGGTTCGCAGGTTTCGGTCATCGTTTCTCTGCAGTTTTACGAGAAAGCAGAGGAAGCCGCATCAGGCATGTCGGTCGCGGTAGCCACCTTCGAGCGTTCCGGGCGCATCGCAGGCTCTTTTCCCTTATATCTGATGTTTTTTTCCGCCTGCCTCGTGGCACCACTCTTCGCGATTGCGGCCCTGTTTGCCCTGAGTGTGACCGACAGGCTGCTCAGGCCACTGACCGCGCTGTCGGACGCTCTGGCCAGGGTTGGTTCAGGAGCGCGCCGTGCACCGTTCCTCGCCAAACCAGACGATGAAGCCGGTGACCTCATTGAGAAGCTCAATACGGTACTCGAGCACCTTGAGCGGTCCAGGGGCGACGAGTTGCGCAACGAGAAGATCGGCGCATGGCGGGACATAGCGCGCAAACTGGCGCATGAACTCAGGAATCCGCTCACGCCCATCAAACTGTCCGCGGAACGCGTGCTCAAACGATGGAAAGCCAATCCAGAAAGCGCACAGGACATCCTCGAGAAATCCATGGTAGCCATCATCCAGGAAACTGCAAACATGGAATCGCTGCTGACGGAATTCCGGGACTTTGCCCGTTTGCCCGAGCCGCAGAAAGACTGGATGGAGCTCAAGCCTACGGTTGAAGAAGCCGTCCACCTCTATTCCGCTTCTTGGCCAGCTCTGACCCTGGACTGCGATGCCATTGATCCAGGCATCGTACTCAAGGCTGACCGGGGGTATCTCAAGCAGGCTCTGGGCAACCTCATCGCCAACGCGGCCGACGCGACCGATGGCAAAGGCAGAATCTGGATACGTGCCGATCTTGTCAAAACGGCTGAATCCCGATACTGTAGAATCCAGGTCAGGGACGATGGTTGCGGCATTCCGGACGACGTCAAGGACAGGATTTTTTCGCCCTACTTCAC
>CAXZAJ010000137.1:0-9740 GCA_964293355.1 uncultured bacterium
TTCAATGTATACTATCAAGAGCCAGATCAAGGATAATGCCGGCAATATTCTTGACTATATCAGTGATTCCATCGTCTTGGACGCCGTACTGCCGACTGTCTCCCTGGTACTGAACAGCGGCGCAACATACACCAACAGCTATTACGTCACCCTCAACTCGACAGCGAGTGATGCTACGAGCGGCATCTACCAGCTCTGCGCTTCAAACACCAGCAGCACCACAGGTTTCTCAGCCTGGGAAACTTATTCAGCTGCTCGGACTAGCTGGCTCGTCGACTCCTACACAGTCGATGGGCTCAAGAATGTCTGGCTCAAGGTGCGCGACAAGGCAGGCAATGTCTCCGTAGTAGCGACCGACAGCATCACCATGGACAGGACCGCGCCTACGCTCACGTCCGTGGCCATCAATGGCGGAGCAGTTACCACGCCGTTCATGCAGACGACTCTAACCATTACTGCTAGCGACCCATCGGGATCGGGATTGGTTGAATACCAGCAATATTACAACAGTACTTACGGAGCCCCGACGGTCTGGAACGGAAGCGTTACTCCCGTCGGCACCGACTGGAACTTGAGTGCGTCGCCCGGAACACATACGCTATTTGTCAGAGTCAAGGACGCTGCGGGCAACTTTTCGAGTTGGGTATCAGACTCCATAATACTTGAGGTGCCGACACCCTTGTATGCACGTAAAGGTCATTTGGCTGGAACCTATACCTACGTTTACGGATCTACCATAGAGGAAGCCGGGAACACTCTATATTATAGAATCTACTCGACTACCAACCCGGCAGCTAATCCAAATGTTGATCCGGGATCTGTAGAAGAATCGATCTACTCTACGACCTCTACAGCCTATCCGCATGCAACCTACGCTGAGTTCACCTCAGCCGCTTCTACAACAGCTGGGGAATTAAGGTACTTCTTCGTCCGTGCTACCAACTCTGCAAAAACCAGTTTTGGTCCGTTCAGCGCAGTTTCTGTACCGGGTTGGACCGCCAACGTTACCGTGATTTATAACAGTAGCGATTCCACTGATACAGCCTTGGCCACAAGCTTCAAGACCCTTCTGGAAACGAGTATAGCAAATGGCAGTTCGATTTTCGGAACCCAGCCAGTATGGAAGGTGATATTGATTCCAGAGAGCATGGTTTCATCAAATTTCGTTGCTGGCAGCACGAATGAAGCGTACTACCGGTATGTCATATGGGGTGATCCGACCATTGTCACGCCCGGCACTAGTGTGTATGGAAATTTGAGCAAAGTCAGGAATCTCGTTCAGGGTCCAGCAGGCTCTCGAGGGTTGGTAGGCATGGGACTGGGTGGTACCAAGCTACTCGACATAGTAAATACAAACTGGACGGCCTGGGGCATGGCCGGACAGAAGCCTCTCAACCTTGGCTACTTGCAGGCCGCTAGCTTTACCGACACGACTTATCTGGGTTACACTTGGACGACATCGAACACCGTCTGGAATAGTCCTCTGTACAGTACGGTAATTCCGGGTGGTGCTACACCAACACACAATGCATCCGTGCAGATGAGCTACCAGAATACAGCCACCCGCTACAGCATCTACAGGCTGGCCGGAGCAGCAATAACCGAAGGCGCTCTCCTCGAACGGGAATACTCCGACGCAAATTATTTTACGGTTGCACGGCAGGGGCGGTTTGCGCACCTGGGCTTCAGCGCTTTGCCAAACAGGTCATATACTGGCTATGTATTCCTGGTCAACCTGATCGCGTTAATGGATAACTATTGACCTAAGAAAATTTGCTGGATTGATGCATGGTTGTCGCGCGTGATGCGGCAACCATGTATTCATTCGTCTCCTTTATCGGAGCCCCACCGCTCAAACAGCTCATGTTCCACGCCCAGCCGGTCGAGTATCTTGCCGGCCACGAAGTTTATCAGGTCGTCGATGGTGGCGGGTTTGTGGTAAAACGCGGGGCTGGCCGGCAGTATGGCCGCGCCCGCTTCGGCAAGGCTCGTCATGTTCCGCAGGTCGACAAGGGACCAGGGCATCTCGCGCGGTACGATGAGCAGGCGGCGGCCTTCCTTGAGGGCTACCGCGGCGCAGCGGTGCACCAGGTTGGTGGACGCACCGGACGCAATTGCCCCGATCGTGCTCATGGAGCAAGGGACTATCACCGTTCCGTCCAGCATCCAGGAACCGGACGATGGCAGCGCGGCCATATCGTCCGCGGCGTAGACCCGGTTCGAGTCCAGGCCGGCACCGGCCATCCAGGCGTAGAGCGAAAGCCCGGTTTCCATGGCAAAGACGCTTTCACCCCAGGTGGAGAATACGGCGTGCACCTCGTGCCCTGCCTTGATGAGCGCCTCGATGGTACGAGCGCCGTAGACTGAGCCGCTCGCGCCGGTAACGCACACCAGATATCGTCCCATCGCGGCCTCCTTGTTATAGAAGATAGGTGTCCAGGGCAGTCGCGGCCAGCACGACGAGCGGCAGTACTTCATTGATGGAATAACTGGCGATGCGGACATGGCGCTCGGTGCCGCCGCGCACCACGATGTGCTCCGCTACGAGCAGTGCCGCCGCTATCGCGACACCTGCGGCGTATGCCCAGCCCAGGTTCCAGAATAGCGGCAGCATCGCAAGGCCGGCCAGTGTTCCCATGTGCGACAGCGCCGAGATTACCCGGGCGCGGCCAGCGCCGAAACGGGCAGGCACTGAATGCAGACGCTCCTTGCGGTCAAACTCGATGTCCTGGAGCGCATACAGTATGTCAAAGCCCGCTACCCAGAGCGCCACCGCTCCGGCCAGCACAAAGTAGCGCAGTTCGAAGCGGCCTGAGAGTGCTATGAAGGCGCCCATGGGGGCGGCCGCGCAGGCTACGCCCAGCCAGTAATGGCAGAGCCAGGTAAAACGCTTACTGTACGAGTAGCCGCCGATCAGCACTGCCGCCACGGGCAGGAGCGCTACGCAGAGCCAGTTGAGCATCGCGGCCGATACGACGAGCACCGCGCCCATCGCCGCCGTGAACAGGATGAGTTCCTTCTTCGAGAGCCTGCCCGTGGGCACGTGCCTGCCAGCGGTGCGCGGGTTTTTTGCGTGGATGCTTGCGTCGATGACGCGGTTGAGCGCATTGGCGGCATGGCGGGGGGATGCGGCCGCCAGCACGATGAGGAGCAGCGGCCGCAGGGCAGGCTTGCCGCCAGTCTCAAGCAGTATGGCGACGAGGGCAAAGGGCAGCGAGAACAGCGTGTGCCGCACGATCACCGCGTCTCCTATCATGCCAAGCTTGCCGGCCAGGCCTCCCGCATCGCGTTCAGATGCCATACTGTTCCCAGCGGCCGTCCACGAGATCCTTTATTTTCTGGTCCATCGTAAGAGTTGCCGGCCATGGCCTCAAGTGCCCTTCGTCCGGTCCCTTGCGAGTGGCGTCTAACCCCAGGCGCGTGCCGTAGCGCGGCATCGGGGACGAGTGGTCCAGGGCGTCCAGCGGGCCGTCGGAGAAGACCAGATCCCGCTTGGCGTCGATGTTGTTGAAGGCGCGCCACGCTACGGTGGACACGTCCGCCGGGTTCACGTCCTCGTCGACCACCACGATGAGCTTGGTGTACATCATCTGGCCCATGCCCCACATGAAGTTCATCACCTTGCGAGCCTGGCCGGGAAAGCGCTTCTTTATGGAGACGATGACGCAGTTGTGGAACACGCCCTCGAGCGGCATGGACAGGTCGACGATCTCAGGGCAGATCTGCTTGAGGAGGGGCAGGAAGAGCCGCTCGGTGGCCTTGGCCATCCAGCAGTCCTCTTTGGGGGGTATGCCGACGATGGTGGCCGGGTACACGGGTTTCTTGCGGCGCGTGATGCGTTCAAGGTGGAAGACCGGGTACTCGTCCTCAAGCGAATAGTAGCCCGTGTGGTCGCCGAAGGGGCCTTCGACGCGGACCTCGGCGGGGTCGACATAACCTTCGAGTATGAATTCGGCATCGGCGGGCACGTCGAGCTCGCTCAGGGTAGCCTTGGCGATTTCTGCAGGCTTGCCGCGGAGGAAGCCGGCGAACAGCATCTCCCAGATGCCCTCGGGCAGGGGAGCCGTCGAGGCGTAGGTGACCGCGGGGTCGCAGCCCAGCGCGACGGCGACGGGCATGCGTTGCCCGAGTCCCTTGTATTTCTGGAAGAAGTGCGCGCCGTCCTTGTGCAGGTGCCAGTGCATGCCGGCTGTTCTGTCGTCGTAGACCTGCATGCGGTACATGCCCACGTTCTGCACGCCTGTCTCGGGGTCGCGCGTGCACACGAGCGGGAGCGTAAGGAATCGACCACCGTCCAGGGGCCAGCACTTGAGTACGGGCAGGCTGTCGAAACCGGCTTTGTCGTCCTTGACTTCCTGGCACTTTGGCCGCGCTACGCGCCGGGGAAACAGGCTGAGCGCTACGGGCAGCTTGGGCAGGGCTTCAGGTACGGCCGTGAACAGGTTGAAGCCGCGGAGCTGCTTCCAGGCCCAGCTTATGAGCCCCTCGATTTCCGCAGCCTTTGCATCGAGGCTCGTTGCGCCAAAGGCCATGGCCATGCGTTCCTCGCTGCCCATCGCGTTGATGAGCAGGGGATAGGCCGAACCCTTTACCTTTTCGAAGAGGAGGGCGGGGCCGCCGCCGGGTTGCCGCATCACGCGGTCGGCAATCTCTGTTATCTCGAGCTCCGGGTCCACCTCGACCGATATGCGCTTGAGCTGACCCTTCGCCTCGAGGGCGGCCATGAAGTCCTGCAGATCTTTGTATGCCATAGTGACGCAAGTATAAAGCAGAACGGCGCGCGCTGAAAAGGACGGGCCGGGCAGACTTCGGACTACCGGTCAATCCGCTCCGGCGATGTCAGCAATGTCTGCTTCCTCGTAGACGCGGCGCTCTGAAGCGGCATGCAGCGGCATCCAGACCTGCGCGAAGAACGGATTCCGCCCCGCGATCTCGTGGTAGCGCCACGGCGGTCCTTCGCAGTCCGGACACCAGTGACCGGCCTTGAGCACGGTGTAGGGTTTCATGGAGAAACGGTGGCCAAAGGCGCATTCCCAGTCCAGCCCCTCATACAGGTCTCCTGACCAGGTTCTGGAGAGGCAGTTGCCGCCCCTGAAGACAGCGGCTCCGCGTGCGTCGTCGATGTCGAGGATTGCCTTGGCTTCATCGTACCCATGGGACAAGCGACTCGTTACGGGGCCGTCACCAGATTCCATGGCGGGCAGGGGAGCGTCCCAGCCGGGTATCGCGTCGTAGGCCGCCCGACTGCCGTAAAATGCCTCGATGCGCTTCTCGTTGCCGTGAGCCGCCCAGTAGCCGGTACCGTTGCGGTGCCCCTCGACCATCGCCGACAGCCGTTTGCGCGTCTCAGCCTCAACCCGCTTCCTGAAAGCCGGAATGCGCTTTGCCAGAAAGGCGACGAGGCGCATCGGCCACGGCGTGTCCGTAAACAAGGCGCGCTCCCAGCTGTCGTAGTCGTCGCGCCAGTAGTGCAGGTAGCGCTCGAGTTCCGGCGAATCCTCGAAGTACTGCATATGAAAATTGCCGAGCGCGAACCAGCGGCGCTCGGCTACCGCCTCGATGCTCGATATGCCGTTGCAGGCCAGTGCGCGGTTCTGGTAGTCGTACGCGGTGATGCGCATGCCAGGCCCGCCGCCCATGTTGTAGGCCCTGCGCCAGAAATCAGACTCGGGCGGCACGTCGAGGCAGTTGACGAGCCCGTAGCCGGCATCGCGGCTGGACACGTTTTCCATGCACGACGCCAGCGGCATGTGGAACATGATGGGATCCATGAGGCTCATGTAGTCGGCGTAGTCCACGGGCATGATGTAGGTCATGCGCAGGCTTACCCAGTGCCGGATGCCTGACTCCAGCACCGCCCGCTCGCCGGCGATCTTGGTGGCCGCGTAGAAATCGTAGATTGACGGCTTGGGCGGGTCTCCCACGCGGCCCCAGTGGACGGGCGGCATGCGGTCACCGGTTTCTGCCACCGTGCCGGTGTAGGCAAACAGGATGCGCTCCCGGCCGTCCGGCTCGTCCTCTATGGCACGCACGATGTTGCGCACGCCCTCCGTGTTGACGGCCCGCGCCTGCTCCGGGTGGTAATCCGCCTGCGGTGATATGAAGGCCATGGCGTCCAGTACCGCGTCGGCTCCGGTGATCGCAGCCTTCACGTCTTCGTAGTCCGCCGCGTCTCCCCACTGGATAGAGAGCCCCGCTCCGTCAGCCCGTCCGGGGCCATCGATGCGCGGAAGCCCAGCCGTACGGATGAACGCAGCAAAGAGTTTCCTGTTTTTCTCCGAGGGCCTTAAAAGGAGGACGATGTCGAACTCTGACCGGCGTGACCACAGGCATTTGAAGGCTTCGAACCCCATGGTTCCCGAGCCTCCGAACAGCACGACGCGACGTTTCTTTACGGTATGCATGAATCGGCTCCTTCAGCGATGCAGACAGCGTTCAACAGTCTCGCGGATCGCTGCCCGCACGTCATCGGTACCATAGCCGAGCGCCTTCATTGAAGGCTCGGGGTCGATATACGCCTCGCGGTACATGATCTCGGCGAGGGCGACCAGGTCCAGCCCGCCTTCCTTGCCCTGCCTGGCGTGGTCGCGGGCAAGCTTCAGGTTGCCCAGCTTGTAGAGGAACTTCGGCAGATGCAGCACCCGAGCGCCTCCACCTATGCCGTCAAGGAGGAGGGGGATGAATTCCGACCACGGCATGTTCACCCCGCCTATCGGGTAGGATTTGTCGCCTTCACCGCGCTCCAGGGCGCCGGCGGCAGCCTGCGCCACCTGCCGCACAGTCACCATTGCCGTTCCGCCGGTCTTCTGGGGATATAGCACGGTCTTGCCCATACTGCGCAGTATGTCGACCAGGAAGGTCCACAGCGGCATCCTGCCGGGCATCGTGCCAAAAATGTACGGCAGTTCGAGCACGACCGTCTCCATGCCGTCCCTGGATTCGCCGAGCACCGCATCCAGCTGTTCCTTGCGGCTGCGTATGTAGCAGTGCTTGCCGGTGAGGTCCAGTTCCGGCCACAGCCTGTCGCAATACGTAAAATATGAACCGAACACGACCACCTTCTGCACGCCCGCGCGCCTCGCGAGCCGCACGAAACGCAGGCATTGCTCCACGTTGGCCTCGCGGAACTTGGGGTACGCGGGCTTGTCCAGCAACACCCTGTCGTCGAGTCCCGCGGCATAGATAAGGCCTTCCTGCCCTGACAGCAGCCCGAGCGCCTCATCGTCGCTCAGCGCGGCAAGGTCGCCGAGCGTGCAGCGCACTTCCGGTGGCAAGATTCCGGGAGCCGGAAGCGGCGGCAGAGCTATGGTCGAGACGATGTGTCCGCGGGACAGGAGCTCGCGTACCGTATGCCAGCCGAGCAACCCTGTTCCACCTACCATGAATACGTTCATCATTGCCTCCGCTTGTGTCAGCTCTGGTTGCGCCTGTCGTACTGTTTGACAAAAGCCTCCGGCAGATTGACGCATTCCTTAGTCTTGGCGCTCGTCGCCGACCACATTATCGTTTCCATCTTGATCAGGCGGAACACGGCGGCCTCCACCTCGTCCAGCGGCACGCCGATGTGGTTGTTTATCCAGGCCTTCATCGCCTCCAGGTTGACCTTCAGGGAGCCGTCGTGGATGCGCTCGCCGTGGCTGACGGCAAAATCGGCCATGCTCCGTGCGATGCGTTCGCGGGGGCCGGTCTCGATGAGGTCTGAGACCTGGTCATTGGAGCGCCTGATACGCTCAGCAAGCACCTTGATTATCTTGAGGGCGAATTTGCCGTTCGTCAGGATCATGTTCTCAAAGGTGGGCTGGTCGACGGCCAGCACCTGGGTCTGCCTGGTTGCCACGGCGCTGGCTGAGCGCGGCCGGTCGTCGAGCAATGCCATTTCCCCGAAGAACTCGTTGGCCGTGTCCACGGTCTTGAGGACCGCTTCTCCGCCTTCCACCTTCATCTTCAGGTCAACGGCGCCCTTGAGGAGTATGTACATGTGCTCGCCGCGCTCGCCTTCCTTGAAAATGCGCTCGCCCGATTCAAATTGCATGACGTTCTGGGTGTTCATGCATTACAGCATAGTCCCGGATTCCCGGCTTGTCGATGCAGAGGCCAAGGCGTATATTTTTTTGATGTTCCTCTCTGATCGAACACGTGCAAGACTCTCAGTCATCGGGTTTCCTGCCCTGCTCGTGACGCTTGGCGCACTCACCATCATCTGGAGGGAACCGCTCTTTGCCATGTTCCGTTCAGCCGGCTCGCTGCGCGCCTGGGTTGAGGCCCGGGGAGCCCTTGCACCGCTGGCGTTTGTTGGTCTCCAGATACTCCAGGTCGTCATATTTTTCATTCCAGGCGAGGTCGTCCAGGTAGCCGGCGGCTTTGCTTTTGGCCTGTGGGGCGGCACGCTGTGGTCGGTCATCGGCATACTGGCTGGATCCCTGTGCAACTTCGGCGTCGGCCGCGTGCTCGGGCGACCTTTCGTTGAAGCGGTGTTCGGGGCAGAACGGGCGCGTCGCGTGGAGGCCGCGACCGGTGGAGGCAAGGCCGCCGCCGGATTCTTCATCCTGTTCGCCATTCCGGGCATACCCAAGGACGTGCTTACCTACGCCGCTGGTGCCAGCCAGCTCCCGTTTGGCGTTTTCATGGTCGTATCGACGCTGGGGCGTTTGCCCGGCATCGTCGGCAGTGCCTACATGGGAGCGGCCGTCTTCGACCAAGACTACCTTGCGGCAATCGTCGTCGTTTCGGCGGCATCGGTACTGTTCGCCTCTGGCCTCGTGTTCCACAGGCAAATACACGAGGCCGTGGCGGCTCTCATCTCGAAGAAGCGGCGCTCCGGGCGATAGACCGGTGCAGCCAACGGGTCTCCGCTCCATCCACGATCCTGGTTTTTTTCCAGGCTCCGCCTGATGGGTTGGCATCGCGATGAGCTCCGTTCCCATATCGGCCGCCCTGTCTGTGCCCGCGACCCTCCGGTGCATGCTCGTTGTCGGCGCGATCTCCAGCAAAGCTGCCGAACTCCTCTCTATCCACCACAAAGCAGAGTTCCCAGCGTGCGAAGCGGTCGGCAAAGGAGCTGAGCGAGGCATACAGCGCATCCGCTTCTTCCGGCGTGCCGAGGCGCTTGCCGTAGGGAGGATCCGCAATGATGAACCCTCGCTCGGCAAAAGGCGCGGCTTCTTCTGCCCGTGCCCTGAAGAAGCGTATCCGTTCTCCGACTCCTGCCAGGCCCGCGTTCGCCAGGGCTGAATCGAGTGCCGCCTGGTCTGCATCAGACCCGGCTATCATCACGTCGCGGTCCATATTGACCAAATTCCTGGCCTGCTCCTTGGCCAGCGCAATATCCCTGGCGCCGCCATCGGGCATGTTCTCCCAGGAAAAACTGCGGCCCAGCCCCGGCGCGATGTCGAAGGCGTACAGGGCGGCTTCTATCGGTATCGTGCCTGAACCGCAGAACGGATCGTACAGCGGGAACGAGCGGCGCCAGCCCGCAAGAAACAGTACGGCTGCCGCGACGCTTTCCTTGAGCGGTGCTTCAGTCGGGCGCTTGCGATAACCGCGCCGCGAGAGCGCCTCGCCGCACAGGTCCAGTTCAACGGTGGCCACGTCGCGTTCAATGCGCACGCGCGTCATCACGGTGGCAGCCGTCTCGGGCATGCGGTTTACGCCGTACTTTGCACAGAGCCGGGCGGACGCGGCCTTCTGCCCTACCGCCTGTATGGAGCTCTGGGCCGGCCGCGTCGCCTGCAACGACTTTG
>CAXZAJ010000138.1:0-9696 GCA_964293355.1 uncultured bacterium
CAATGTGGAAGTGCTGCTGGTGACGGATGAAGTCTACCGTGAACTGTATCTGGGCAAGCGTCCGCCGAGCCTGCTGGATGTTTCGGACTACGGCCTCGTGCTGTCGTCGGTCAGCAAGGCCTGGGGCGCTCCGGGGCTCAGGGTCGGCTGGGCCTTGGGAGATTCCGCCTTTCTGGAGCCCGCGCGCCTGGTCCACAATTTCATGACCACCGCCGCGGCCCGCCCCTCGCAACAAGCCGCGCTCGCCCTCATCGCCGATTCAGAGGCCGTCATTCCAGCGGCACGTGAAGCCTTGCGCCTCCGGTGGATTGCCCTTGAAGCCGCCCTTTTTTCGCAACTGGGAATTCGTGCCGTGCCTCCGGCAGGTGCGTTCTATTACTGGCTGCCCCTGCCGCTTGAAGCGCACGCGGACCCGCTCTCCTTCTGCCTGCGGGTGCGGGATGAAGGCAGGGTCATCATCGTGCCCGGCCTGGCTTTTGGCGAGCGGGGGCGAGCATACGCCAGAATAAGCTTTGCCGGAACACCGGAGGATCTGGAAGAAGGCATAAAGCGCCTGGCACCGTTCTTCAGCTGTCATTGACTCATACGGAGGCCTGCCTCTATAAAGGTCGGTATGTCACGTGACCTGACCAAGGGCAGCATCGTTGGAAACCTCCTCGCCATGTCAGTGCCTACCATGTTCGGCATGCTGGGCCAGACGCTGTACGACGTCGTCGACATGATCTGGATAGGTCGCATTTCCGGCAAGTCGGTAGCAGGCGTAGCGCTTTTCAGTTCGATATTCTGGCTCGTCGAGGTGCTCAACGAGATAATCGGCGTTTCATCCGTGGCTATGATAACGCAGAGCTACGGAGCCGGGGACAAAGCCCGCACGCAGCGGATCATCGAGCAGACCATCGTGTTCAAGGTTCTCATGGCCGTCATCGCCGCGGCCATCCTGTTCATCACGCTGGAACCGCTCATACGCTTTTTCTCGACCGATTCCGAGGTCGTGCGGAGCGCGCTGGAGTACGGCCGCATACGCATCTTCTTCCTGCCTCTGTTTTTTGCTACCTACAGCTGCTTTACAGCGCTCCGCTGTACCGGCGATCCGTCCAGCCAGATGTGGATCATGCTCGGAGCTTCCGTACTCAATGCTGTCCTCGATCCGCTATTCATGTTCGAGACGGTGCCCGGACTGGGCTGGCACGGCCTTGGGCTGGGAGTATTCGGAGCCGGCCTTGCTACTGTGATTTCCATCACCGCAGCTTTCGCTGTTGGCTTTGGCCTGCTGGCGAGCGGCCGCACCAGGATAAAGCTCTCGCTGGCCGGGTTATTCAGACTGGATCCGGCGATCGACAAGAAGCTGCTGCTCATCGGATTGCCCAGCGGTGGTGAAATGCTCGCGCGCCAGGTAGCGGGGCTCGTTACCACGAAATTCGTGGCGTTTTACGGTACGGCGGCAATCGCTGCGCTCGGCATAGGCAACCGGCTTGGCGGCCTCGTGTTCATGCCCCTGTTCGGCCTGATGTCCGGTGGCGGTACGATAGTCGGCCAGAACCTGGGTGCGGAACAGCCGGAACGGGCCGAGAAAACCGCGCGGGCTGCCTCGCTCCTGGGCGGATTCGCCATTACGGCCCTGATGGGACTTGCCATAGCCTTTCCGCGGTCGGTAATGGGAATATTCGTCAATTCGGCCGATACCATCGAGATGGGCGTGTCGATGATCCGCCTCATGGGCTCGTCGTTCATCATCGTCAGTTTTGCGATAGCTCTCGGCTGCGCGTTCTCCGGATCGGGCTACAACCTGCCGTTCCTGGTCTCGTCGCTGGCCGGCCGCTGGGGCGCCCAGGTGCCGTTCCTCTTCCTCGCAGTCCTCGTATTCCCCCGCTTCGGGCTGAACCTGGGCATTCATGGCGTATGGGCCAGCTTCCTCGTGTCAGACTCTGTCGAGGCTCTTATCCTCGTGTGGTACTATCGCCGTGGCGACTGGAAAAAGGTGCGGGTGTAGGAGGAAATCCATGATCGGTGACAGGATCATCATAAACGGTAGTCTGGCGATGCCAGCGGAAGCGGTATTCCCGCTGGACGATGTGGACGTAACGTACGGCTACGGATGCTACGAGACACTGAAGGTCCGCGATGGCGTCCTGTTTTTTCCCGAGTTTCACGAAGAGCGGTTGCTCCGTTCGGCAGCGATACTCGGAATCGTGCACTCCATACCGCCAGGTTCAGTCGTTGCTGCGCTCAAGGCTCTCGTCCAGGCTGAGGCCGCGCATACGTGCAATATCAAAATAATGCTGACGGGACACGAAGGCAGGCCGGCTGACTGGTACGCCTTCCTGCTGCCGCCGATCCTGCCTTCAGCCACGGTCTACGAGCAGGGTGTCAGTTGCCTGCTGTTCCGCGGCGAACGGCATTTTCCGGCGGCAAAGAGCCTCTCCATGCTGCTGTCCACGGTAGCGTACCGCTGCGCGACCACGCGGGGCTGCTACGACGCGCTGCTCGTCAACGGCCGCGGCGAGATTACTGAAGGTACCCGCACCAATGTGTTCTACGTGCGCCGCGGCGTCTCCGATGCCGTGTTCACGCCGCCTGCCGTCGATGTTCTGGCGGGCATAACGCGGCGGACGCTTATGGCCGCGCTCGCTGAATCCGGCGTTCGCACGATCGAGCAGCCCTTGTCTCTTGACGATGCCCTTGGCGGTGATTTTGAGTTGGCTGTGACGAGCACCTCAAGCCGCGTGATACCGGTCCGGACCCTCCTCGGCCTCGCAGAGAGTGAAGGTCACATCGCTCCCGTCGCAAGTCCTGCTCAACCAGCGGCTTCGTCCTTCACCTTGGGCGAGGCACCCGGAACCAAGCGCATCAGAACGATCTACGATGAATGGCTCTCCCGCTACGCCTCTAGCATTTAAAAACCAGTTGCGTACCCGCGAAATCGACCCTATACTCGCCCTGCTGGATCTACTCATATCCAGCTTGCTGTTTTGTTTGCTTGGGTGCCTTCCGGCATCGTCCGTAAACGAAGCTCAGTAAACGGACCTCGTCCGATCCTGCTGATGTTTCGTCTTTGGAGGATGCCATGCTCAAATCCCTCCGGTTGCGAAAAAACTCCCCGACCCGTGGCGCGCCATCGGCACGTCACCATGTGGCAAGGGGGTGACGCGAACGGAAAATCCACGTATATCCACATCGTCGTGCTCTTACCTAACACAATCCAGGAGGATACTTTCATGATCCAGAATGCTCTACCGTATGTTGCCTTTCTCATTTTCTTTGCAGGCTTGCTCGTGTTCCTCGAGAAGAAGATGCAACTCAAGATATTCAAGTACATTCCCGCCATTGTCATGCTGTACTTCTTTGCGATGCTACTATCGACGATAGGCGTGTGGCAGAAGACCCCGCAGATAACGGCCGCTTACAAGGCCGTCAAGGATGGTCTTCTGCCCGCGATGATATTCCTGATGCTGTTGCGTTGTGACTTGCGCAAGATCGCCAAACTCGGCCCCAGGATGATCCTTGGTTTCTTTGCAGCGACAGTAACCATCATGATCGGCTTTATCATCACTTTTGCCATCTTCAAGGGCTTCTTTGAACCGGGCAGCTGGAAGGCATTCGCCGCGCTGTCAGGTAGCTGGATAGGCGGAACCGGCAACATGGTCGCCATCCAGGGCGCTCTCGATGTGCCGGACGCTAAAATGGGCTATACCCTCCTCATAGACTCGATCAACTACTCGATGTGGGTGATGTTCCTCCTCTGGGCTGTTTCGTTCGCCCCCGCCTTTGCCAAGTGGACGAAGGCCGACACCAAGGTGCTCGAAGAGGTCGGCAACAAGTTGTCCAAGGGCACCGAAAACAATCGTACAAACATTGAATTTTTCGATCTGATCATGCTACTCGGCTCCAGCCTGCTCGTGTCCGCCCTGTCCATCTGGCTCGGTGGAATGTTGCCCAAGTCAGTATTCTTCCAGAGTTCCACCTGGACAGTGCTCATAGCGACGGCTGCCGGCGTCATCTGCGCGATGACCCCGCTGGCCAGGTTGCCCGGATCCAGCCACCTGTCCAACCTGATGCTGTACACCATTGTTGGCCTCATCGCGTCAAGGGCGAATTTCGCCGAACTCACGCAAGCTCCGATATACATCATCGCTGGTTTCTGCATCCTCGGCATCCACGCTATACTGCTCACGCTGATCGCCAAGCTGTTCAAGCTCGACCTTTTTACCTGCGGTGTGGCTAGCCTCGCCAACATCGGCGGTGTTGCATCTGCGCCTATCCTCGCGGCCGCGTATGGCGAAGCTCTGGTGCCGATCGGCGTTCTCATGGCATTGATGGGCTACATCGTAGGCACTGGCGGCGGATTGCTCGTCGGCAAGGTGCTTTCCATCCTATAATGATAACGGCTGCGGGAAACAGGGATGCCTCTTCTGCTTCCCGCGGTCTTTTATCAAAGTACGGAGGGATCATGTACGAGGATTCAACGATCTATGTTGTTGGCAATTCCAAGACGAATACCGAGAATGCCATAACGACACTCTACAATTCGTTTTATATCGGTTTCGTGCTACAGCCTGAGTCCGGACTGATCGTCGATGTCAGTTGTTCGGCAACGATACGGACAACTGATGAATTCGTAAAATCCATCTTCCTGGGCAAGTCAATGGGAACTGACGATGCGCTGCTCGAGGACGAGGTCAAGCGCCGCTATCATGGGTCTTCCCAGAAGGCCATCATCGTTGCCTACAAGGACGCCATCAGGAAATTCGCAGAACTTACCCTTAAGCTTCGAACCTAGGCTGCGCATTAAAAAGCGGCTGCTGGAAGGATACCTGTTCATGAAAATTACAGAAGTAAGGCTCGGGCGCATCTCGGTGCCGCTCAGGAAGCCCTTTAAAACCGCGCTCCGCACCGTGGAGAGCGTCGAGGATGTCATTGTCGAAGTGCATACCGATACTGGTGCGGTGGGCTATGGCGAGGCGCCTCCCACTGGCGTCATAACCGGCGACACGACGGGTGCGATCATCGGTGCCATCAGGGACCACATCGCAAAATCCATCATCGGGCTCGATGTGGACAACCTCGAAGAAATCATGGCCCGGATTGATGCCGCGGTCGTGCACAACTCCAGTGCCAAGGCTGCTGTCGATATTGCCGTCTACGACCTTTTCGGGCAGCTATGTGGCCAGCCCCTGTACACGTTATGGGGTGGCTACCGCAAGGAAATCATCACCGATATAACGATAAGCGCCAATGACGCCGGCCAGATGGCAAGAGACGCCGCGGAGGCGATCGGTCTTGGTTACAGAACCCTGAAAATAAAACTCGGCAAGGATCCCGCGCAGGATGTCGAGCGCATGAAGGCCATCCGGGCTGCCGTGGGCTATGGCATTGATCTGCGTGTAGACGCGAACCAGGGCTGGAAGCCAAAAGAGGCCGTGCGCCTGATCGGTGCCATAGAGGATGCGGGCTTGGCCCTGGAACTCGTGGAGCAGCCGGTAGCGGCCCACGACATAGAGGGCCTCAAGTACGTAACCGACAACGTGCAGGTTCCCGTCATGGCCGACGAGAGCGTTTTCTCGCCGAGGGACGCCCAGCGCATCATGGAAATGCGCGCCGCCGATATCGTCAACATCAAGCTGATGAAGACCGGCGGCATACACAACGCGCTCCGGATCTGCGCCCTGGCTGAGGTTTACGGCGTTGAGTGCATGATAGGCTGCATGCTGGAAGCCAAAGTCAGCGTCACCGCGGCGGTGCACCTGGCAGCCGGCCGCAAGGTCATCACGAAGGTGGATCTTGACGGACCTGTGCTCTGCAGCGAGGATCCCGTTGAAGGCGGTGCCGTCTTCAACGAGTCTCTCATCAGGGTCAACGAAACACCGGGGCTGGGCATCTCGGGCATCCGCGGCCTTGCCTACCTGCAGGACCGAGGCTGAGCCTCAAAGCCGTGCGATAAGCTCCCGGACAAACCGGTAGGACCGGACTACCGATGCCAACTCCACCCGCTCGTCGGGCGAGTGGGGGTAGCGGATGTTCGGTCCGAGGGCAATCATGTCCCAGGTAGGGAAGCGTGGCCTGAAGAGCCCCGGCTCCAACCCGCCATGGGTGGATGTGACCTTGGGACCCTTGCCGAATAGTTCCCGGTATACTGCTTTTGTCTCCGCCAGCAGGGGGCTTGCGGTATCGGGCATCCAGGACGGCGTAACCGAGGGGCGGTGCTGCGAAACGATCCATCCGTGGTCAATGGCACCAGCCAGCCGTTTCTCCACGGTTGCGCCGAGGCTTTCCTTTTCCTCGTCGGAGGAGCTGCGCACCATCACCATCGTGTCCAGCCTGAACAGGCCTCCGGTGACACTGCCATTGAGCTGCCCCAGGTTCAGCGACGTGCGGATCAGGCCCGGCATGTCGGGTTCCATGGAAACGAGCCCGTTGGGCAATGCTCCGAGCACGGTGAGCATTGATTCTGATCCTGCCGGCCCAAGTGCCTCGCGGGGGTAGAAGTCGGCGGCCAGGGGTGTGATGGATGCCAGAAAACCCGGATCCTTGTCGCCCAGTTCAATGCGGATCGTGGTGGCTTCGGCCTGGAAGGTAGTCTGGAACACTGAGGCCCGGTCCGCGGGCAAGCCTACGATGGCACGTGCTTCCCTGGGGATGGCGTTTGCGGCGGTGCCGCCGGACATCGATGCCACGAAGATCTTCTCTCGTGACCTGGCCAGCAGACCCGCGAGCGCGAGTGTTGCGTTGGCACGGCCCTTGTCAATATCTACCCCCGAGTGACCGCCCAGCAGGCCTCCAACCGATGCCTCGAACCATGAGAGCCCCTCAGGAACGGTTTCAGCGGCCCTTGTGAGGGTGGCTGCGGTGCGTATGGAACCGGCGCAGCCTATGGTCAGTTCCGCGTCGTCCTCTCCGTCAAGGTTGAGGAGGAGCGTGCCGGCAAGAAGGTCCGTGCCGAGGGCACGCGCGCCGTCCATGCCGTCTTCTTCATTTGTTGTGAACAGGCATTCCAGCGGACCATGGGCAAGCGCGCCGTCTTCCAGGATGGCCATCGCCATGGCAACGCCGATACCGTTGTCGGCGCCGAGGGTGGTACCGGTGGCGCAGAGCCAGCCCGGATTTGCCGGATCCAGCCTTGGCAGGATTGGATCGCGTGTAAAATCATGCCCCGAGCCATTGGCTGCCTGAGGCACCATGTCCAGGTGGGCCTGCAGTATGATGCCGCGGGCGCTTTCCTTGCCCGGACTTGCGGGTTTCTTCATGACGATGTTGCCAGCCGCATCCATGATGGCTTGTATTCCCCGTGCTTTGGCCCAGGAGAGCAGTGCCGCGCCAAGGGCTTTCTCGTGGTGTGACGGGTGCGGTATCGAGCATATGGTAAAAAAGTGCGTCCAGACAGATTGGGGGTCGAGTGTTTTCAGATCCATGATTGTACTCCTGCCGAGTAGTTTACCATGGAATCACCGGTCAAGCGAGCTTGAGCATGCCACGGAGCGGTGGACGAGCCGCCCCGCGGTGTGTACTACCGGAAACCGTACTTTTCTACGATGAAGTCTATGTCCTTGTCACCACGTCCGCTCAGGTTTACCAGTATCGAACGGCGGGGTTCCTGTCTGGCCAGCTTCATGGCAAAGGCGACGGCGTGGGCGCTCTCCAGCGCAGGGATGATGCCTTCCTTCTGGCTGAGCTGGAAGAACGCGTCGATGCTTTCCTCATCGGTGGCTGAAGTGTAGGTCACCTTCTTGAGGTCGTGGAGCATGGAGTGTTCAGGCCCGACGCCAGGGTAGTCGAGGCCGCTGGCCACCGAATATACCGGTGCCGGTTCGCCCTTTTCGTCCTGCAGCACGTAGCACTTGAAGCCATGGATCATGCCCGGTTTTCCGTAGGTCATCGTCGCTGCGTGGTCGCCGGTCTTCGTGCCACGGCCCATCGGCTCCACGCCGTACAGCTTGACGTTCTCGTCGTCGAGGTACGCCGAGAATATGCCCATGGCGTTGCTGCCGCCGCCTACGCAGGCAACGACGTTGTCCGGGTGCTCGCCGGTCATCTCGAAGAACTGCTCCCTGGCTTCTATGCCTACCACCCGCTGGAACTCGCGCACCATCATGGGAAACGGGTGGGGGCCGACCACCGAGCCGATGCAGTAGATACTCGTTACCGGGTCCTGCATGTATGCCTCGAAGGCGGAATCCACCGCCTCCTTGAGCGTTTTCAGTCCTTTTGAAACCGGCACGACCTTGGCGCCGAGTATCTTCATCCTGACGACGTTGGGATGCTCCTTCTGGATGTCCACCTCGCCCATGTGGATCTCGCATTCAAGCCCGAAGTAGGCCGCCGCAGTGGCGAGTGCCACGCCGTGCTGTCCGGCACCCGTCTCCGCTATCAGCTTCTTTTTGCCGAGGTACTTGGCCAGCAGGGCCTCGCCCATGCAGTGGTTGAGCTTGTGGGCTCCGGTGTGGTTCAGGTCCTCGCGCTTGAGGTAGATGCGTCCGCCGTATTCGTCGGACAGGCGTTTGGCGAAATACACCGGCGTTGGCCTGCCCTGAAAATGCTTCCGTATGCTTCGCAACTCTGAAATGAACTCGTGAGACTTGCTTATTGAATAGTAGGCATCGGTGATTTTCTCCATCTCCACCTGGAGATCGGGCGGAATGAAGCTGCCGCCATATACACCATAATTGCCCTTTGCATCCGGAAATGTTTTGAAGTAGTCACTCATGTATGTTTCTCCCTGTAAGAACGTAAAGGGACATTACACGAGATTTATGTATCTGTCAATAGTAACATTAAAACAAAGCACCAAACGAAGCCGGGCACCGGAGATCGCGCCCCAGACCAAGTCCGGGACGCGAGATCCAAGCCCGGAACCTGCTCTAGAACAGAGCAGGAATGTCGGGCTTGTATACCATGAGTATAAAAACAACGACCAGCGGAGCCACGCCCGCGAGGCTTATCCACCAGCGCAGCTTCAGGAGCCGGGTGAGTTCCGCGGATATTTTGTCGTCAGATGGATCCAGCGCGGCTGTCAGGCGTTTGACCTTGTACTGGGTGGGGATGTCGCTCAGCACCCAGAAGAGGCCGGAAAGCAGGAAGAGGGCAAAACCCGTCGACAGCCAGCCGATCTGCCACAGGTCACCCATCATGAAGCTGAGCATGAGGCCGGCTATGACCGACAGGATGATGAGAGGCGACGAGAGGTGGGCGTCCAGCCAGGCCACGGTGCTGTAGGTATGAAGAATAACGTCCTTGCGGCCTGATGCCAGGCTGCGGCTTTCCCAGATCATGCCCAGCACTGCGTTGGCGAAAAACAGGGTAACCGCCGCGATGTGGACAAAGAGGGCATGGCTGTACAGGGCGGGCTGGTTGAGTAGCGCAATGAATTCTGTCTGAAAAAACATGGCAAAGATAATCAGCCCAAACATGATAGCCAGGGAACCGAAGAGAAAAAATTTGGTCTTCATGGTTGGCCATTGGAGCATATTTGCTGGTAGTATGCAATGACTGGTGCCTCTGTTGTCTTGAGAATCCAGACTGGGTACATTGTTGAAATACTTTATCAGGAGTTTTGAATGTTGGATCCTGCAATCAAAAGATATTCGCCGCAATACAAGTGGTCGAATATTTTTACCCTTGTTAAAAACATAAAAAAGGAACCCCGTCGGTGCAGTGAGCCGTTCACCGGCAGCTTGCAGGCGTCACCCTGCAGGCTGTCCACCA
>CAXZAJ010000139.1:0-9682 GCA_964293355.1 uncultured bacterium
AGTAGTCGCTCTTGTACGGATAGACGCGGATCGCGTCGAGGGTAACCGAGTTGGTGTTGGTGTCAACCTTGGGAAACACGACCGGACCGTTGGAGACAGAGGCATGGTCGTACTTCGCGATGAACGCGAGGGTAGCCTTGTAGCGCTGGACAGCCTGGGCCGGGGTGATGATGCCCTTGAGCGAAGCGGGGAGGTGGTTCTTGGCAACCATTTCCTCGAGCTTGGCCTTGATGTCTTCTACGCACTTGGCGGCGACGACGTCGACTTCAGTAACGGCGTCCGAGCTGGTAAAGCTGTACGCGGTGCCGCTCTTGGAGCCTTCAGCAACAAGGAGGGCCAGGGTCTCGTAGACGTCCCACGAAACGACTGTTCCCCTGCCGGGGTTGCCGGCCTTGACGCCGACAGCCGCGACGGTCGCGACGGTGCGGTTCACTTCAGGAGCAAAGAAGAAGTTGACATAGCTGGTGATGGAGCCGTGTTTGTTGAAGACGAAACCTACGTTCGGCTCAAGAGCCGGGGCGTACTGCGCGGCATAGGACTCGTCATAATACTTGTCGGCTTCGCCGTCCTTGGTGGACCACTCGACCGGGAAGGCCATCGCATAGCGGACATCGGCCGCGGTGATGGCTTCGCCGTTGTGCCACTTGCCGCCGGTGTAAGAACCGGTAGCGGAAACGGCCGCAAACTTGCCGGCGCCAACAGCCTTCCAGGTCTTGCTGGCGCTGTCATAGAGCTCTGCGGTGGCGGGAACTGCAACGTCACCGGTCATCTTGTCATCCGCACCGATCTTGGGAGCGATCTTGGCGGACTTTACATCGTACTTGGTGCGGAGGGGGGTATCAGCCGCGTTGTTCGGCGATTCGAAGGTGCTCGGGTCGGAGCAGGGATCGGAGATGGCGCCGGAATATACGTCGGAGAAGCCGTCTACGCCAACCGGGTCCCAGGAAGACATGAACAGCGATCCGCGGGCGGAGAACTGCACGACGCGGAGGACCTTCTGGCCAGCTGCATCAGGCTTGACATCGGCGGTACGGATTGACCAGCCATTGAGGCCGTCGCCCATACCGTATGCCATGCGGCCGTAGAAGCGTGCCTTGTTGGCAACGTACTTGTCGAGCTGGCTGGCGAGATACACGCGGCAGCCGTCCTTGATGCCGAGTTCGAGGGCTTCAAGGTTGCCGGTCCAGTAGTCGGCTTCGGTCAGGAACTGGCCGTTCATACCCTTCTGGCCGAGTTCGTCTATCCTGTCGTTGGTGTAGTTCCAGTTTGCGGGATCAGCGCCGCCAGCCATATAGCCGTAGTACGGAGCATACATCTGGCTGATGGTAACGTCCCACCAGGCACGGGTCGCACCGGCGCCCCAGCCTTCAGTGTACATGTGGAACTGGATGTCGGCGGGGTTGGAGTAATAGGCAACCTTGCCGGCCTTGGAGCGGTCCCACTCGAGGCGTTCAACCTTGATGCCGGCTTTTTCAACCTGGTCGGCGATATAGCGGCCAGCCTTGAGGCGGCCTTCAGGATCGTCGACGCGGATGATGAACTTGATCGATACATCTTTGCCTTCATACTGCCAGAACGCGCCCTTCTTGACGAGCTTGCCCTTGTTTTCGGCGAGCATCGAGGCGGCGGTCATGGCGGCGTCGATATCGGCGATGGCCTTGCGCTCGTTGCCGGTGGCGGTCATGCCGAGCTTGGCGGCGATCAGGTTGTAGCGATACGTGCCGGGCTGGCCGGGGGTGGCCATGGTGAACATCGGGTCGCCGTCGCCCATGAGGATCTCGTCTACCAGCTTCTTGCGGTTGACGAGCCAGTTGAGGGCGTAGCGGACTTCACGGATGGCGAACGGGTTGAATTCCGTGACGCCGTCAGTCTTGGTCCAGGTGTACGGTGCCTTGTTGGGTATCGGGTTGAGCATGAGCGACCACGAACCGGAGGGCACGGCATAGATGTCCAGCTTGGCCTTGTCGGCTTCGCTGAGCGTCCTGAGGATGGCGGGCGGTACTGCCTGGAAGAATACGTCGGCTTTGCCTTCAACGACATCTTTCATGGCGAGGGACTGATCCATGCTTACGGTATAGATCACCTTGTCGGCAATCGGACCGTTCTTGACCTGGGCGGTCGTAACGGACACGATGCACAGGCTTATTGCCAGTGCTATAAGTGCCTTTTTCATGTAAAACCTCCTTACATGAGAACAATAAAAAGATACGGCATTGTGTAGCATCTCTGCCGATTTGTAAAGAATTGAGTTGTGTTATCGGGTGAAATTCACTTGCATTGCTGAATTCAGGTAATTTTTGATATTACATGTAGTTACATACCTATGCGTAGAATCATTCCATGCAGGAATCCAGCCCTTTCCAAAGTGAAATATCACCGAATTCGGAAAGGGCTGGCCCGCTTTGTTCAGTATTTGAAGGAACTCTCTCCTATGAACTCCCGTACCAGACTGTCCTGCGGCACGTACTGCGCGGGGATGGGCGCGAAGAAGGCCAGAAAATTGAGCAGCCGCTTGGCTTCACAGTACTCCGGGTCCATGGGTTTTACCGAGCGCAGGATGGGCTCGGCGTAGACTTTGAGCACTCCCAGCTCATAGTCGAGCGCGGAGTTGAGCGCCGTGTCCGCACCGTTCTGGTACGGGAAGATGTGGAGGCGTTCGCCGCGCTGCACACTGGGCCACATCTTTATCGTCTCAAGCGCCGTGCGGCCGCGGAACTGGTTGTCGCGTACCATGCGGCGTATCAGCCTGTTGTCCGTGGTCGATATGCGGTTGTGCTCGTCAAGATTTATCTGGGTCAGCGCCGACACGTATATCTTGAATTTCTGCTCCTTTGGAATGCGCGGCGTCAGTCGGTCGTTGAGACCGTGTATTCCTTCCATTATGAGTATCGTTTTTTCACCGAGCTTCAGTTTTTTGCCGGAGGGCCGGCGTTCTCCAGACTTGAAGTCGAAGGCGGGCAGTTCTACCTGGTTGCCGGCAAACAGTTCGACGAGCTGCTCGTTCAGGTACTCCACATCGAGCGCTTCCAGGCATTCGAAATCAAAATCGCCGTTCTCGTCGCGCGGGGTACGCGTGCGGTCGACGAAGTAGTCGTCCAGACCTATGACCATGGGCTCGAAACCGAGTACGCGGAGCTGAATCGAAAGCTTTTTGGAGGTGGTAGTCTTGCCCGAGCTCGACGGGCCGGCTATCAGCACCACCTTGACGGTGTCTCGCCTGGCGGCAATCTGGTCGGCAATCTCGGCGACGTTCTTGGTCATCAGCGATTCGGCTACCGTTATGTAGTCCTTTATCTTCTTGGGCGCGTTGATGCGGTTCAGCGCCCCCACGCTCGATACGCCCAGTACGCCCGAGCGGCGGCGCGCGTCATCGGTGATCTTGTAGAGCAGGGGGTCATCCTGGAATTCGGGTATCTCTTCAGGCTTTTCCTTGCGTGGATAGCGCAGGAGGAAGCCTTCGTCGTAGGGCAGCAGCTCAAAAGTTTTGAGCACGCCCGTGGACGGGACGAGCGGCGTTACATGCAGGTCCCGGAAGCCGGCGCATTCATTGAGGGCTATCGTCGGCTCGTTGGTAAGTTCGAGCAGGAGCAAGGTGTCTTCCTGCCCGTTGTTTTTGAAATAGCCCATGGCATCCTCGTAGCTCCACCACTGCATGGCAATGGGAATATCGCTGGAAACGAGGGTGCGCATGCGCTTTCCGAGTGCATCTATATCCGCCTTGGTGGTCGGCCCGCCTTCAAAGCGATGATAAAAACCATAGCCGATAGCCTGCCCCACGACCAGGTCCCGATCTGGAAACAGGTCGCGCGCGGCGATGGCGGCGAGGAAACACAGCGAGCGGCGGTAGGAAAAGGCGCCTTGCGCTGAATCGATGAGTACAGGTTCCATCGTGCAGTTGGTCAGCACATGCGCATCGAGCGCCTGCAGCTCATTGTTGACGAGAACCGCCGCCAGGGGCTGCGGGAGCGTACCGAAACCCCCGGTGGCCTCGGAAGCCTTGATGCCTGATGGATAGGCGATGGTCTTGCCCGATGGATAGCGTATGTTTACCTGATGCATGGTCGCTCCTTGGTTGCTTGTCCTCAGTTTACTTTTAAAGTGCCGGGGCCTATTATAAACCGGCCTTACCGGGTGCGCCATGTGAATTGATGGGTTGGTTTTTACAGCGTGGTTTTTACGGGAGAGCAGGTTTGATCATACGATGATGGAACTACCTTCATGGTTCGAGCGCTTCATGGCGCCACGGGCGGACCGGAGCACAGAACTCATGCATGCCCTCGAGGCGAGCGGTACCAGATGCCGTGCTCTTGAACTTGCAGGGGGTCGTTTCGTTGTCGCATGGCCCAGACGTGGAGCGCATGACGCGCGGTACCGGACCAAGGTGATCACCGCACACCATGACAGGGTGCCGGGCACTCCCGGTGCGCTGGACAATTCCGCTGCCTGCCTGCAGCTCGTCCAGTTCCTTTCGTCTGACCGGAGCACCTTCAATACGATCGTAATCTTTACCGACCGCGAAGAGGTGGGACCCGCGACCACGACCAGGAAGTGGCACTCTGATCCACTGCCCCAGGCAAACGACCAGGGCTCCTACGAACTGGGAAAGGTGTTTCTCGGCGCGTCTGGCATCGGTATAGAGCTGTACGATCCCATGGTCTGCACCCTCGATGTTACGGGGCGCGGAGATGCGCTGGTACTTTCCCGGGCCGTGGCGGGGCTTGCAGGACGGGGTACGGCTGGTGGGAACGGTACGTTCGAGGCTCTCATCGCTGAAACGGAATCAATGGCAAGCGCCGTCATGAAGATGATGGCAGGCCGGGCTCCCCTGTACCGTGCGCTGGTGCCGTTTGGTGAAGACATGGGTTTCATTCTTGCTGGCGTGCCCGCGCTGGCCATAACGGTACTGCCACGCATGGAAGCCACAAGCCTTGCCGGTCAGGGTGGCTTGCCCGCCTGGGCTTCTCCCGCCGCTCCCGGCTCCAGAACACCTGAAACCTGGAAATTGCTGCACGGCCCCGGAGATACCCCGGCACTGTATACAGACAGCGCCTTCGAGCTGGTTTACCGCTTTCTTGACCGGTTTTCCTCGCTCCGCGTTCCCGCAACTCTTAAAGGGTCTCTATGACTTGTCCGAACAGCATCGTGATGTCGTCTTCAAAGTATGGATCCTTCATGAACTGTATGAGGTCGGTTATAAGCCTGTCCGCCATGCCATCCAGTGATTCCGTACTGGCGGCTGCCAGGCTCTGCTTGACGCCTTCGATGCCGAAGAGCACGTCGCGGGCATCCCTGGCTTCTATGATGCCGTCGGTGTAGAAGCAGATGGTATCGCCGCCTTCAAAGGGCACCGTTTCCTCTTCGTACTCGTAATCGTCCATCAGGCCTATGATGGGATTATTGGCTTCCAGCTCCGTAAAGGTGCCGTTGATATGCGCCAGCAGTTGTGGTGGATGCCCTGCATTGCAGTAGCAGCATTGCATGGCATCAAAGTCGAACACCGCATAACACGCCGTTACGTAGTGTTCCGTCTCGATGATTTTTGAAAATTCCTCGTTGAGCCTTGAAATGATGGCGGCTGGCCCTTTTTCCCTGGGGACGAGGTAATCAAACGAGCTCTTTATCAATGCGGTGATGAAGGCCGGAGCAACGCCGTGGCCGGACACATCGCTGATCATGATGCCTACCTCATGGTCGGACAGCTTGACGATATCAAAAAAGTCGCCCCCGACCATGGCCATCGGAATGTATCGATGCGTAAACGAGACGAGGTCCGTATCAGGGTAGCACTTGGGCAGGAGGCTTTTCTGGAGCTCTACGGCCAGGTTGAGGTCGGCAATCATTTCCTTGTTACGCTGTTCCAGTATGTCCAGTGCCTTCTTGAGCCGGTACGAACGGCGCTTGAGCTTGCGGTTCATCTCCTCGAGTTCGCGGGCATGCGCTGCGACCGCGTGTTCATGCATTCCTTCAAGTGACGCGTACGCCGATAGCGGTGAAGCCAGTATGTAGCGGGCTGCTGGCGGGAACAGGCCTGAGAACGGCTGGTCCGAACCCTCGAAACGGCGGACCAGATAGGGGCTGCGTTCACCGGTCGCGTCGACGAAATACCCCAGTTCGTCCCATGAATCCTTGCCATCGAAGACCCGTACGAAGTCTGCCTTGAGCCTGGAGGCAAAGGAAATGCCCGCGAGCGCCTTTGGATCGAATCCGGCAAAGGGTTTGTCGGATGGAAGGATTCCCGTTATCGTGCCGGCAGCATCAAGCGCCACCATGGTGGAACGACCCGAGCGGAGCATGGAGAGCAGCAGTTTCAGGGTCGAACTATCCTTGTCGTTTGCCATGGACCATCCAGAGTAACGGGCTTGGAGCGCTGGTGCGCGATGGGTATAGTGTACCCCATACCTTGGTTTTTATGGGATGAAATGGTTACTGGTAATCAATAAGGAGTATCTGTCATGGCGAACAAACACGAAATACCTGCACGCAAGGATGTCCCCGTTACCGACCGCTGGAACCTTTCCAGATTATGCAAGGACGACGCAACCTGGGAACTGGAGCTCAAGGGCTTTGAGTCGATGATGGACAGGATTCCCGCCTTTCGCGGAACCCTCGCCACATCGTCGGATTCGCTGTACGCGGCGCTTTCCTTCAATAAAGAGTATTCCATGCTGGACGAGCGGCTCGGGTACTATGCCCACCTCAGGCAGACCGAGGACGAGGGGGATTCCACCTCTCGCGGTCGCATGGCCCGGTACATGATGGCCGCGACCAAGGGCTCGGGCGCCTGGAGCTGGTTTACTCCGGAACTGCAGCGGGTGCCCGAAGCGGAAATAAAGGCCTGGATGACCGAGGCCCGCTATGCCGAATTCAGCGTATTCCTGTCCAGGATCCTGCGCTATAAGCCGCACATACTCTCTGAAGGTGAAGAGCGCCTGCTCGCCCTGGCCGCCGACGCCGCCACCACGCCGCAGGAAGCGTTCTCCGTGCTGACCAACGTGGACCTCGACTTCGGTTCGGTGGATACCCCTGAAGGCCCCAGGCCTTTGTCGCAGTCAACCTTCTCGTCGATGATGCACCACCCGGACAGGAACGTGCGCAAGGCCGCCTATGCCCGGTTCTACGCCGAATACGATGCGCACAAGAACACCATAGCCCAGCTGTACTCCGGCCGCTGCAAGCTCGACGCGTACCAGTCAACGGTGCGGAATTTCTCCTCAAGCCGCGCACGCGAGCTGTTCTCCGACGACGTGCCCGAGAGCGTATACGACAACCTCGTGGCCACGGTAAACGCCAACCTGCCCGTGCTCCACGAGTACTACGCCATCCGCAAGAAGGCCCTGAAGCTCGACGAACTGCGGCACTACGACGTGTATGTTCCCCTCGTGGGGCAGGTCAAGGTGGAGCACACCTGGGACCAGGCCGTCGACGTCATAACGAAAGCGCTCGCTCCATTGGGTGACGAATATGTCACGACGATAAAGGCAGGCCTGCAGGGCGGCTGGGCGGACCGCTACGAGAACAAGGGAAAGCGTTCAGGCGCCTTTTCCGCGGGCTCCTTCTCGGGGGACCCCTACATCCTCATGAACTACAAGAGCGACGTCATCCGCGACGTGTTCACGCTGGTCCACGAGGGCGGGCACTCCATGCATTCGCACTACGCTGCCGCTTCAAACCCTTTCATGCACTACAATTACACCATCTTTGAGGCCGAGGTTGCCAGCACCTTCAACGAGGCGCTGCTCTTTGACTACATGACCAAGACTGCAAAGAGCGAAGACCTCAAGACCTACCTGCTCGCGTCACGGGTCGACGATATCCTGGCCACGCTGTTCAGGCAGACCATGTTTGCCGAGTACGAGCACAAGGCTCACGCCATGCTGGAATCCGGAGAACCGCTGACCGTCGACGCCCTGCGCTCCGAGTACCGCAAACTGCTGACGAAGTACTTCGGACCGGAGATGGTGTTCGAGGACGTGAGCGACCTGGAAGGCCTGCGCATTCCGCACTTTTACAACTCGTATTATGTCTCCAAGTACGCTACCGGCGTGTCGGCATCCATCGCGCTGTCCAGGAAGGTGCTCTCCGGTGAAACGGGTGCCACGGAGAACTACTACAAGTTCCTGCGCTCCGGCGGTTCACGCTTCCCCATAGAATCGCTCAAGGTAGCCGGCGTGGACATGTCCAGCCCTGAACCGGTAAAAGCCGCCTGCGCTGAATTCGCTCGCCTCTGCAGTGAACTCAAAACCGCCCTGAAGGTGTAAGCCTAAGATAGGAAATTTGGCACAGAGACACAGAGAAGACGAGATAAGAAAAATTTTGGGCTAGGAGAAGATAGGAAAATTTTGCACAGAGCCAGCGCGAGCAGTGCGGAGCGTTGGGAGAAGACGAGGGGGATAAGAGGGATTAAGAAGGAATAGGAGTTTTAAACTTCTTTTCTTCTTACTCTTTTCTTTCTTCCTCATCTTCTCTGTGTCTCTTTGCTAAAATTCCCAAGTTATATGTAGCCGAGTTTGGAGAGGGCTATCGCAACTGCTGTTATGGTGGCGGTTTCGGTTTTCAGGATGCGGTCACCGAGCGTGGCAAACGAGAAGCCGCGGCCGGCCAGCAGGTCCAGCTCTGCGGGCGTCCAGCCGCGTTCGCTACCTATGGCCAGCACCAGGGAGGCCTGCTCTGGTATGCTGTTGATCGATACTGCGCCAAATGCGGTTTCTGCGCGGTACGGGTCAAAGGCCCAGCGCTCGGCTTGTACCTGCATCGCATCAAGCTTGTCCAGCGCCCTGTACAGTGTCCAGGCAGTGTCGACTTCCGGTAACCGCGGGTTGGCTGCCTGTTCCGCGCCTTCTATCAGCGCAGCGCGGAATTCCCTGTTCTTGAAGAAGTCGCTCTGGAAGTAGGATTTCTCGCCCAGTTCCGTTCCTGACAGCATTATGTGCCCTACGCCGAGCGACGCGAGGTCCTTGAGTATGCGGTTTGCCTGGATGGGACGCGGAAAACCGAGCAGTAGCGTTATCGGCCTCAGCGCGGGCGCTTCATGTTCAGGCCTGAATGAAAAGCTCATCACGTCGCCGTCGTACGACTCGATGCGGGCCGTGCCGAGCATGCCGTCGGGAGTACCAGCCGCCAGTTCATCGTCCGGCACCTTTTTGAGCACCTTGAGGATATGCTTGACCCGCTCGTCCGAGCGGGGTAGCGGAGCGCCGATTTCAAATGGATCAAGGAAGAGCATGTTCATGACGTACCTCCGCGGCCGGGCGCCCGGCTCCGTGAGGATAGCGTGTAGCAGTATATAAAGAAAAGACCGCCGCGTTACTCGAAAGACCGGCACCGCGATCCGGTGCCATTTTTGCGGCCTGAGCCGCTGCGCGCCATCGCGGAGGCGCGCATGTGCCATCGGAGCGACACGCCCTTGTGGGAGGCGCATCGTCTCCACAGACACGTCGCGCCTGCTGGCGCGCCGTGCCTACTGGCACGCATATCCGTTTGGGAATGAGTACGATACCTTTCCTTGCCCCTCCTCGTATCATTCAAGTAACGCGGCGGACGGCAGGTCCGCAAGTACTCCGGCAGCAGGCGGTCAACCACCCCGGATTCAGCATTTATAAAATTTTAACCACAGAGAAAGCCGAATAAAGCATACAAGAGTAGGAAATTTTGCACAGAGACACAGAGAAGATGAGGTAGAAAG
>CAXZAJ010000140.1:0-9652 GCA_964293355.1 uncultured bacterium
AGTCAGCCGGGCTGGGGCTTCAGTACGAGCCGGTCGCGCCGTACCTGGTGCGTTCCACGCCCACGTTCGGCCCGGCAGACCTGGACCAGGCGGAACGCTTCGCCAATGCCGTCGACGCGCTCTACAACAAGGGCCGCGCGGTGATGTGGTTCCGCTCAGTGGCGGTACTGGCCAAGGCCCGCCCGTCCACGCTGGTGGCGCGCTTCGCCGACCATCTGGACGCTGCAGGCAAACGCGCCGCAGACTTCACCGCTGATACGCCGCACCGCGCCATCGAGGACGTACAACTGGCCTTCCTGACGGCCTTGTTCGCGGAAAAGCCGCCCAAGGTGGCCGGTGCCGCCGAGGTCGCATTGGACCTGGTGCGCGTCTCGGGAGCCTGGACCCGCGCCTTCGCCGAGGGCGAGCGCACAGAACTGGAACTCGGCTGGAATCCGGACGACCTGCTGGACTACGCCATGGGCGACATAGCCGAGTTCGCGGCGGAGGCTGAAAGCGTCCGTGGCCGCTGGATCTGCGCCCCGGGAGCCGAAGGCCCGGAGTTCAGGAAAGCCGGCGGAGCCCGCCCGGCCCCCAAGCGCCGGAACTGAAATCAGGAGTCCGACGGGTTCCCGGGTGCCTTTCTGAACGGCAATTCCTCGTTCAGTTCGCGCACTACGGCCGCTTCCTGGTCGCTGGCACCGGCGAGGGCCTGGGCGTATACGCGCCTGATCCGCGGATCGAAGACCCGGTGGAAACTCGAAGCCAGGTACGAGCGGAAGCCGCGCCGGGCCTTGTGGTCGCTGCCCATGCCGGGGTCGAACCCCGAGAGTCCCTCAGCTATGGCGTGCGCGATCGGCGCATAGTAGCAGGTCTCGAAGTGCAACCCGCTCAGGTCCCGCGCAGAGCCCCAGTACCGCCCCCACAGCATGCCGTTGCCCTGGAACAGCAGGGCCAGCGCCACCGGCAGCTCGGCCCCAGGCTCGTACGCGGCAGAAAAGCGGACCAGATGCCCTATACGCTCCCGCGCCAGCTCGAAGAAGCTGCGCGGCAGGAACCGGGCGGCCCAGGGGCCGAATTTGTCGTTGGTGCGCACGTAGTAGTCGGCCATCAGGCTCCACAGCTCCGGGCTCGCCTCATCGCCCCGGATAATACGCACGGATATGCCGGGCTCGGCCAGATCGGCCTGGTCGCGGGCCACGTTGCGGCGCATGTTCTTGGAGAAGCTGCCGGTAAAGTCGGCAAAGCAGCCGTAGCTCTCGTTGTCCCAGCGGTACACCTGCCGCCGCCACCTGATCCAATCACCTGAAGAGCCCGGCTTCCGCATATCCTGGGTCAACGCGGCGCCGAAGGCGGGGTCGGTCCAGTGGAAATGCGCGCCGGAGAACCCGCCCGAGCGGGCGAATTCCGTGACCGCCTCCGCGCAAGCCGCCATGATCAAGCCGTCGTCGTCCTTTTGTACTGTTAAAGGACGCCAGACCGGAGCGGGCGTAAAGGGTACGGCTGCGACCAGTTTCGGGTACCAGCGGAGGCCAGCCTGCTGCGCGACATCTTCCATGCCATCGTCCCACACGAAGGTGCCGGCGGAACCGGTGATGACGAAGAGCGGAATGTACGCGACGACCTGATCGCCGCGGGAAAGTACAGCGTGGGCGGGAATCCAGCCAGCGGACTGCGACACGGCGCCGCACTCCTCGAGCAGCGCCAGGAACTCCCAGGACAGGAAGGGGCAGGCCGAAGCCGGACAGGCATTCCATGCTGTTTTTTCAATATCCCGGATTGATCCGACGATGCGGGTGGAATACTCTGACATGGAACTAGGATACTAAGGGCATGACCCTGGAGGCGAGCAGGACTCGCTTCAGATAGCGAACCGGGCCACGCGGTTGCGCCCGGATTCCTTGGCCTTGAACAGCGCCTTGTCGGCGGCAGCGAACAGCGCGCCCGGGTCGGTGGCATCGCGGGGGCTGGAGGCGACGCCGATGCTGGCGCTCAGGACCACCCGATTGAGTTCCGATCCTGACGTTGGCCTCAAATCGAAATAGAGCGACTCGGTCTCCGCGCGTATCCGTTCAGCGGCGGCCAGGGCTTCCTCGGGGCCGGCATCGGGCATGAAGAACGCGAACTCGTCACCGGCGAGCCGGGCCGCCACGTCGCCATCGCGCACCAGCTTGCTGAAGGCCATGCCGGCGGCCGAGATGATGGAGTCTCCGGCCTTGGTGCCGTAGCGTTCGTTGAGCGAGTGGAACCGGTCCAGGTCCAGCATCAGGGCCGAACAGACCGGCGGCTCAGCCGAATTGCGCGAGAACCGCGAACGGGACGCTTCCTCTATGAAGCGCCTGTTGAACAGCCCGGACAATTCGTCGGTAACGGCGCGCTTGCGGGCGGTCTCGCCCCAGCGCACCAGGTCGTGGAGGAAGCCCGAAGCCTCGTCCAGCCAGCCGGCCATCACGTGGGCCATCGACGACAGCATCCGCGAACCTATCATCGGGTATTCCCATACGAGCCGGAAGAAGTCCAGGCCCTCGAGCACGAGCAGTTCGGTCTCCTCGACGGCGATGCAGGTGGCCGAGCGCGGTCCGTTCCCTATGATGGCCCTCCCCCCGAAAATGCGCCGGGGGCCGAATTCGTACAGCTGCCGGTCGTTGCCGTCACGGTCCACGGCCAGGGACGCCACGCGCCCCGTGCGGACTATGAACATCTCGGTGCCAGGGTCGCCGCGCCTGATGATCACGGTGCCCTTGGCATAGCGGCGCGGTTCAAGGAAGGCCGAGACGGCGTTCAGTTCAAGGCCGCTCATGCCGGTAAACAGCGGGGTGTCGATAATGGAAGCGACTATCGGGTTCATCGTCTCGCCTCCGGCGAGCCGTGTCTCGCCTCTGGCGAGTCTCTTCCTGCATCCGGTGAGCCGCTCTGCACAACCTGGTCGCAGAGCCTGTACACGCGGCCGCCGCCATCCTTCCAGGCCCGCAGCATAAGACCGTAGGCTTCCTGCACCAGGTCGCCGAGTTGCTGGCCGTCTTCTGGCCACGAGGCAACCGCGATGCTGGCGCTCAACCGGAATTCCGGGTCGCCGGTTACGGCAGACAGATCTATCGCACAAAAGGCCGTTTCAAGACGTCCGGCAAGGGCACGGGCCCCGGCCGGGCGGCAACCCCAGACGACGATAGCGGTCTCGTTGCTGCGGAGCCTGATGGCCCAGGCCTTGCGCAGCCCCCGAGCCTCGTCCTTGAGTATGGCCGCGATGCGTTCCATGGCCGCGTCGCCCGCCGAGTGGGTCCAGGTGTCGCAGAGTTCCTTGAAGTGATCCGGCTTGCACAGCACGACGGCGGCCGGCGGTTCGAGGGAGCGCGACAACTCGTCATCCAGAAAGGCGCGGGACCAGAGCCCCGTGGCGGCGTCGGTGAACATCTGCCGCCGGAGTTCACGCACCCAAGGCGCGTTGTCCGAGATCAACGCCTGGGTTGAACGCACGCGCGACGAAATCATGGCTACGGTACGGAGCAGTATGCGGGCGGAGATGTCGGGACGCTCCCGGGTCAGGTCACTCATGGTCAGCGTGCCGCCGGGAAAGGCCAGGATGGCCGAGTCTTCCACGCAGGTTGCCACCGCATCGTAGGCGGCGCCGCGCGAAAAGTCAAAGTCTCCCACCACGTCGCCGGCCACGAAACGGGCCATTTCTTCAGAATGGCCGGCACCATCGATCCTGCTCACAGCCACAGTGCCTGAACTGATGATGAAGAAACGGCTGGCCATGTCTCCCGCGCTGAACAGGACAGAACCCGCAGGGTACGAGGCAAGCCCGGACCTGGAGGCTATCCAGTACATGTCGTCCTGCAGCAAGCGCGAAAAGAAGTCGGATTTTTTGAGGAGCGTCACGATGTCGGGCAATCCGGCGCTTATTTCTGTCATGCTTGGTACAGTATAACTGGCAAGCAGGCAGAATGGAAGAGCGGGCGGGGATATCCTGAATATGGAGCTCACTACATTCTTCGAGTATGTTGACAACAGAAACAAGCTGGAATTATGCTCCCAACAGTCCGCGTTTCTGAAAAATGCTGATTGGTTCAGTGGTTCGGGGTAAAAGCTGAATCTCAACGTAAACCCGCAAGAATCCAGAAATGACAGTTCCACACAATTAATGAAAGCTCGTATCGGTTTTCCTATATTGGCGATGCCGAAATTTTATGGAAGTAGGTGTACGGATGGCCAAAACAGCTATGGTTCGGGGTTTACGGCCAGAAACCGATAAAGCCCCGGACGCAAATGATACAATGACGCAGGGAAGCGTGTTTGGAGCCATCGGAACTATAGTACTCATGCTAGCATGGATTCTCTTCGACCATGTAATCGATCCGGAAAATTTCAAAACCTTTCTCATCCTGCGCATCCTTTGCGTGCTTGTGCTTTTAGTTGGACTAGTCGCGTACATCAGAGCCGACAAGAAAACTGATCATTATAGAAAATTCTACCTTCTTATCTATACCGCCCTCCTACTCACTATCCTCCCCATGTGCATCATCACAAGCGAGAAGTATCCGTATTACATCGGATTAAGCACGGTGTTCTTCGCCGCATCCATACTGTGCGTATGGCCGCTTCACTACTTTCTCATTCCGATGATCTTGTCAGGATTGGTGCTGGGGCTCGCTGAATGGGGTACGGGCTCCGATCCGCAGGTTTTGGTGACCGGGGTGTTCCTATTGGCCAATGTTGTGGCTTTGTCGACTATAGCCAGTTGGTTGACATACCAAAATTTTTTGAAGAATGAAAAGCTCCTGAATCAATTGCAGGAGCTATCGAATACCGATCGTTTGACGGGGCTGAATAATCGCCGCTATTTTGACATTCGACTACAGAATGAGCTTGCCAGTGCGGCAAGAAATGATTCCATCACTGCTGTATTGATGCTAGATGTCGATCACTTTAAAAAATACAATGACCACTATGGTCACCAACGGGGTGACGAATGTCTTTGCCAGGTAAGCAACTGCTTGCGCGAGGCGCTTTCGCGGAAAACTGATTTTATCGCGCGCTATGGCGGCGAAGAATTTGTTGTGGTCTTGCCGGACACGGATATCAACGGGGCAGAGATCGTTGCAAAGCGAATCATTGCCAGTATGGACGAGTTGGGAACTCCGCATTGCCAATCCCCCACAGCGCCTTTTGTAACCCTGAGTATTGGTATTGCATGCCGTAATGCCACTTTGGCGAAGGATCTGGTGTCGTTGGCCGATTCGGCACTCTACAAGGCTAAGCATGAAGGTAGACACAGGTTTGTTGTTGGATAGGGAACCTTTCTGTATACCGGAGGTTCTATACACGGTAATCAGGTACACTGCATTCTTGTCATGATGTTTCGAAAGTACATATCTTTTAATGGATGTGGCGCGCGTAAGGTTGCTTACACGCGCCGCAAGTTGCTCCAGAAGCGCCTATTGATTATTCGGTTTCATTGTAGGAAATAAAATAATATCCCTTATGCTGTACGAGTCGGTGAGGAACATGATCAGGCGATCGATGCCTATGCCCATGCCGCCGGTCGGGGGCATGCCGATCTCGAGGCTGGACACGAAGTCCTCGTCGAACATGTAGGCCTCGTCATCGCCCAGTTCGCGTTCTTTGGCCTGCTGCATGAAGCGGTCGTTCTGCACGATCGGGTCGTTCAGCTCGGAGTAGGCGTTGCCCAGCTCGCGGCCGTACACGAAGCATTCGAAACGCTCGGTCATAGAGGGATCGCCGGGCTTCTGCTTGGTCAGAGGCGATATGTCGGCGGGATAGTCCATGATGAAGGTGGGCTGGATCAGCTCCTTCTCGGCGTACTTCTCGAACGCCGCGTTGAGGATGTCACCCTTGCTGCAGTCCTTGAGCTTCTTCTTCAGTTCTTCCTCGAGGCCGTGCTTCTTGGCCAGTTCGCGGGCTTCATCGTCGTTCTTGACCAGGGAGAAGTCGGGGCCGCCGTACAGCTTTACCGAGTCCACCATCGTGATGCGCTTCCAGGGGGCGGCGAACTCTATCTCGGTGCCCTGGTAGCTTACCTTGGTCGAGCCGCAGACCTTCTGCGCGACGAACGAACAGAGGTTCTCGCAGAGCTCCATCATGTCGTTGTAGTCGGCGTAGGCCTGGTACAGCTCTATCATGGTGAACTCGGGATTGTGGCGGATGTCTATGCCCTCGTTGCGGAAGTCCTTGCCCATCTCGTAGACGCGCTCCATGCCGCCCACGATGCAGCGCTTGAGGTAGAGCTCGGTGGCGATGCGCAGGTACAGCTGCAGGTTGAGCGCGTTGGATTTGGTGACGAAGGGACGAGCGGCCGCGCCGGACGCTATCGTGCCGAGTATCGGCGTCTCCACCTCGATGTACTCGCGGGTATCGAGGTACTCGCGGACTGCCCTTATTATCTGGGTGCGCTTCTTGAACGTCTCCATCACCTGGGGGTTCATAACCATGTCCAGGTAGCGGCGGCGGTAGCGCTGCTCGGGGTCCTTGAGGCCGTGGAATTTCTCGGGCAACGGTTCTATGGCCTTGGTCAAAAGGACCATGCGCTTGGCGTGTACCGATATCTCGCCGCGCTTGGTCTTGAAGACGTAGCCCTCCACGCCAATGATGTCGCCAAGGTCCCAGGTCTTCACGTGGGCATAGGCCTCTTCGCCTATGCCTTCAGCGTTGAGGTAGACCTGCACGCGGCCGTCGCGGTCCTGCACGTCTATGAAGGCGGCCTTGCCGATGTCGCGGAAGCTCATCAGGCGGCCGGCTATGGAGACGTCCTTGTTCTCGAGGCCTTCAAAGCCCTGCTTTATCTCGGTGGAGTGGTGGGTCTGCTTCCAGGTGACGATGGCAAAGGGGTCGCGGCCCTCGGCCTGGAGCCTGGCGAGTTTCTCGCGGCGAACCAGCTGCTGTTCGCTCAGTGCCTTTCGGGCGCTTTCCTCGTCGATCCTGTCCTCGGCTCCGGTCTCTTCCTGGCTCATGCATACTCCTTCGCGGGCGTCATCGGCGCGCGTCACGATGCGCGCCACGGAGCCGCATTGTATGCATAAAAGCCATCCGTTTCAAGCGCGCCCGATACATCGGGCAGGCTACGGAGACGGTGCGGTAACCGCTGCGAGGGGCAGTTCCATCCTGAATACCACCGGAGCAACGGAGACGAGCGCCAGCTTGCCCGCATGATGCCGTTCGACGATGTCCTTGGAGATGGAAAGCCCGAGGGCTGAACCTTTGCTCCCGAGCCTGCCGGAAAAGAATTCCTCGAATACGTGCGGCCCCTCGGATTCGTCCATGGGCCTGCCATCGTTGCCTATCTCGCAGACGACGGTGGAATCCTCGAGCCGGGTCTTTACCCAGATGCGGCCGCTCTGGCCCGTCGTGGAGACGCGTTCACGCACGGCCGCCGTAGCGTTGCGCAGGATGTTGAGCAGTACCCGGTCTATCTCCGAACCGCGGGCCAGCACCTGGGGCGTCTCATCCAGGTCCAGATCGATAACGGCCACGCGGGAATAGTCACTCCTGGACAATTCCAGAGCGGTCTGGACGCCGCGGGTCAGGTCGTAGGGTACGGGCGCCTCGCTGTCGCTGCGCCGCCTCGCGTACTCCAGTAGGCTGTGCACCACCCTGTCTATGCTGCCCAGGCTGTCTTCCGCATCCCGCACCATGCCGAACACCTTTGCCCGCACGTCTTCATCGCAGATGGAACCCGCCGCCAGATCCTTGATCGACCCGAACTCGGCCTCCACGTAATCGAGCGGCGCACTGATTTCGTGCGCTATGTCCGCAGACAGCCGGCTGACGACGGCAAAGTGCTCCCGCCTCTGCAGATCGGCACGCAGGGCGTCCAGCTCGTCCTGCAGGCGCACGCGTTCCGTGACATCGGACAGGCTGAGCACCACGCCTCGGGTACAGGAATTGCCCGCGATGCGCCTGGCGCGGGCAACGATTGAGCGGCCAGCGATTACCACGGGAGCAACGGCCAGGCCATTTGAAGAGACAGAAGCTGACGACAAGGTGTCCGCGACGGAATCAAACTCGTGGAGGGCCAGCGCCGGTTTCCCGAGCAGCTTCCTGGAAAGTCCGAGCAGGTTTTCAGCAAAGTCATTGAAATCGGCCAACCTACCCGCGGGGTCCAGAAAAACCACCCCCTCCGGTAGTTCCTGCATGACAACGCCCCGGACGAGCAACCTTTTATGGGCTGCGCTTTTCAGATACGCACCCGCGGCAAGCAGTAATCCAACCACGGCAACGGCAAGGATCAGAACTAATATGGTAGCTACGTTTAAATAGGCCATAATGTATCAGTATAGTGCGCCGCCCCATGACAATGCGAAAAAAACCACCGCCGCCTGATGGCAACGGTGGTTCTACAAGGAGGAATTACATGGTAATCCACCAGCGGATACCCAAGGTTACACCCCGGCGCCATCCAGCCACATATTCAGCATTTTCAGCGCCCTGTCCGAAGTTCTGAACGTGGGGACGCCGCGGCGGGTCAGCTCGCGGGACAGGGGGTCGTAGAGCTCGCCCGAATCGACGACGGCAACCCACGGCTTTGCGGAGCGCCCGAACAGCACGCCGTAGCGCCCGCCCAGCGAATCGTCGCGGGTCACGTCTTCACCGTGACCGGCGCCGGCCGCCAGCGTGTTCATGCGCGCGGTCAGCGGCACGATGCCCACGATGCCCACGTCGACGTTGCCGTCCGCCATGATCGCGTCGAACGAGTCGTAGTACGCGTCGTCGTCGCCCATCGGCGTTATGTCCCACGGAATGTGCGCATTCACTATCTCGCCTATTCTAGCGGCTGCCAGCACGCCTTCCAGCCGGACCGTCGTGGCCGCTTCGAATTCGGCGATGGACAGGCGGCCCAGGTTGTCCGCAAAGGCCACGCACTCGAAGCCGGCATTGGACAGGGCTCCGAGCCTCGTGCCTCCGGCCCGCTTGCCGATGAAGGTGGAAAACAGCGTCAGAGCGTCGTCAAAGTCGTCCAGGCTCTCCACCACGGCGGCTCCGGCCTGAGCGACCAGGGCGCGCGTCACCGGCCAGTCGCCGGCTATGCTCGCGGTATGGCTTGCGCTCGCGGCCGCCCCGGCCGCCGTCCCGCCCGCGCGGTAGAACAGCACGCCGCGCCCGCTCGCCGTAATCTTCCTCACGGCCGCCAGCACCTTCAGCCCGTCCAGCGGCTTGAACCCCTCCACATACACCGCGAACAGCTGTATCGCAGCGTCCGCTTCCAGCCGCTCCAGATAGTCGCCTATCGTCACGTCCATCTGGTTGCCGCAGGTAATGATGTACTTGGGGTTCAGGTCCGGGTGCTTTGAAACCCGGCAGATGGCAAATGCGCCGGACTGCGAAATGAGCGCAACGGGAGCTACACTTCCTTTGGGCATCGGCAGTTTGTACTCGGGTATGAACAGCGTGTTGTACTTGCCGGGCACCGACCGCACGCCCAGGCAGTTGCCGCCGTTGAGCAGCGGCCCGCGCCCCGGACCGGAACGCGAAGCGTCGAGGGCGGCGCGCATGCGGGCCACGATGGCCTCGGTGCCGGACTTCTCTTCGAGGCCGCCGGGGATCACGATCACCGATTCAGCCAGCTCCAGCTCCGCCAGCTCCGCGATGCAGGCTGGCGCCTGCGCGGCAGGGATCACCAGCACAAACAGATCCACCTTTTCCGGGAGCGGGGCCACGT
>CAXZAJ010000141.1:0-9641 GCA_964293355.1 uncultured bacterium
ATATACGGTCGCCGCCGCTCCCAGCATCATAGCTCCCCACCTTACAGAGATCATCAAGCGCTATGCCGCCGACATACTGGGTCGCCAGGAAATTCAGGGCATGCTCGATGCGCTCAAGAAAGATTACCCCGCCGTCGTTGAAGACGCCCAGAAACACCTCTCGCTCGGTGAGATCCAGAAGGTCTTGCAGGGCTTGCTGCGCGAACAGGTATCGATCCGGAACCTTGTTTCCATTCTGGAGACGCTCGCGGATTATTCCGGCATAACCAAGGATCCAGGCTTCCTCGTGGAGAAGGCCCGGCAGGCGCTCGGTCGCCAGATATGCCTACAGTATGCCGACCAGGACAAGGCCATCCGGGTGCTGACCATCGAGCCTGCCCTGGAACAGAAGATCATAGATGCAAGGGTTGATACACCCGCTGGCGCTCTGTCCGCTCTGGAACCAGCGGTACAGCGGCAATGGATAAAAGCCTTGACGCTCGCGGTCTCCGCGGTGCAGAAACAGGGGCACTTCCCGGTGATACTGTGTTCAGAAGCCGCACGAGCCCTCGTCAAGTCGAGTACCGAGCGGGAAATACCCGACCTCGTCGTGCTCTCGGTGCCGGAGATAGTGGCGGATGTTCAGGTTGAAGCAATCGGTGAAATAAGGATAGAAGGATAAAGCATGCAATACCTGGTGGAACAAGGAACAAGCCACAGGGAGGTTCTGGAGAAAGTCCGGGCCCGCTACGGCGAGAGCGCCCAGGTTTTAAGCCACCGGACGGTTCGTTCAGGCGGCTTCATGGGACTCTTCGCGCGTGAAGGCGTTGAGATAACCTTTTACCTGAAGGATGACGCGGTCCGTGAAGGTGAAAAAAAGAAAGCCGACATAGAAGAGGAAAAACGCAAACTCCTCGACCGTGTGAGCCAGGAACGCGCCATCCAGGAAGTACTCACAGAGGTCCGCTCTCTTAAAACCACCATCGCGGAATCTGCCGCCAGACCGGCTCCCGTAGATGGAGAGCATCCTACGCTCGCCGCCCTGGACGCGATACTCGCTGACAATGACTTTTCAGCATGGTACCGTACAGAACTGCTGGCCCGTGCAAGGTCTGAATTCAGCCTCGATGCGCTCGATGACTACGAAGCCGTCGAGGAATCAATTCTTGAATGGATAGGCGATACGGTGCGGGTGCCCGCAGACCCCAGACCGGTCAAGCCCCGCGTTCTCGTGCTGGTAGGTCCTACAGGCGTGGGCAAGACGACGACGATTGCAAAACTCGCAGCCCTCCATAGTCTGGGTATCGGTGGCTTGCCTGCCGGCACGGTGCGCATGCTTACCATAGACAGTTACCGGATAGGTGCCGTGGAGCAGATAGAAAAGTATGCAGGCATCATGCGCGTGCCGGTCTCGGTCGTGGAGACTGCCCAGGACCTTAGGCAGACAATTGCCATGTACCGTGAGACCGACCTGATCCTGGTGGACACCATCGGCAAGAGTCCGCGGGATGCCGTGAGGCTTGCGGAGATGCAACAGATACTGGACGCCTGTGGCCCCTCAGCCGAGGTATACCTTTCTGTGGCAGCCACCACCAAGACCCAGGACATGCTCGATATTTTCAGGCAGTTTGAACCTTTCAGGTACCGTGGCGTCGTCGTGACGAAGATGGACGAGACGGGCAGGGTGGGCAATGTACTGTCAGCTTTGGCGGAGACTGACAAGGCGGTAGCCTGGGTTACCGATGGCCAGAAGGTTCCCCAGGACATAGCTCCGGCCCATCCCCTGCGATTTCTCATGAATCTCGAAGGTTTCAGGCCAAATCGACCGAAACTAGAAGCAAGGTACGGGGCCGTTTCTCGTTGAACAAGTCCTCTGTGCCAGCACCGCTGATCCAGAAAACGTGGAGTAGTACAATATGGAAGATCAGGCCGCGAAACTTCGTGAATTGATGAACGCCAAGCCCCAGGGGCAGCAGTCCGCCAAAAAGACCCGCGTCATCACCGTAGCGAGTGGAAAAGGCGGTGTGGGCAAGACCAACCTGTCAGTCAATCTGGCCATCGCATATGCACGAATAGGCAAGCGTGTGATGGTCATGGATGCTGACCTGGGTCTGGCAAACGTCAACATCATGCTCAACATGATACCCAAGTACAACCTGTACCATGTGATACGCAAGCAGAAGACTATGAAGGAGATCATCCTGGATACCGAGTATGGAATCCAGATACTCGCCGGTGCGTCGGGCTTCTCCAAAATCGCCAACCTGAACGAGGAAGAACGACAGAACTTCATTACCGAACTGTACGCCCTCACGAACGTCGACATAATCATCATCGATACGAGCGCCGGAGTCTCCAACAACGTGTTGTCGTTCGTTGCTGCAGCGGATGACGCAATCATAATAACGACACCTGAACCCACCGCCATTACTGATGCCTACGGAATCATCAAGATCATAGCGACAGAAGTCGAGAACCTGAACATCGGCCTCAAACTTGTGGTCAACCGGGTCAAGAATGTTACTGAAGGCCGCAAGGTTGCGGAGCGTATCATCAATATCTCCGGCCAGTTCCTCAACCTCAAGGTGGAGTATCTGGGCTGCATCTATGAAGATCCTATAGTTCAGCAGTCTGTACTCAAACAGAAACCCTTTATCGTCCAGGACCCAAAATCAAAGGCCGCCATCTCGGTACAGCATCTGGTAAGCCGGATCGAGAAAACTGATTTCGTCGATGACAGGGGAATTGGACGACTCATCAAGAAGATGTTCGCCAAAGAATAGCCTCTGCGTTTAGTGCCAAGCCAAACCTTGACGAGACAAGGGCTTATGCCTTAATCTTGCTGGCTATGGGAGGGTACTGAGACGGTGGACTCGAGTATTCGCGCGTCCGCCTTTGCGGGACTTGGCGCATTTGCCCTATCGATCATGGTCGCCTTGTTTGCACGCGTGCCTTTTGGTACGCTTTTTCTCCGTGCTCTTCTGTCAGGTTTGGGTTTTGCAGGCCTTTCATACGGTTCATTGCGGTTGCTCAGACGCTTTCTTCCTGATTTGTTCGATGAAACAGCCCCTCTGCGAGGGTCCGGCTCCGATGGTACCCTGGGTTCCGTCGTGGATATTGTTTTGCCTGGAGGAGAAGAAGACAGACTCGATGTTGCAGCTCAGGCGGAGGGAGACTTCAGATCCTCCGAGACTGCTTCATTCGTACCCGGAATCAGCCCGCAGACCCTGGAGTCCGGAGAACTGGCCCGCGAGGTAGCTAGCCTGCGCGCGGATGCTCTGGTTTCCAATGATCCCGCTGATTCATCTTCACAAGGTACAGCAGCGCCCAGACCTTCGGTCGCTCTTGACGAACTTGATACGTTACCGGACCTCGACGGGTTCAGTGATTCGTTTTCTGATGGACAGTCCGGTACTTCGGATTCGTCTGGTGGATCTGGTGAAGCACCAAGCGGTGATGCTTCCAGGTTCATGGGCGTTTCTGACTCGATGCCGACGGCTGGATCGCCTGACCGGGGTAAGGATCCCGTGGTCCTGGCCAAGGCTGTCCAGACTTTACTGCGTAGAGACCAGAAAGGGCAATAATATATGAATCATTCCCTGCTGGAACATCACAGCGAAGAAGAACTCTGGGCCGCTTACAAGCGGAACAAAGATCCCCTCATCCGTGAATCGTTCATCAAACAGTATGCTCCCCTGGTCAAATATGTGGCTGGCAAGGTACCCGCCAATATGCCAGCTTCCGTTGAATTCGACGACCTTGTCGGATTCGGTGTTTTTGGCCTCATCGATGCCATAGATAAATTTGACCCTGACAAGAATGTCAAGTTCAAGACCTATGCGGTTACCCGTATCAGAGGCGCTATTTTCGATGAATTACGCAGCATCGACTGGGTACCAAGGTCGGTGAGGCAGAAGACCAAAGAGATAGAAGAAGCCATCGTGGCTACAGAAGCCAAGCTTGGCCGTCCGGCTACCGATCAGGAAATTGCAGAGTGCCTGGGGATGAACGAGGACGAGTTTGCCAAGACAATGCTTAAAATTTCAAGCACCTCTGTGCTGTCACTGAATGATATCTGGTATACAGCAGATGATACCGAGCATATGACCATTGGTGACAGCATAGAAAGTCCTACGAGCCTCAGCCCGGATGCCATCATTGAACGGGATGAAATCCGGCGTGTCGTCGTTCAGGCTATCCAGGAATTGCCTGAGAAAGAAAAAAAGGTTCTGGTTCTCTACTATTATGAAGAATTGACACTGAAGGAAATTGGCAAGGTGCTTGAAGTTACCGAGTCAAGGATAAGTCAGTTGCATACCAAGGCCATTCTCAGGTTGCGGGCCAAGCTCACTCATTATCGCAAAGGCATCGTCTAAATGGCTACGCGCATAGGTTTTGATGCAGTACGAGAACTTATGCGCCGGTACCTGGATGAAGATGGTGACAAGCGATCTGTCACCGCCGAAGGTGCTACGATAGAAGAAGCCTTGAAGAATGCCGCTGTACAACTGGATTGCCCGGTCATCCGCCTCGAGTACGACATCATTGAGAAAGGCGCTCCCGGTATCATGGGTCTCGGCAGCAAGCGCTGGAAAATCACCGCCTATGAAGCAGCCGTCAAGAAGAAGGTAGAAGAAGCCTTTGATGAGTCCTTTGATCAAGGCCTGGATATTGCCGTTGAACTCAAACCCTTGCAACCCAACGTTGATGGCCATGTCTATGTAAGATTGGCCTCAGATGGTGCTTTGCTCAAGGTTACGATGCCTCAGGGCAAGGGTAAACGTGCCACTGAAAAGCAGGCTGTCGAGAAACTGCATGCCAGAGCCATCCACAGTTTTGACGAATCACTTATAAAGGAAACTGTAAAAGCGGCAGCCTCGGAGTGGGTGGTGGTTGGATCGTTTACCGCAAACCCCGCCGCGGATGCCCTCCTCACCGTGGAAATGGGCTCCCAGGAGATGGAGGCACGCGTGGTCATGACGCCTCCGCAGCCAGGTGGCTGTGATCTTTCCAGAGAGGTCATCCTGGCGTACCTCCGCAACAACAAGGTCGTGTTCGGTGTCATAGAGGAGGCTCTGCAAGGCCTCGAGGATGCCCCACATTACAAGGAACCCGTACTCGTTGCCATGGGACAAAAGCCTGTAAACGGAGATGACGCAAAAATTCAATTCCTGTTCGAGACCGACCGAACAAAGCTCAACCTTGAAGAAAAAAACGGAAAGGTTGATTACAAGGAACTCCACCTCGTGCAGAACGTAGTGGAAGGCCAGGCGTTGGCCAGAAAAGTGCCTGCACAGCAGGGCGTCGCCGGGCGTACCGTTACAGGAAAACTCTTGCCATCAAAGAATGGCAAGGATCTACCGCTGCCACTCGGAAAAAATGTCCATACCAGCGAAGACGGTCTCACCATCATCGCCGACGTCAACGGAGAGGCAACGTACATAAACAGCAAGATCAACGTAGAAACAGTCTACACGATCAACGGTGATGTGGACCTGAAATCCGGCAACCAGTTCTTCCTCGGCACCATCGTTGTCGTAGGAAACGTCGAGGATGGATTCTCGGTAAAGGCCACGGGCAATATCGAGATCCGTGGCAATGTAGGCAAGGCAGAAATCAGCGCTGAGGGTGATGTCATAGTGCATCAGGGCATAACCGGCAAGGGATCGGGAACGGTTACCGCCGGCAAGAACGTCTGGGCCAAGTTCATAGAGAATGCTCAGGTTGTAGCCGGCGAGAACGTCATCGTTACAACCAGCATCATCAACTCTGAAGTTACCGCAGAGAAGCGCATCGTGTGCTCCGGCCAGAAACACGCATCCATAATCGGTGGCCGGTACAGGGCCTGTGAAGAAATAAACGCAAAGTCCATCGGCTCGCCGAGTGGTGGTGCCGAGACCATTCTGGAAGTCGGCAGTGATCCCAAGAGCCGGCTCAAGCTGGAAGAACTCGATTCCAAGCAGAAGATCCTGCAACGCCAGATTGATGAATACGACAAGAACATCTATACGATGAACGAGACCAAGCGCCAGCGGAAGACCCTGCCTGATGACAAGCAGGCTATCCTCGACGAACTCATACACAAGCGCGATGATCTTGCCAATGAGACAGCCGCGCTGAAATCAGAATTCGATTCCATCCAGACCTACCTGAACAACCTGAAGGTTCGGGGCAAGGTGAGCGTGTCGGGTAAAATATATCCCGGTACGGAAATCATCATCAGGGATACACATGAAAAAATCAAAAACGAGTACAAGGGGCTTACGTTCTACCTTGAAAACATGATGGTCAAGACAACCAAGTATGAAGAGTTCGATGATGAAATCCTGAAGAAAGGGCCCCCGGATGCCCATCAAGCCGATTGACCTGCAAACCCTTTTCGTTCAGCTCAGTCAGGTTGGCAAGCAGCAGGCTGCTGAAAAAGACGGAGCCTTGTTGCATGTCCACCTGCACAATAATCAGGTCAAGCGTATCGCCGACGAGGCAGCCAAAGCCATACAGCGCCCCAAGGACGATCAGACGGCTACGGAATCGATCAATGACGAATCCGGATCGAGTATGGCAGGTCATGCCGGTGAGAAAAAGCGTGATGAGGAAAAGGCACCGGAGAAGGATGTGGAGACTATCCGCGATCCAGCCCTTGGCGGCTATATCGACATTTCAGGATAGGCCATGACATCCATACTCATCATCGCAGCCCTGCAAATTCTTGTTTCGGTTTTCCTCATTCTCTGGACCCGGGCCAGTGTACGGCGTTTTTTGGGCTCGGACGAGGAGATAAACAGGGTAAGGCGAGAAATAGGTGCGCTCATAATCGAACTGGATTCCAGCGCTGACAGGAATGTAACGGTTCTTGAGGACAGGTTGTCCTCACTGAAGGGGCTCCTCGCGGACGCGGACAAACGCATTGCCGTTCTGGGGCAGGAGCGATCACGGCGCCTTCCCGACGACGCCGTGTACGACCGGCTCGGAAGAATCCCGGAATCAAAACCGGTTGCAGTTCCTGAATCCAGACAAGCTCAGCTTGCCGAGCCGCCTGTTCCATTTATCCGCTTCTCTGAAAAACCGCTTCCGATAGAGGAGCCGTTCGCCGATAAGGTAGTATCGCTGGCCAGAAGAGGCTTCTCCAGCGACATCATAGCGGCACGTCTCGGGGTGACCATGACCGAAGTGGACCTCGTTCTTTCCATGGAACGGGAGCGGGACGCCAGAACGAAGGAATGACGCAGTGCGCGGAGTGATAGGTCTCGATTTTGGTACAACCAACACCCTGTGCGCCTGGATGGATGGAGAGAATCCAATCATCGTCCCCAATGAGCGTGGAGAACGCGCTACACCTTCTGTCGTTGCAGTTTCCGATTCCGGAGAATTGCTCGTCGGATCGTCAGCTCGTAATCAGGCCTTGGCTGACCCTCATTCCGCCCTGTTTGGCGTAAGGCGCCTGCTTGGCAAATCCAGGACTGCCGAGTTCGGCGGCAGTATCCATGCGCCTGAAGATGCTGCCGCTGCAATAATTTCAAGGGTAAAACTCGACGCGGAACATTTTCTGGGATTCGAGATCGACAGCGCCGTCATAACCGTTCCGGCACGATTTGGTGACCCACAGCGCAGGGCTGTGAGGGCTGCGGCGAGCCGGGCCGGGCTCAAGGCTGAACGCATCATGAATGAGCCCAGCGCGGCGGCCCTTGCCAGAGCCTGGGTCTCAGCAAAGGATGACCAGGATCGCCTCGTGCTTGTATATGATTTTGGTGGCGGAACGTTTGATGCGACCGTGCTGCGGGCCAAAGGCGGTTCCTGTTTCGTGCTGTCCAGCGAAGGCGATGACGACCTGGGGGGCATGGATATCGATGCCGCGCTGTACCGGGATGCCGCGGACCGTTTCAAATCGGAATTCGGCATAGACCCGGATTCCGATCAATATCTTTCGCGCTTGCTCGTGGATCTGTGCGAAAAGGCAAAGATTGAACTATCCACTCGGGAAGAGGCTACGATTGCGGTGCCCTTCCTCCGTGGACCGGATGGTCTTGTGCATCCGAGCGTCAAAATCGACCGGCATCGTTTCGAGCTCATCGCTTCACCGTTCATAGACCGGAGCATGGCTCTCGTGCAGCGCGTCCTCGGATCCGCTGGCGTCAAAGCATCCGATATCGGAGCGCTCGTACTGTCCGGAGGCTCAAGCAGGATTCCGATGGCCAGACGACTTCTGGGCGATGCTATGGGGCGCGAAGCCGACCCCCGCGTCAATCCCGATGAAATCGTGGCTCTCGGTGCCGCCGTTGAGGCCGCCAGAATAGAAGGTCGCCTTCATGGGCTGTCGTTCACCGATGTCTGTTCGAGAACCTTTGGGCTTGAAATCGATGATGGACGATTCATTCCTCTCATCAAGAAAAACGAACCGCTACCGGCAGTAGGCCGACAGCTTTTCACCACAGTTGAGGATTATCAACGCTCTGTTGAACTTCATGTCATACAGGGAGAAGAATCCAGGGCAGCCTCAGGTGTTTCAATTGGAAGGTTCCTGTTGCCTGGCATCCGCAAGGCTCCAAAGGGAGACCCCAGGATTGCGGTGGAATTTACCATAGACGAAGGTGACATGCTCATCGTGCGCGCCAGGGACATGGATACCGGCGTAGAGCAATCAATCGCTGTATTCGATGGCGGGCTTGATTCCCGTTCGCCCCAGGACAGGGTGCTTGCCCTGGCTCAGATTGCCCGACGCGAATCGGCTATCCTTACCCTCGATGCTTCATTATCCAAGGAGCTCGCTGAAGTGCTTGCCATGGTACCGGCTTGCGCTGGCGATGATCAGCAAGCGGCCATGACTGCCACCTTGCTGGAGGGGTTGCTGTCTGAACTATCGGCCCGGGCGGCGCTCACCGATGCACTTCATGTGGATTCGTCCGAGTTGCGATTTCCTGGTGCCGGAATGCGGGCATCAGCGGAGGAACACCTGTGAGCGATCGGGCCATGTATCTGGCGCTCGGTCTTGAGCCAGGCGCGCCTTCAGCTGAACTCAAGAAAGCGTATCGTAACCTCAGCCTCAAACTGCACCCCGATGCCTCCAAGAATCCGCAGACCGCACAGCGCTTCGACATTGTAGCAAAAGCCTACGCTACCTTGTCGGTGCGGGAGCGGGAGCAGCCCCGGAGGCCGGCCAATCTTCTTGCTGAAGCTGGAGATTCCGACTTGTTTGCACTTGGAGCGGATCTCGTGGGCAATCCCGAATCCGAGTGCAGGCACTCGGCTGCCAGGCGGCTCGGCCTTTCCTGCAAACGCAGCGCCTGGGTATGTCTCAGGAAAGGGCTGTATGATCAGGATCCAGCAGTTGTGGCAGCAAGCGTAAGGGCCGCGGCTGTGCTGGGGTTGGCGCAGGGAGCTGGAGAAATAGCCGGCGCCTATGACCGTGCTGGTCCTTCTCTCCGCGATGCCATACTCGAGGCGGCCAAGGCTACCCGAGACGGTCTGTTCTCCGCGGCTCTTGAAGCGGCCAAAAGTGATCTTGATCCCCGACGGAGAGTCATCGCATATTCTTTGCTCCAGGAACTTCGAGCCTCGTCATCCTCCACGGGGCAGACGTATCGTGCAGAAGTATCCTGACTGAATCCCTTTCAGTTTGACGGCTCCAATCCGTAATCCTGTATCTTCTGGTACAGGGTCTTGCG
>CAXZAJ010000142.1:0-9599 GCA_964293355.1 uncultured bacterium
CCAAATTGGCGATATCCGTATGTTTTATGAAAACGACGTGCGTTTCCTCGAGCAATTTAAAGCGAGCATCTGATAGTCATAAAAGCCAAAAGTCTTAAGGTCTTAAAGGCGTTCCGGACCGGAGTATCGATGGGCTTTTATGACTTTACGACCTTATGACTTTATGACTTTCAAAAATGAGAAAAGACATCACAATCCCCCAAGTCAAAAACGTCTTCATGGCCGCAGTCAAGGAATGGAACGACGATTTCCTGGCCGGCCTGGAAGTAACCAACACCCCCCCCCTGACCCGCATACCCTCGCAGCTGACCATCCGGGCCAGCCAGGCCGCGGCCGTCGTCGAACTGACGGCCGAAGGCTGTACGGTGCCGTTCATCAGCCGCTACCGCAAGGAGCGCACCGGAGAACTCGACGAGGTCCAGGTCCGCGACGTCGTCCACCTGCACCAGAGCATGACCAACCTCGAAACGAGGCGCATCGAGGTCATCCAGGCCATCTACGGCCAGGGCAAGCTCTCGGAGGAGCTCTACGGCAACATCCGCAAGTGCGCCACCCTCACCGAGATCGAGGACATCTACGCGCCGTACAAGCGCAAGAAGAAGACCCGCGGCATGGTCGCCATAGAGAAGGGCCTCGAACCGCTCGCGGAACTGGTGCTGACGAAGACTGCCGCGGCCGTACTCGCCGCAGCCTCCGGTTTCGTCAGGGAGGATGCCGAGCATCCTGAGCTGTCGGTCTCCAGCGCCGAGGAAGCGATCAAGGGAGCCGTGGACATCATCGCCGAGCGCGTATCCCAGGACCCCGAGAACCGGGTCGCCGTCAAGAAACTGTACCTGCGCGACGGCTTCATGACCGTCAAGGGCGTGGGCGACGAGAAGAAGAAGGAATCGAGCACCTACCAGATGTACTGGGACTACCGCGAGCCCCTGGGCTCCCTCAGGCCCCACCGCGTGCTGGCGATCAACCGCGGCGAGCGGGAAGGCGAGCTGGAGGTGGGCCTCGAGGTGGACGAGGACGCTGCCGTCAAGCGCCTCCAGGAGCGTTACGAGCTTGCCAATGCATACCATGCCGACGCGGTGGACGAGGCCCTTCGCAGGCTCGTGTCGCCCGCCGTGCTCCGCGAGATACGCTCCGAGGCGATGGACCAGGCCGACGGCCATGGCATCGCGGTGTTCAGCGAGAACCTCAAGAACCTGCTTCTGTCGGCTCCCATCAAGGGAACCCGCGTGCTGGGCGTCGACCCGGGCATACGCACGGGCACCAAGTGCGCTGCCATCGACGAGACGGGCAAGTTCCTCGGGTACTTCGTCGTGTACCAGGAGCAGAAGCCCGACGAAGCCCGCAGGGCCATCGCCAAGGCGATCAAGGACTATGCCATCCAGCTGGTCGCGGTGGGCAACGGCACCGGCAGCCATGACGTGCAGAAGATCGTCTCCGAGGCCCTCGTCGAGCTGGGCGGCGAATCGAAGTACGCCGTCGTCGACGAGGACGGCGCCTCGGTCTATTCCGCCAGCGACGTGGCCCGCGAGGAGTTCCCGGAGCTCGACCTGACCATCCGCGGCGCCATATCAATAGGAAGGCGCATCCAGGATCCGCTCGCCGAGCTGGTCAAGATCGACCCCAAGAGCATCGGCGTGGGCCTGTACCAGCACGACGTCAACCAGAAGCGGCTCTCCGAGACCGTCGACGAGGTGGTGGAGTCGGTGGTCAACCGGGTGGGCGTCAACATCAACACCGCCAGCCACATGCTCCTCAAGTACGTGTCCGGCATCAACTCGTCGCTGGCCAAGAAGATCGTCAAGTTCCGCGACGAGAACGGCAGGATCACGAGCCGCGACCAGCTCAAGGCAGTCTCCGGCATGGGAGAGAAGAGCTACGAGCAGTGCGCCGGCTTCCTCAAGATACCCGGCAGCGACAATCCGCTCGACAATACCTGGGTGCACCCGGAGCACTACGCCCTGGCCAGCGAGATACTCGAAGGCGTTCGCGCCGGCAAGGATCCCTCGAAGGAACAGCGCGCCGGGCTCAAGGAGAAGTACTCCGTGGGCGACACTACCGTGGACGACATCATCGCCGAGCTCAAGAAACCCAACCGCGACCCCCGCGACGACTACCCCAAGCCCCTGCTCCAGCAGGGCGTGCTCGCCTTCGAGGACCTCAAGGAAGGCATGAAGGTAACCGGCAAGGTCAAGAACGTCGTCGACTTCGGCGCCTTCGTCGACATCGGCATCAAGGAAAGCGCCCTCATCCACGTCTCCGAACTCTCAGACCAGTTCGTCAAGGATCCCATGGACGTCCTGAAGGTGGGCGACGTCAAGGAATTCAGGATCATCTCACTCGACCTGGCGCGCAGGCGCATAGGCCTGTCCCTGAAGAGCGAACGCAGGCCCGACGGCCAGGGTGCACGACCGCCTGCAGGCTCCCAGGCAGGCGCAACACCCGGAGCTGCTTCGGGCGGTGCCTCGGGCGCGCGCCGCGTCCTCGTCGCGCGCAAGCCCGAGGGACAGACCCCGGAACGGAGTGGCCAGGCAGCCGGTCCGATGCCTCAGGCTCCACGTGGAAATTCACCGAACGCTGGCACGTCTTCAGGCGGCGGTTACGCAAACAAGGCGGGTGGGGGACAGACCCCGAGGCCGGGAGCCAAGCCGGCCGTCGAGCGCGATGACGACGGCACGAGCTACAATCCGTTTGCGGAGCTTTTGAAGAACCGGAAATAGCCGCACGCTCCCTTTTTCTGGTCAATTGACAGGGCTGAGCGCAGGTGCGAGCGCAGGCGCGGCCCTTTTCTGTGGCGGAGCGGCGGCATAGGGATTATAGTACCGGCATGGAAACAGAACGAAGGACAAAGCCCCGCTTCAAGCTTTCACGCATGGTTGCCTACGACCTGGGTCGGGAACAGTACCTCAAGGCAACGGGCGTGGACATCTCGATAGGCGGCATGTCGTTCATCTCGGACGAGTACGTCGACCCGCTGCTGTCGGTATGGCTCTCCTTTTCCATTCCCGAGCCGGACGGCAGCTGGCACCAGCTCGAGGCCGAAGGCTACGTGGTCAGCGTCAGCGACTGCGGTTCTGGTTGCCGCTTCGGCGTATCATTCTCCAGGATGTCCGGGGAGGACCGCACCGATTTCGAGGCCTTCATTGAACGGCTCGAGACCGGCAGCCAGGAACTGGAGAAACCGGGAATCTAAAGAATGGAGTCCTGAACCACCATGAGCGGAACAAAACGGACCAGGGCGCGACAGCACATCGAGCCCATCTTCAAGAGCGTGGCAAAAGGCAGCGCGGGGTCTGTCCCCGGTTCGCCCGTCTACATGGACCACAAGGCCCCTACCGAGGCAGCGTACTCGCTGATCCAGTACGACCATGACGAAATCTCGTTCGTCACCCCCGAGAACATCGAGGAGGTACTGGCGATGCTCGAGGACGGCATGGTCAACTGGATCAACATCAACGGCCTCGCCGACCAGGACGCGGTCAAGCGCCTCGGGGGCTTCTTCAAGCTCGATTCCCTGACCATCGAGGACATCCTCAATACCGAACACCGCCCCAAGATAGAAGATTTCGGCCGCTACCTCCTGATCATCACCAAGATGCTTACGCGCAGGTCCGATGACACGATCGAATACGAGCAGGTGGCCATCGTGCTCACCTCCAATTCGGTGCTGACCATCCAGGAGAGTCCCGGCGACTGCTTCGGGCCGGTCAGGGACAGGCTCAGGACAGCTACGGGACGGCTCCGTCGCATGGGGCCGAGCTTTCTGGCCTATGCGCTCATCGACGTCATCGTTGACAACTACTTCTCGCTCCTCGAGTGGCTCGGAAACAGGCTCGAGGAACTCGAGGAGACGAGCGCCTCCGCCCGCGAGGCATCGGGTTTTATGGCCGGGCTGCAGTCGGTCAAGGCCGACCTGAACCGCTTCAGGCGCATCGTCTGGCCCGTCAGGGAAACGATAGGCGTTCTCCTCCATTCCGACTCGGACCTCCTCGAGGACTCGCTCGAGCCGTTCTTCAGGGACCTGCAGGAGAACTCGGTGCAGGTGATAGAGGCGCTGGAGAGCTACCGGGAAACGGCGACCGGCATCCAGGAGGTGTTCTTCTCGTCGGTTTCAAACCGCATGAACGAGGTGATGAAGGTGCTGACCATCATCTCGACCATTTTCATTCCGCTGACATTCATAGCCGGTGTTTACGGCATGAACTTCAGGTACATGCCTGAACTCGCCCAGCCCTGGGCCTATCCGGCGGTCTGGGGCCTGATGCTGGCCATAGCGGTGGGCATGATTATCTTTTTCAAGCGCAAGAAATGGTTCTGATCGGTAAAAAAACATCCGATGCTTCCTATATATGCTGAATGCTTGACGGTTTTTTTGATGCGGGTTACGATACGGCCCGTCAAACACCATAACCGTTCATCGACCTCAGCCCAGGCCAGCGGAGACAGAACCGCGGCCGTAGCGGAATAAGGAGCATCTCCTCGCCATGTCTACAAAAACATTCAAGGGCGGAGCGCATCCGCCCGAGCGTAAAGAGCGCAGCGCATCCGTTCCCATAGAGGTACTGCGCAAGGTCACGCAGGTGGTCATGCCGGTCAACCAGCATTTCGGCGCGCCGATACAGCCCCTCGTCAAGGTGGGCGACCAGGTCAAGCGCGGGCAGAAGATTGCCGACGCCGAGGGCCGCATGACCGTGCCGCTCCACGCGTCCATAGCGGGAACGGTCAAGAAGATCGAGCCGCGCATGCAGGCCAACAACCTCGAGGGGCTCGCCATCGTCATCGAGCCCGCCGCGGAAGACGAGACCGACTTCATGCAGCCGCTCGATGCCTTTGCCTGCACGAAGCAGGAGGCGCTGGCCCGCGTCCGCGAAGCCGGAATCATAGGCGTCGGCGGTGCGGGCTTTCCCGCTCACGTCAAGTTCGCCCCGCCTCCGAACAAGCCCATCGAGTACGTCATAGCCAACGCGGCCGAGTGCGAACCGTTCCTTACCATTGACGAGCGCGTCATGGAGGAGACCCCCGAAGACCTCATCGACGGCATCGCCATCGTCATGACCATCGTCGGTGCCACAAAGGGCGTCGTGGGACTCGAGGACAACAAGGCCCAGCTCGTGCCGCTCCTCGAGAAGGCCATAGCGGACAAGGCCCACGGCCTGGACATCAGCGTGCAGCTGCTGGCGACCAAGTATCCCCAGGGTGGCGAGAAGATGCTCATAACCGCGGTCACCGGCCGCGAAGTGCCGTCCGGCGGGCTGCCGATGGACGTGGCCTGCGTGGTCAGCAACGTAGGCACGCTCAAGGCCGTGTCAGAAGCGTTCCGCAAGGGCAAGCCTGTCATCGACACGGGCCTGACCGTCACGGGCGGCGCCTGCGAGACGCCCAAGAACCTCTTCGTGCCGGTGGGCATGCTCGTGCAGGACCTGTTCCCCGACTCCGTGCGCTACGACGAGGCGAAGCTCCGCCGCATCGTCATGGGCGGACCGATGATGGGTCCGGCCGTGCCGTCCATGCTCATCCCGATACAGAAGAACACCTCGGGCGTGCTCCTCATGGACGCCTCCGAAGCGAAGGCCTATGCGGAAGGGCCGTGCATACGCTGCGGCCGATGCATGCGCGCCTGCTCGTGCAGGCTGTCGCCAGCGTTGCTCAACGTCGCCTTCAATGCAGGCGACCTCGATGCCGCAGAGAAGATAGGCGCCCTCGACTGCATCGAATGCGGCACCTGCAGCTTCGTATGCCCGTCCCACATCCAGCTCGTACAGCGTTTCCGCGTAGGCAAGCAGCTCGTGCGGGCCAAGAAGCAGAAGGAGGCCCAGCGTGCCGGCAAATAACCTGCTCCTCTCGTCGAGTCCGCACGTGTACACCGGCGTGACGCCCCAGAAGCTCATGCTCGCGGTGATCATCGCCCTGGCTCCGGTCTCGGTGTACGGCGTCGTGCTCTATGGCCTGCCTGCGCTGCTCGTCATGCCCGTGCCGCTAGCCGCCGCCCTCCTCCCCGAGCCCGGCTTCCGCGCCATCACGAAGCAGGAACTCCGCATCGGCGACCTCTCGGCCGTCGTCACCGGGCTCCTCGTAGCCCTCATTTCACCACCGTCAATACCGCTGTGGATGGTCGCCATGGGTTCTTTCGCGGCCATCGTGCTGGCCAAGGAGTTCTTCGGCGGACTCGGCGCAAATCCGTTCAACCCTGCCCTCATCGGGCGCGCCATCCTCCTCATGAGCTTTCCGGCGGCGATGACCACCTGGCATGTGCCGTTCAAGGGCCTGTCCGACGCGACCGCCGGGGCGACGCCGCTGAACATCGTCAAGCTGGGCGGCTCCATTGCCGACGTCGGCACGGGCTTCGTGCAGAACGGCCTGGCCGCCGCCTCCGACTACAGTTCGACGCTGTGGACGCTGTTCGTGGGCAACCGCGCCGGCTGTATCGGCGAGAGCTCCATCATGCTCATCCTGGCGGGCTTCGTGTTCCTGCTCGTCACCCGGGTAATCTCCTTCATCACGCCCGTCGCGATGGTGGGAACCGCCTTCCTGGCCTCCTGGGCCTTCGGCATGGACCCCGTCTTCGGTGCCCTCTCCGGCGGCATCCTGTTCGGCGCCGTGTTCATGGCCACCGACTACTCGTCCAGCCCGGTGACGCCGCTCGGCAAGTTGCTCTTCGGGGCTGGCGCCGGCCTGCTCACCGTGGTCATCCGGCGCTTCGGCGGCTATCCTGAAGGCGTCACGTACGGCATCCTCCTCATGAACATCGTCGCGCCGTTCATGGACAAGCTGCGCATCAGGAAGTACGGCTTCGTGCCGCCTGCCAAGCCTGCCGCCAAGGAGGCCGCAAAGTGAAGAAGGACATACTGAAACTCGGCATCGCCCTGGCCCTGTTCGCCGCGAGCGCCTGCGTCGCCCTCGCCCTGGTCTACACCGTCACCGGCCCCACGATAGCCGGCCTGGCGCGGGAGCAGCTGAAGGCCTCGCTCAAGGACATCTTTCCCGAGGCCGAGGCCTTCGAAGACCTGAACGGCGGCCTCGTCTCGTCGAGGCAGGACGTCTCGATAGCCGGTTCCTGGAAGGCCACGAAGGGCGGCCAGATCCTCGGCATAGCGATCAAGGCTTCGGCCTCGAGCTATGGCGGAGACGCCGTCATGCTCGTCGGCGTTGCCGATGGACACATAGCCGGCGCGCGTATCATGAATCTCTCGGATACGCCCGGACTGGGTGCAAACGCCACGAATCCAGCCTATTTCGTCGACAAGACGGCCAAGACGACCTTCCCCGGGCAGTTCACGGGCAAGGCGGTCGTTGACGCGTTCGAGGTCAAGAACGACGTCGTGGCCATCAGCGCCAGCACGATCACGAGCAAGGCCCTGGCCCTCATCGTCAAGGAAGCAGGCCAGGCCGGATCCGCCTGGCTCGCGACCGCCGCCAACGGAGGCAAGTGATGCAGCGCATCTGGAAGATATTCATCAAGGGACTCGTCGTAGAGAATCCCCTGCTCATGCTGATGATAGGGCTCTGTTCCTCGGTGGCCGTCACCTCGAGCGTGTCGAACGGCATCGGCATGGGCCTGGCGATGACGTTTGTCATCGTGTTCGCGGAGCTCGTCATCTCGCTGTTCCGCAAACTCATACCCTCGGACGCGCGCATACCGATCTTCATCATCGTCATCGCGGCGTTCACGACGATGGTCGACCTTTCGATGCAGGCGTACTTTCCCGCCTTGTCCAAGTCGATGGGCGTGTTCATACCGCTGATCGTCGTAAACTGCATCATCATGGGCCGCGTGGAGGCGTTCGCCAGCAAAGAGAAACCGCTCGATGCCGCCATCGATGCGCTCGGCATGGGCCTGGGCTACACCTGGGTGCTGATCGGCATAGCCGCAATCCGGGAACTGCTCGGCAACGGTTCCATCCTCGGCGCCCGGGTGATGCCCGAAGCGTTCCAGTCGATACTGTTCTTCACGCTGCCGCCGGGCGGCTTCATGGTGTTCGCCCTGTTCATATCGTTCAATCTCTGGCTCAAGAAGAAGCTTGCCGCCCGCTCGGATGCCATCGCCGCCAAGGAGGCCGCATGAACCTCGCAAAGATCTTTATATCGGCCCTCCTTATAGACAATATCGTGCTGATGCGCTTCCTGGCGCTCTGCCCCTTCATCGGCATGTCGATAGACGTCTCCAAGAGCGTGGGCATGGGCCTCGCGGTCACCTTCGTGACGGTCATAGCGACGCTCGTGACCTGGCCGCTGTACACCTTCATACTGCTGCCTCTCAACCTCACGTTCCTCAAGATCCTCGTGTTCATCCTGGTGATAGCCTCGCTCGTCCAGCTCGTCGAGTTCTTCCTCAAGAAGAACGTGCCGGGCCTGTACGCGTCGATGGGCATTTACCTGCCGCTGATCACGACGAACTGCGCCATCCTTGCGGTTACCTTCGACAACATCTCCAAGGGCTTCAACCTCATCCAGTCGGTCGTCTATGCCGTCGGCGTCGCCCTGGGCTTCATGCTGTCGCTCGTGCTGCTTGCAGGCATACGGGACCGCCTCAAGACCTCGCCGATACCGGCTTTCCTGCAGGGCACGCCCATACTGTTCGCCTCGACGAGCCTGCTCGCCGTCGCGTTCATGGGCTTTTCCGGCCTGATCAAGTAAAAGGAGGATCCGGACATGAATGTCATTCTGATAACGCTCGGGTTCTCCGCCATCCTCGCCTTTGCCCTCGGAGCGGCCCTCGGCTACTTCAAGGAAAAGTTCAAGGTGGAACGCGACCCCAAGATAGACGAGGTGCGCAATGCGCTGCCCGGCGTCAACTGCGGTGGCTGCGGATTCCCCGGCTGCGACGGCTACGCCGAAGCCGTTGCCCGCGGGGACACCCCGGTGACCAAGTGCGCACCCGGAGGCAAGGCTGTTTCAGACGCGCTCGGCGCCCTGATGGGCGTCAACGCCTCGGCCGAGGACACTGTTGCCGTGCTGCTGTGCCAGGGCAAGAAGGATGTAGCGCCGGCCAAGGGCCAGTACGTGGGCGTGCCGACCTGCCGTGCCGCAAAGCTCTCCACCGGAGGCACCAAGCTGTGCTCGTACGGCTGCATGGGCTTCGGTGACTGCACAAAAGTCTGCATGTTCGACGCGCTCCACATGGGCAACGACGGCCTGCCCCATGTCGATTACGAAAAATGCACCGGTTGCGGCATGTGCATCAAGGAATGCCCGCAACAGATTCTGGGGTCTGTCCCCCGGGCCAGGCTGGGATCCGTCGTCGTGTGCTCGAACCGTGCAGTCGTCAAGGCAACGGTGATGAAGAGCTGCAAGGTCGGCTGCATCAAATGCGAGGCCTGCGTCCGTGCCTGCCCCGAGCAGTGCATCACGATGGTCAACGGCATACCCGTTACGGACTACAGCAAGTGCACATCCTGTGGAATCTGTGTGCAGAAGTGCCCCACCAAGTGCTACAAACTCCTGGAGACGGATATCAGGGGCAAAATCGTTGACACGGAGATCGTTTCGGCCTGATTTTTTGTGTATTCCAAGGGGAAAGGCTCCTGAGGTGCGGGAGGGGGGATCCCAGGTGTGTCCCCCTGCCTCTTTTACAATGACTGATAACGCTGCAATGTCTAAAATTG
>CAXZAJ010000143.1:0-9445 GCA_964293355.1 uncultured bacterium
TGCCGACAACCTTGCCTCCTGCGCCAGCCGCGTACAGGATTTCTGTCAGCTCGGGCGAGAGCGACACGTTGCGCGTTGCCTTTGCGGGCAGGCTTATAGTCGTCCCGCGTTCGTCCTTGAACGAGAGGGGCGAGCCCGCCTGAGCGGTTGCCGGCGCGGCGGAAGCCTGCGTGGCGGCAAGGGGACCGGCCGCTAGGGCCAGGACCAGTGAGAGTGTCCGTTTCATCGATATCCTCCAGAGTATGCGGCCGCGTACGACCGGTGTGGAGGAACGTTCCTGATTGGTTTTGGTTCGATGGGCCGCAGGGCGCGCTGGCCTGATCCGGCCACCCCGAAGACTATCGTTTTCCGCCTGTACCACGAAGCGTTCCACGAAAAATGCGCCTGAAGAAGGTAACCTGGCTCACCGCGCGGCCCCGGAAGGTGTCTCCCAGGAGCGTTCGGCATACAGTTACGGGCTAGCTCCGGCATCTCACCGGATTCCCCTTCGTCATCGCTGAGTACGCAGGCACTATAGAATTGTCAGGGATCGGGGGTCAAGGGGAGCGGAGGGCAAGGCGAGTTCACACACCAGCCGAAAGCAACCCGTCATCCCAAAGCAGATCGAGGAAATATACCCAGGGCATGATTTCAATGCCATCGGCAATCTGGGGCCGGTCTTCTCTCGATACCAAAATATAACGCTTCAGGCGGCCTTCTTCTCTGAGCGCTTTCAAGCCGGCAAGGTCCCGGCTGGCCACCCGTTCCGCTGCTTTGACTTCAATGGCTACATCGTCATCAAGAATGAAATCCACTTCGTATCCAGACGTGGAGCGCCAATAAGATAACGTTGTCCTGGGCTTCCTGTAGTCTATCCAGGCACGCAGTTCCATGAAGATGAAATGCTCGAAGAATTCTCCGAAATCAGCCGAGCCTGGCAACGCGGGAGGCAAGCGCCTGAGTGAACGGACGATTCCGAGGTCGAAGAAATAGAATTTGGCGGTATCAATGGACTTGCGTTTTGTGGAGTTGCGCCAGGCCGGGAGTTCATATCCGAGCAGGGTATCCAAAAGAACCTGAAACCACAGTTTGACGGTCTGGCGGGGAAGCTGTGCATCACTGGCGACATTCGTGTAGTTGATCATTCGGGCGTTGCAGGCTGCGGCTGTCTGCAGGAAGCGGGCAAACCCGGGGAGATTGCGGGAAAGTCCTTCAGCAGCTATTTCTTCCGCCAGGTAGGTGTCAACATAGGCTGCAAGATCTTCTTCTGGTGATGCCGACAACCAGTGCGGTGGGAGGAGCCCAGAGTCCATCACCCGTTCAAGCGAGAAGGTGGATCCTTTTATTTCCGGCCAGGCGAGCGGATGCAGGCTACGCGTCCGGGCTCTGCCGCCGAGCAGGTTTACACCTCCTGCCCGCAAGGCGCGCGCGCTTGAGCCCGTCAGGAGAAAGCGTATTCGTCTCTCCTCGATGAGCAGCTGTATTTCATCCAGCATTTCCGGACATTTCTGTATCTCATCGACGCACACTACGCAATCCTTCAATCCCCGCGCCTCAAGTTCCTTCCGGAGCAGCGTGGGGTCGGCCAGTGAACGAAGTAGCAGGCCCCTGTCGAGCAAGTTCCAGGTCAGGGCTGGCAGGGTTTTTAGTTCCTCCCTGATATAGGATGATTTACCCGTCTGCCTTGGGCCCAACAGGAACAACGACCGCTCTGACAGGAGTCTCTGGACGTCGAGGGTTCGTGCAATATACAGGTATTCCATGACTTCTACTCTTTTCGCCATAACAGTTGGCGTTTAACATAATAAACGCCAACTGTTATGGCGGTCAAGTCATACCATGGGCTGGAGCTCCTCTACTGCGCACTATTTGCGCAGCGCAACCCGTGCGCACCAAAACTTTCCCTTGGGGCCGACGAGACGCGCTTCTGGATAGCATATAGGCCCTTCCGGGCTCTTGTTTTCGGATTTTGCACTTGGCACGCTTCCTGCTCTGTAGGGGGTGTGCAAGGAGTGCAATGAACATGAAGAAGTGGAAACTGATGGTAAGCCTCGTTACCGTAGCCGTCGTCGCGGCAGCCATGGTGGTCCTGATATCCGGCAAGAAGAACGGCGCGGCGGCGACAGGCGAATCGTACTCGTTCGCGATGGTGGAGCGCGGTACCGTGGAGAGCGTCGTGACGAGCAGCGGGTCGCTGTCGGTGGTCTCGTCGGTGACGGTGCTGGCCCAGATGAGCGGCCGGCTGGAAAGCGTCGAGGTTGACTACAACGACGAGGTGCGCGCGGGGCAGGTGCTGGCCACCATCAACACGGATCTGCTTCGACTCAAAGCCAAGGCTGCACAGGCCGCGGTGGACAAGGCGCGCGCCAACTACGACCTGCAGGCGCTGGCCCTGCAGAACTCCCGCTCGCTGTACGACAAGCAACTGCTGTCCGAGTATGACCTGAAGACCAGCCAGTCGGCGCTGGACGTCAGAAAAGCGGAGCTTTCGTCGGCCCAGGCGGCGCTGGATGAAATAGAAACTGAAATCAACCAGTATGCGATAATAACTTCACCGATTGACGGCATCGTGCTGGAGCGCAACATCGACGCGGGCCAGAGTGTCGTGGGTGGTTCCAGCGCCGCTTCGTCGAGCCTGTTCACCATAGCCGAGGACCTGGCCAGGATGCAGATCGAGGCCGGGGTGGACGAGCTTGACATCGGTTCGATAAAGGTGGGGCAGGCCGTGCGGTTCACCGTGGAGGCCGACACCGAGCGGACCTATTCCGGCACGGTTGAACAGATACGGCTCGTGCCCGAAACGACCAACAACGTGGTTTACTACAGCGTCATCGTCCTTGCCGACAACAGTTCTGGCAAACTGCTGCCGGGCATGACGGCCAACGTGGAGTTCATAAAGGAACAGAAAGCTGATGTGCTCGTGGTGCCTACCGCCGCCTTCCGCTTTACCCCGACGACGCTGACGGCCTCTGAGATCAAGCGGGCGGTGTTCGTGGCAGGACTCGGCGACATGCCCGAGGAACAGAAAGCCACGGTGCTGGCGCGCTTCGACGAGGCGCAGAAGGCTCTGGCGGCCAGCGGCGCCGATGCGGATTCTGCAAGCGGCGGGCTTGCTTCGCTGATGAGCGGCGGCATGGCTGGCGGGCCTGGCGGAGCCCCCGGAGTTCCTGGCGCGATGGGCGGAGCCGGGCGTACCGCAGGCGCGGGCCGACCCGCGACAGGCACCGCTGGCACCGCAGGAGCCGCGGGTGCGGCTGGAGCGGCCAGGCTCGCGAACAGCAAGACGCTCTGGTACCTGGACGAGTCCGGCAAGCTGGCCGTTACGCTGGTGCAGGCAGGCGCGAGCGACGATACGGGGACAGAGCTCGTCAATGCCGAGGGCCTCGAGGGCGCGGAGATCATCGTCAAGCTGCAGGTCAAGTAACCATGTCCATCATCGAATTGCGCGGCATCAAGCGCCATTATATCGTGGGCGACATAACCGTCAGGGCCATACGCGGGCTGGACCTGGACGTGGAATCGGGCGAGTTCGTCGCCATCATGGGGCCGTCTGGCTCCGGCAAGTCGACGCTGATGAACACCCTGGGCTGCCTGGACAAGCCGACCGCCGGCAGCTACATCCTGGACGGCCTGGAGACCAGCACGGCCAGCTCCGACGAGTTTGCTGACATCCGCAACGACAAGATAGGTTTCGTGTTCCAGGGCTTCAACCTGCTGTCACGGACGAGCGCGCTGGAGAACGTTGAACTGCCGCTGTTCTACGACCGGTCGGGGTCAAAAATAGACCAGAAGGAGCGGGCCAGGGCGGCGCTTACCGAGGTCGGGCTCGGGGACAGGCTGGACCACAAGCCCAACCAGCTCTCCGGCGGCCAGCAGCAGCGCGTCGCCATAGCCCGGGCCATGGTCAAGGATCCGGCCTTCATCCTGGCTGACGAGCCAACGGGCAACCTGGATACCGAGATGTCAATGGAGATCATGAGCCTGTTCCAGGAGCTCAACGAACGGGGCAAGACCATTGTGATGGTGACGCACGAGCCCGAGATCGCCGCATACACCAGGCGTGTCATCACCATGCGCGATGGCGACATCGTGTCGGACGCGCCGGTGGCGGAACGACGCGACGCGGCCGCCGACCTTGCCGAATGGAAGAAACTGCACGCCTCGTTCGCGGTGGCGGGAGGCGCGGCATGACCTTCGGCAAGCTCCTCAAGGCTTCGACGCAGAGCATATTCCGCAACAAGATGCGCAGCTTCCTCACCTCGCTGGGCATCATCATAGGCGTGGGTTCGGTGATCGTGATGGTGGCCGTGGGCGCTGGCTCGCAGGACCAGATAAAGAAGCAGATCCAGTCCATGGGCACCAACCTCATCATGGTCATGCCGCCGCGCGGACCGCGGGAGGCCAACCGGCTGACCATGGACGACGTTGCAAAACTGCGCACCGAGTCGAGCTACCTCGCCGCGATCTCGGGCGTCGTGCGAATGTCATCCGCCAAGGTGGTCGGTGGCTCGGGCGACTGGTCCACCTCGGTGTATGGCATCGAGCCTGGCTACTTCGAGATAAAGAGCTGGACCCTCGGTTCGGGCGACTTCTTCACGGACAAGGACCTGAGCCGGCGCGCCAAGGTGGCCGTGATCGGTTCCACCGTGGCGGAGGAACTGTTCCCCGGAGAGGATCCGGTAGGCAAGAGCATCCGCATTTCGACGACGCCGTTCACCATCGTGGGCGTGCTGGGCAGCAAGGGCGCGGGCAACAACGGCACCGACCAGGACGACATCGTGATGGTGCCGCTGGACACCGCCGTCAATCGCCTCATGCGTGACGGCAACGTGCAGTCAATCGAGATGAGCATCATCAGGGAGGACCTGATGGACGAGGCTCAGGCGGAGATCACAGCCATCCTGATGGAAGCGCACCGGCTGACAGCCGACGACGACATGGATTTTACCGTGATGAACCAGTCGGAGATCATTGCGACCGCATCGCAGACTTCGGAGACGCTGACCAGCCTGCTGGCGGCCATAGCCGGCGTTTCGTTGATCGTGGGCGGTATCGGCATCATGAACATCATGCTCGTCTCCGTTACGGAACGGACGCGGGAAATCGGCATACGCATGTCGGTGGGAGCCCGCAAGCGTGACATCCTGCTGCAGTTCCTGTCCGAGTCGGTGATCCTGAGCCTCCTGGGCGGCTTTCTGGGCATCGTGCTGGCGCTGGCCCTGGCCTGGGCGCTGGAGGCGTTCATGGGCATGCCCACGATCGTAAGTCCGTCGGTCATTGCCGCATCGGCCGGCTTCGCGGCGGCAGTGGGCATATTCTTCGGCTTCTATCCAGCCAAAAAGGCCGCCAACCTGTATCCGATAGACGCCCTGCGTTACGAATGAGCCAACTACGAACATGAGGAGCATTGCATGAAAATATTTGGACAAACACTGTTGGCGGCCCTGTTCGCGGTAACCCTGACGGGTGCCGTGGCCGCGCAGGCTCCGGTCGGGCTGGAAGAAGTCAGGGAACTGGCACTGGCAAAATCAACGGTGCTCCGCAAGGCCGTGCTGGCCTGGGAATCCGCGACGCTCGCGGAAAAGGCTCAGGCCTACAAACGCCTGCCGTCACTCGGCGCGTCCGCCGGCGCGAGTCTGGACTACCTGGCCGACGGCGGCCTGGCTGAAGGTTTTGGTGCATCGGCGCGGCTCTCGGTATCGCAGGCCGTGTACGACGGCGGCAAACTGGCCGCGCAGTCAAAGAGCAGCAACGTAGCGGTGGAAGCCGCAGCGGAGGTCATTCGAGGTGCCAGGGTAGACGTGACAGGCCAGGCGGACGCGGCCTTCTACACCGTGCTCAAGGCCGACGCCAATGTAGCGGCGGCCGTGAGCGATCTTGAAGCGGCCGATCTGCGGCTACGCATGGCCAAAGCCAAGTCCGAGGCCGGCGTTATCGCGCAATCCGACTACCTGCAAGCCGAGTCGGAGGCGGCCGCCCGCGGGACCGCGCTGATCAAGGCTCGCACGGCGCTTGCGTCGGCCCGTGCCAGGCTCGCGTCGATGACAGGCCTGCCAGCCTCCATTGCCCTCGAACCTATAGACTTTTCACGTTATGATGGCCTTCTGGCCAGGCTCTCGTCGCTCGATGAAACGGCGATACACAAGCTGGCCAGCTATTATTTCGCCCTCGCCGCGGATGAGAACCCCGACCTCGCGGGCTATGCGCTAGCCGCCCGCAAGGCTACAATCGCCGCGGACGCGGCAAAAAGCGCGTATCTGCCCAGTGTTTCTGCAGGGCTTTCTCAGGGTGTCGGGTACGACGCGAGCAGGGGCTTTTCTGTGGGCGCCGGCAGCTTATCGCTCTCGGCGACGATGAGCCTTGACCTGTGGAGCACCTCCACGGGCGTCAAGTCCGCCGAGGTGGTTGCCGCAATGGCCGGGCTGGAGGCAAGCGCGGGTGCCGAGAGCCTGGCCCTCGACATCGACGTTGCGGTCAACGGGCTGCTTTCGGCGGCGCAGTCGATAACGTCGTCTTCCAAGGCGTTCGAGTATGCCCAGAGTAGCTACCGCAACGTGCTGGAGAAGTTCACGCTGTCCGCGGCCGCCGCTTCAGACCTTTCCGCCGCGGAGGCCCTGGTCAGCACGGCCAGGACGGGGCTGATAGGCGCGCGGTACGATTTTCTGGCCGCGCTTTCTGAGTTGCGCGGACTGGTCGGGCTTGAGGAAGAGGACCGCATCGTGGCGGCACTTCCATGAATGACGATGTACTGACATGAAGGGGACGCGGAGCATGCGCATCGGCAGGAAATCACTGGCATCGACGGGAATTGCCCTGCTCGCGTTTGCCGCGCTTACCGGGCTTGCCGTCGTCATATACGCAGGCAACCTGCAGCGCTTCAGGCTGGAGAGCCGCAACGACGCGGAGCGCACCATGAACCAGCTGCTCGCCGGCCTGCGCGACCACCAGGATTTCGGCGCTGCCATAGAGAGCGTTCCAGCCTTGCGGGACAAGGTCGTCGGCATAGGCGCGTACTCCGGCGACGGCGAGCGGCTGTATGCCTGGGGCGAGGTTCCTTCAATCCATCTGCCGGTCCAAGCCGAAGAAGAATCCGCCGGCGCACCCGTGCGCGTATATAATGAAAACCCGGCCAACGATTCACTCGTGCTCATTCTCGCGCCGTTCCGAGTCGGACCGCCTCCGCCCCCGTCAGACCGTGATGGTGACAGGGATCCGGCTTCACCTGCCAGTTTCTTTTATACGACGCTGCGCAAGGCAGACTCGGTGTACCTGGAAATCCGCCAGCCCGTGTACTGGAGGAGCCGCCGCATCGCCGCCGTGCTCTTCCCGCTGGCCGAGCTGGCGCTCGCAGCCCTGGTTCTGTTCGTCCGGGGCCTCGTCCTGCGGAACGCCGAATACCGCCGCCGCATAGAGGAGCAGCGCAACCTGGTCGTGCTGGGCAACGCCGCCAGCACGCTGGCCCACGAGATAAAGAATCCGCTGCTGTCCATACGGTTGCAGGCGCGGATACTGGAAAAGACTTGCCCCGCATCGGCCCAACGTGAAATCGGCATAATACACGATGAAGTAGAGCGGCTCTCTGCCCTCAGCCACCGCGTGGGCGATTACCTGCGCGATCCGGCTGGGAATCCCTGCCCTGTCGATCCCCGCGACGTGGCGGCAGAGGTTGGCCGACGGCTCTGCGGCCTCGACATCCTTACGCCCGGGACCGAATACGAATCCCCATCCTGCTCCGAATCTGGTGCACGCGTGTTCATCGACCCGGAACGGCTCCGCTCGATACTCGAGAACCTGGTCCGCAACGCGCTTGAAAGCACCGGCGGTGTAGAGCAGGACGAAGGTAGAATCCCTGATGTTTTCATCGAGCTGTCGGAAACCGAAAAGGGAGTCCGCATCGATGTGCTGGATCGGGGACAGGGTCTGACCCCGGAGGCTGCAGGCCGGCTGTTCGATCCGTTCTTTACCACCAAGAGCCGCGGCACCGGTATCGGTCTTTCCGTCTGCAAGCGTTTCGTCGAAGCTGCCGGCGGTACCATACGCCTTGAAAACCGGAGCGGCGGCGGTTGCGTGGCGCGCGTCGAACTGCCCGCGTACCCTGATCCGGAGCAGGGCCGGGATGTGCGGGGAGAGGCTGGATGAGAATCCTTGTGGTCGACGACGAGCGCAACATCCGCGAGTCGCTGCAGCGCCTCTTGTCTCTCGACGGCATCGATTCCGCCGCCGCGGCAAACGGCCTCGAGGCGCTGGAACTGCTTCGGACCGAGTCCTTTGACGCACTGGTGACTGACCTGCGCATGCCCGTGATGGGCGGCCAGGCGTTGCTCGAGCAAGCGCGCGCTGAAGGTTTCCGCTGTCCCGTCATCATGATTTCTGCGCTTGGCGAGATACGAGACGCTGTCAGCGCGCTCAAGTCAGGGGCCACCGATTACCTCCTCAAGCCGTTCGAGCCGGACGAACTGATCCACAAGCTCAAGGCCGCCGTCGGCAATCGGCGGCTTGAAGACCGGCTGGAGGTCGGCGCCAGGACCGCTTCGTCGGCTTCGCGCCTCATAGGCGAAAGCCAGGCCGCGAGGACCCTGCACCGAGACATCGAGAAAATTGCCGCATCGGATACCACGGTGCTGATCACCGGCGAATCGGGCTGCGGCAAGGAAGTAGTCGCCATGGAAATACACTCCCTGTCTCCGCGCGCCGCCGAACCATTCGTCGCGGTGAATATCGGAGGCGTTCACGAGAACCTCATGGAGAGCGAGCTGTTCGGCCACGAGAAAGGCGCGTTTACCGGAGCCGATGCCCGCAAGGCCGGCTTGTTCGAGCTGGCCGGAGCCGGTTCGTTGTTCCTGGACGAGATAGGCGAGTTGCCGCCGCGGCTACAGGTAAAACTGCTCCGTGTGCTGCAGGAAAGAAAGATCCGGCGCCTCGGCGGCACCCGGGACATCCCTGTTTCGGCGCGCATACTATCCGCCACCAACCGCGACATCGAGGCGCAGGTGCGCGCCGGCGCTTTCCGCGAGGACCTGTACTACCGCCTCAACGTCCTCCGCATCGCCGTACCGCCGCTCCGCGACCGCAAGGAGGACATCCCGCTTCTCGCCGGGTTCCTGCTTGCAAAACTATGCTCGCGTATGGGCAAGGGTACCGCCGCGCGGCTGTCGGAGGGTGCCATGGCGGCGCTCGCGGCGCAGGCCTGGCCGGGCAATGTCCGCGAACTTGAAAATATTCTGGAACGCGCGCTCATCTACGCCGAGGGCGACGAAATCCTCGACTCCGACCTCGACCTGGCCGGCGGCAAGCGCGGCTCAAGGCAGGCTGATGGAGCTGAGCGCGGCGAATTTTCAGCGGCCGGTTCCAGTCCGGTTGTCTCGGCTGGGTCGATGGGTACGCTGGACAGCGTCGAGCGCGGTGCCATAGAGCAGGCCCCGGCCGCCTGCGGCGGAAACCGGACCAAAGCCGCCGAGGCCCTGGG
>CAXZAJ010000144.1:0-9422 GCA_964293355.1 uncultured bacterium
TCCGGAACCCGCACCCCGCCGCGGCTTCATTGCGCACATCCGGCACAACGCGGTCACCGGAGAGCGGCCGCTACCGCATCCAGGGCGACGTGGACGCGCTCGGCGGCAATTACGAACTGTGGATCTCGTGCGGCAATGGAACCATCGTCGTCGATCTGCATGATGCCTGGGTGTACGTGCTGACGGGGCGGGCCGGCGACGACACCATAGAGAAGCGCCGCTGGCGGGATCTGCCGTCCATCGGGCCCGGAGCCAGGGCCTTTGTGGCAGGCACCGTGGAGCTATCGGGCGGTCGGTTCGTGATCAGCACGTCAGGCAAAGAGCCTCCGCTGGTCATCCTGCACGACGGCGACGACTCCAGCGTCATCAGGCGAGCCATCTGGGCCGGGCGGCACGAAAACGAATACTGGAATCCGGTCAGCCAGGTATCAATGGCACTCGGGGTGGTCATCATGAGCGGAATAGTCCCGATGGCGCTCCGCGGCAGGATGCCATCGCTGATCGGTGCGCTTACTCTGACCATGGCGTTTGCTCCCGCCCTGATGTTGTTGCCGCCCGGCGTACTCGGATTTTTCGTGTACAGGAGATTCTGGCGAAAGGCACGGTACTGCAGGGCACGTCGGGATGCCGAAAAACTGGAGCATACCGGGGGTACGCCCGACGTATCCTGGCAACAACGCGCCAATACAGCGACACCGGCCAGCGTCCTCGCGTTGGCGAGTGCGCTGGCCGTCAATGGATGGCTGATGATCGTTCTGCTCAGGCGTCTTCTGTAGGCTTGTCTTCCGTATCAACTTCAGAATCAACTGCAGGCTCATCCTCATCACTGCCGCTGCCAAAGGCTTCCAGTTCTACTCCATCATCGTCATCGTAGTCGGCATCTTCCTGCGTTTCATATGAATCGGAAACCCGGCCTGCATCATGGTCTTCAACCCGGACCGCCTGACCTGATTCTTGGCCTTCTTCCTGGCCTGGTGCGCTTTCACCACGCTTTCTGGCGCGGTTGGCAGCTAGTATGCGGCCCTTGAAGTCGTAGCCGCTGAGTCCCGCGATGACGGCGTCCTCTACGGACGGATCGACCACGATGAAGCTGTAGTTGTCCATGGTCCTGATGTCGCCCACCACCTCGTCGGTGATGCCAGGGATATCCAGCAGCACCTTGATGGCGACGCGGGCGTAGAAGCGCTGCCGCCTTCCGGCGCTGACGAACAGGGTAACGCCTTCTCCGCGATACCGGTTCTCCCGTACTTCGCGCGGTTCGCGGACCTCTGCGGATTCTGCGGCGGCTCGCGGTTCACGGGCTTCGCGGACCACGGCTTCTTTCCTCGGCTTTTCGGTTTTCTTCTGGGCTGAAGAGGGCTGGGCCTCGTTCCGGGGACGGGCATCCTTCTGCCGGTCGTTGCCGGGGCGGGAATCGCGGGCATTGCGGTCACCACGAGAGTCCCTGGCGGAGTCAGCACCTTTGCCGGGTTCGGCAAAGCGGCCGCGCTTTTCCGCGGGCCTGGAAGCACCGGAGCCCTTGAGCACCAGGGCGGCGGCAACGTAGGCCCGGAGGGTGAGCGGAACCCGCTTGCGGAAAATGGCGCGGCATTCCTGGAGCAGTGCAACATTGCCCGAGGCGCGAACCTCGGCAAGCGCCTCGTCGAAAGCGGCCTCTATGGCGGCGCGACGGGCTTCTGGGAGTATGGAATGAGATGGCACGTAGGACTCCTTGCAACAACAATAATCCAAAGAAGCGTCTTTCCTCAACCCCGTCGGCGCGGTCTACCGCACGTTGGCATACTTGCGGTATACAGGCCGGCTCCGGTACAGTGGATGGAATGAATCGCACCCTGCCGCTGGCCTTTGCACTCATCCTCCTCGCATCGAGCGAAGTCATTGCCCAGACAGGGGTTGCTCAGACAACATCATTACAGGTGAAAACCGCCCTGGTGCTGCCTGATGATCCGGCCGTGCTGCTCGGACTCACCCCTACCCAGGCTATCGAGCGCTTCGGAGCTCCCACCAGCGTATTTGCCATCCGCGGAACGGAAGCCTGGCAGGATGACGTGGTGTTCGATTATGGTGAAGGCTTCTCGCTGTTCCTGTTCAAGGACAGGGTCTGGCAGGTCCGCGTCGCCCTGCCCTATGCCAGCCCCGTGCTCGGCTTCGTCGTAGGTTCCTCCAAGGAACGTGCCGCCTCGGCGCTCGGTTCACCTGTACTGGAACTCGCCGGAGCCGTGGAATGGAACCTGCCCGGTGAGGCCTGGCCGGTACGGCTCCGGGGCATCCTGGATGCAGGCGGCCTTATCCCCGAACTCTACGTCTACCGAGCCGATTTCTAAGGGAGGGTGCGTGCCAAAAATCTGCCTGTGCCTTACCGGATCCACACTAGCCCAGAACCTCGCCGCCATAGAAAAATACCGTGACAAGGTGGACATGGTCGAACTGAGAGCCGACTACCTTGACCCCGGTGAACTGTTCCATGTGCGGGCCTTTCCAGAAAAAGCCGGCATGCCGAGCATCCTTACGGTCCGCCGACGCTCTGACGGCGGCAAGTTCGACCTGGGAGAAGGCGTCCGCCTCGTCATATTTGCAAAAGGCCTGGCCTTCGCCGAGTCGGAGCAACGCAAGAATTTCGCCTATGTCGATATTGAATATGACTTTCACATCCCATCGATACAGGAAGCCGCCAGAACCTTCGGAACCAGGATCATCCGCTCCAAGCATTGCATGAACGGCATGCCCGACGACATCGACCGGGTCTGGCGAGACCTGTCCGCCCGCCCGTACGAAATACCAAAACTCGCCGTGGCAGCGAAGGGCCTGCGAGACGTAGACTCCGTCTTCAGGCTCTTTCAGGGCGGAGACGGGCACTCCGAGCGTGTCGTCGTCAGCATGGGCGAATACGGATTCTGCACGCGGGTACTCGCGGAGCAGCTCGGCAGCATGCTGGTCTACGCCAGCGCCTCGGGCTCCGGCCTCGACCCCGCCGCACCTGGCCAGCTGGAACCATCAAAACTGCTGGAAACCTACCGCGCGCGGGAGTTCAGCCCGGACTGGAACCTCTACGGCATACTCGGCGGGCCTGCCGTCATCCATTCACTGTCTCCACGCATACACAACGCGGGTTTCTCAAAGCTCGGCCTCAGATCGCTCTACCTGCCCTTTCCGGCCGATGATGTGGAACCGTTCCTGTCCCTCGCCAACCGGCTGGACATCAGGGGCTTCTCCATCACGGTACCCTACAAGGAAAAAATCCTGCCGCACCTGACCAGGCGCTCTGCCGAGGTAGAGGCTATTGGCGCCTGCAACACCGCCATCCGCGACGGTTCAGGCTGGGTGGGCTACAATACCGACTCCTACGGTTTCTCCGCTGCCGTACGCCGGTTCCTGGGTGTTGAATCGCTCAAGGGCGTCAAAACGACCATAGTCGGGGCCGGTGGTGCGGCCAAAGCCGTGGCGTACGCGCTCAAGTCACTCGAGGCGCAAGCCTGCGTCATCAACCGCAACATGTCCAAGGCCAAGCACCTTGCCGACGCCTACGGCTTCGAGTGGTCAGGCATGACGGAACGCGCCGCCGACCTGATGGAGCGCTACAACGACCTGATAGTCCAGACTACTTCAGTGGGGCTGGAAGGCGGCACGTCCGGCGATCCCATCGACTGGTATGAATTCTCGGGCCGCGAGGCCCTCTATGAAACGATCTACAGCCCACCGGAGACTCAGGTGATGCGCCGCGCACAAGCGGCCGGCTGCCGCGTCTCCAATGGCCTCGGCATGCTCCAGGCCCAGGCTGAAGCCCAGTTCTCTTTGTTTTCGGGTATGGACTACCCACATCACTGAACCGCGCCTGAAAAACGCACAAGGAGGGCCCACCATGCCCGATATCCACAAATCAGCCTTCGTGGCGGTCGTAGGCCGCCCGTCAGCCGGCAAATCCACCCTCGTCAACACCATCTGCGGACAGAAGGTGGCCATCGTCTCGCCGGTGCCCCAGACCACCCGCAACGCCGTCCGCGGCATCAAGACGGGCGAGGGCTACCAGCTCGTGTTCGTCGACACACCAGGCCTCCACGACTCCGAGAAGGTGATGAACCGCCGCCTGCGCGACATAGCCGTCCATGCGCTCCGTGACGCCGACCTCGTGCTGTACGTCATCGACACCACGCGCGCGCCAGGGCCGGAAGAAGAATCCATCGTGGCAAAGGTGCTGCCGTTCTCGGGCAAGACCTACATCGCCGTCAACAAGATTGACGCAAGGGAGTCGGATATCGCGCGAGCGCGACTATTCCTCGCCGAGCGCATGCCAGGCGCAAAAGCCTTTGACCTCTCGGCGGAGAAGGGAACCGGCGTCGATGCCATCGTCGCGGCGCTCGTCGAGGCGTGCCCCCCGGGACCTGCGTATTACCCTGCTGAATATTACACTGACCAGGAGCCGGTGTTCCGTATCGCCGAGACCATCCGGGAAAAGGTCTTCCTGCACACCAGGAACGAGGTACCACACGCGGTCTACGTGGAGTACACGGCCCACCACATGCTGGACGACGGCACTCTCGTGTACGAGGGCGACCTGGTCGTGGAGCGGGACACCCAGAAGGGCATCCTCATTGGCGCGGGCGGCTCGATGATCAGGCTTATACGCGAGGAAGCCGAACACGACCTCACCGACATACTGGGCTACCCGGTCAGACTTTCCATCAAGGTCCGCGTCCAGAATGACTGGAAGAAGGACGACCGGATACTCAAGAAGCTTATACAGTAAGAAGATAAGACTTGCATGATAGTATCAAATGATACTATCATTAATGCATGAAGCCACCGTATGAGATAACAAATACCATCCTCACCGTATATGGCCAAATAACAGAAGCTCTTGGAATTTGTAAGAGCTTGAGGTTAGTAAAACCTGAAGCACGTTTAAGAAGGCAAAACCGAATAAAAACAATCCATTCGTCGTTAGCAATTGAAGGAAATACTCTTGGAATTGAAAATATTTCAGCAATTTTAGATGAAACACCGGTACTGGGTCCTAAGAAAGATATTCTTGAAGTTCAAAATGCAATAACGGCATATGAAAAATTACCATTCCTTGATCCTTTCTCAATTAATGATTTTTTAAAAGCTCATGGTCTATTAATGAGTGGCTTAGTAGAACGCTCAGGTAATTTCAGAAATACCCAGGTAGGAATTCTGAAAGGCACGTATGTATCACATATTGCTCCTGGATTTGATCGAGTCCCAGGCTTGATGACTGATCTTTTCCAATACATAAAGAAAGATCCTGATATAGATATTATTAAAAGCTGCGTGTTCCATTATGAAATGGAATTCATTCATCCATTTGAAGATGGAAATGGCAGGATAGGACGATTCTGGCAAACACGTTTATTGATGCGTGTTAACCCGATATTTGAATTTGTGCCAGTAGAAAAAGTAATTAGAGAAAATCAAGAAAAGTATTATGAGGCGTTGGAAGCATCTGATAGTGCGGGAGAATCGACAGAATTCATTGAATTTATGCTTGCTACAATCAATACATCGCTACGCGAAACTATTGATGAAACAAATGTTCCTAACATTGACTATAAAAAACGTGCAGAATTGGCATTGGCGGAGTTACATGACTGGTTTGACCGGAAAGATTACATGAGGGTATGCAAAGGAATTTCAACAGCAACGGCCAGCCGCGATCTCAAGCAAATGCTGGAAGATGAGTCTATAGATATTTCTGGAACAGGAAGAATGACCAGATACAAGAAAAAAAGTGACTAAAATCGACTCAAGCACCCTCATCAGGCCAGCGCGTTGGACTTGGCGTATGAAGCGAGCACCTCTTCAAAACCGCGTTCCATGCAGATGTTCAGCGCGGTTTCAGCCCTCGGAAACACCGAGCAGGCCAGTTTTTCCCGCTCGTCGCCGGTAAAATCGGAGAGCACGTATCCGGCTATGTCGTCATGGCCGGGCCGGCCAAGACCAAAGCGCAGCCGCATGAAATCCGGCGTGCCAAAGCGTTCCTTCATCGAGCGCAGGCCATTGTGCCCGCCCAGCCCGCCGCCCTTCTTGAACCCGAAGTAGCCGAACCCCAGCTCCAGCTCATCGTGTACCACGAGGATCTCGGCCGGCTCTATCTTATAGAAGCGCGCGATTTCAGCGACGCTCTCCCCCGAGAGGTTCATGTAGGTTTCAGGCACGATTAACCAGATCCGGCCGGCCGCCGTCTCCAGCTGGGCCCAACGGCCCTTGAAGCCGCGCTTCCAGCCCAGCGTCGGATATACGGCCAGCGACTCCAGGAACAGCCAGGCCACGTTGTGGCGGTTGCCCGAGTATTCCCGACCATGGTTACCAAGAAATGCGTACAGCTTGATCATACGGCCCACAGCATACCGATCCCCGCCGGATTTGACCATCCACCGCCCGCGAGGATACACTGCGGCCCATGAGTGACATGATCTACGTAATAGGGCACAAGAATCCCGAGACCGACTCGGTGGGGGCCGCAACCGCCTACGCTCACCTGAAACGCGTTCAGGGCGCCGAGAACTGCGCCGCGGCTCGCGCCGGCAAGATGAGCCCCCAGGCGGAGTACGTCTTCGAGCGCTTCGGCGTGCCGTTTCCAGCCTTCATCCCCGACCTCGTCCCCAAGGTGGAGTACTACATGGGCGCCGCGCCGACCGTCGTGGACCGCGGCACGCCACTCTGGGACGCCCTGTCCACCATGAACCAGCTGGCCCAGAAGGCCCTGCCGATAGTCGACGAAGACGGCCGTTACCGCGCCATGCTCCACTACAGCTCGTTTGCCCAGAACATACTCAAGAAGATAAATCCGCACAAGAAAGCGGTCATCCCCACAAGCATCTCCAGGCTCGAGGCCACCATCAAGGCCCAGCCAATCTGCATATTCAAGCCAGAGGAGCAGTTCAAGGCCCGCATGCTCGTCGCAGCGCTGGAGACGGAGAGCTTCAAGCGCCACCTCGACGCCGAGGCCACGGATTCGGTCATCGTCATCGTCGGTGACCGCGTGGACGTCCAGCGCTACGCCATCGAGTCAAAGGTCCGGGCCATGATCGTCACCAACGGCGCCCTCCTGGACCGCGAGCTCAAGGAGCTGGCAGAGGCCAACGGCGTCTCGGTCCTCATCTCCCCGTACGACACCTCCAGCACGAGCCTCCTGGTCATCTACTCAACGCCGGTGGAGACGATGGGCGACGAAACCATCAAGAGCGTCCGCAAGCACGAGACGCTCAGGCGCGTCCGCGAGGCCATAGCGGAGAGCCCGAGCCGCTCGGTGCCCGTGCTCGATGACGACGGCCGCGTCGTAGGCCTCTTCGATGAGGGCGACCTGATACGCGAACCCAACATCAGCCTGATACTCGTTGACCATAACGAACTGGGCCAGGCGGTGGAAGGCGCGGAGCACTACCGCATCCTGGAAGTGATAGACCACCACCGGCTCGGCTCGTTCAGCACCCGCTACCCCATCACCTTCATCAACCGCGTCGTGGGATCCACGAGCACCATCATCTCGTCGATGTACCGCGACGCGAAGGTTCCAATCCCAAAGCCCATCGCCTCGCTCTTGCTGGCCGGCATACTCTCGGACACGCTGATACTCAAATCGGCCACCGTCACCGACGTGGACCGCGAGGCCGCAGAGTACCTGTCCAACATCGCCGATCTGGATATCGCTGATTTCGGCCGCGACATCATGAGCTCCGCCAGCCTCGTGGGCAAGAAGCCGGTGGCGGAGATCGTCAGGCTGGACATGAAGGTTTACAACGCGGCGGAGCTTACGTTCAGCGTCAGCCAGGTGGAGGTGCACTCCCCCGACGAGATACTCGAGCGCTCTGCCGAGGTCAGCTCGGAGTTGGCGGCCATCCGCGCCGCTGGCAAGCACTACTTCAGCGCGCTCATGGTCACCGACATCACCGAACTGTCCAGCGTCCTCTTCGTGGAGGGCGAAAAGGACTTCGTTGCCATGCTCCGCTTCCCCAGGCTCGACGAGCGTACCTTCGAGCTCAAGGACGTGCTGTCCCGCAAGAAGCAGCTCGTGCCGCTCCTCATCGAGTTGACTGAGAAAGCCGTGGGCGCCTGAAGACGAACCTAGCCGGCGGCCCGCTTGAAGTTGGCTACGAAGCCGTCTTTTGACACGTAGTTGCTCTCTGCGACCAGGACCCCGCCGCGATAATAGCGTACGTAGGGCACGCTGCGGTTTCCCAGTACGTCCTCTTTCCAGGCCATGAACGGTTCGTAGAAGTCCTCTTCGTCATATACCAGATAGAAGGCGGTTGCTCCCGCAGCGGCAACCGCCGCGTCCAGCCAGAACGACATCATCTTCCACTGCGGACACCAGCCCTGGGTCAGGACCACCGCGACGAGTTCCGACGCTCCGCGGATTTCAGGGCCAAAATCCTTGCCGCGCATTGCCGCGGCGCATTGTTCCGCCGTCAGTTTGACACAATTCGATATTGCCATATGTTCCTTCCTAACCGCCGGACATCAGGTGCGTCGCGTCCATGACATCGCCATCACCAACAGCTGTCGTGTCCCAGTCAGCACGGGCAACGAGCCTGCCGTTCAGCGTTACCACGATCAGCGGAAACGACCAGGCCTTGGCCTGGAGCACTCCGCGGACCGTACCAGCCTCCATATCGAAGCGCGTTCCGGCACCGTTCAACGTAATCGTCATGCAATGAATATACCATGATCCGCGTGCAAAATGCGCTATACACAAATTACCGATAGAGTCATATACTGGAAAAATGTCGAGCCACAGCACAGGAACCTCCTCCGGGGCTCACCGTGCCAACCCGAAAAGCTCCAAGCTCAAGCGGGTCATCATCCTGCCATTTTTCCTCATCATCGCTGTTGGTTTTGCGCTGTCATGGATACTCTATCTAGACAGCTCGCGCGAGGCACTCCGCGATGCCGTATCAGCCATCATGCGCGAGTCATCAGACCGCATAGCCGAGGAAATCCGCGGGCGTCTCGACAAGGCCATACTCGCGGCCAAGGCCAACGCCGCCTTCATCGGCGATTATCCTCCGGCAGATGGTGCAAGCACCTACATCCGGCGCGCGTTCCTGGACCAGCTCCGCGGCGAGCCCATGATCGCCATACTGGCCGTAGGCACTGAAGACGGCGAATACCTTGAAGCCCAGCGCCAGGCAGACGAGTCCTACCGCGTGGGAGCCTCCGGAGTGGCGACCGGCGGTGCGCTGGCATTCAGGCCGGTTCTTGATGACGGCAGCTTTGGCGAACCAAACCTCCAGGCTGCCGGTTATGACCCCCGCAAGCGCCCGTGGTACCGTGCGGCCATCACCGAGAACGGCCCCACCTGGAGCGCCCCATATACGCTCTATTCCAACGCGGAACCGGCCGTCGCCGCGCCCATGCCCATGTACGTCAACGGCACACTAGCCGGCGTATGCACCGCTACCATC
>CAXZAJ010000145.1:0-9392 GCA_964293355.1 uncultured bacterium
TACGAGCTCTGCCCGCGCGGTCAGCGCCATGCCATAATGGTTCTTGTATATGGGATGGAGGGCGGCGTAGGCGTACCAGGCTTCGTCGAAGTGGAGGATGGAGGCGCCTTGCAGGTGCTTTTCGGCGTAGCGTGCGTCATAACAGATGCCGTCGTAGGTGGAGTTTGTAAGTGCGGACATGATGTACTGTTTTGTCTGGTCTACGGTGCTGAAATCCACGGGGCCGATGATGCCCATGGCGTTGCGCACGGGCACCATGTAGTCAGGCACGGCCTGGGTGATGATCATGGCGTGGCTGAGCGACTTGTGGCAGTTGCGGTCCAGGAGGCAGGCGTCGCCCGGCGAGACCTGGCTGCGCCAGATGATCTGGTTGCCGGTGGAGGTGCCGTTGAGCACGTAGTAGGTGCTGTCGGCGCCGAATACTCTGGCCGAGAAGCGTTCCGCCTCTCCGGTGACGCCGGAATGGTCCAGCAGCGAACCGAGTTCCGGCACGGAGATGGACAGGTCGGCGCGGAGCATGTTCTCCCCGAAGAACTTGTGGAAGGCCGTGCCAGACGGGCTCTTGATGAAGCCCTGGCCTCCCATGTGGCCGGGAGTGTGCCAGGCGAAGTTGTATTCGCTGACGTAGTCCACGAGGTTGCCGAAGAAGACCGGCAACACTGTCTTCGCGTAATCGGACACGGCGCGCTCGATGCGGCCCGCGTTGAACTGCGGGGTGTCGGTGAGCTTCCAGATGACGCCGTTGATCTTCTCCAGCACGGTGTTGGGTATGCTCTCGATGGATGCGCGGTCGGACAGGATGAGTATGGGGACGCCCGCATTGCGGCTGCGTATGTAGTCTACGAATCGGGCGCCGGAGTTGCCGTCCTTGAGGTCTTCGTTCTTGCGGTGCACGCGGCCGAACTCGGTGTTTTCCCAGTCCACCACGATGGTTCCCAGATCTTCGTGCGAGTAGATGATGTCGTGCGCGTCGCCGTAGGCCGAACAGAACAGTGCCGTGCAGCCGTTCTCCTCGGTCAGCGTCTTGACGATTTCCCGGAGCCACGACCCCTCGTCGGTCTGCTTCTGCAGTTGGTCTGACACGAACAGGACAGGCCAGGTATGTTTGCCCAGGGCTTTCATCGTTGTACCTCTGATACGGTACAGTATGCGGCCGGGAGAAAGGCGTCAAGGTGAGGTTTTTCAGGTATAATGAATAGTGATCAATACTATGGAGGAAACGATGAAACAGGTACTGCAGCGCATGACCGAGTACAATGCAAAGGCCATGGAGGCCATGCTCGAGGTGCTGGAGCGGGCGCCGGCCGATCTGCGGGGCAAGGATGTGGGCGTCTATTTCAAGAGCATCGACGGCATCGTGGAGCACATGGCCTGGGCCATCGTGCTGTGGCTCAAGCGCTATGCAAGCTTCGGCAGCTACCCCTGCCTGCAGGCGAGCGAGCTGGTGACGCGTCCCCTGGATGCCATCCGTGACGAGGTTAAGGGCAACCGGGTCAAGACCGCCGCCCTGCTCCGTGACGCTGGCGCTTTGCTGGCCCGTTTTGTCGATGAACTGCCCGTACTGGAATTCGAGCGCCGGGTGCAGTACCAGACCACCGACGGGCAGCCATTCGAGCGGACGTTCTGGCATACCATCATGCAGGTGCTCAACCACGGCACCCATCACCGCGGCGAGATTTCCGCCATCCTGGACATGAACGGCGTGTCAAACGACTTCAACGGCTTCACGACGTACATGCCGTGATGGCCGCCTTTCGGTAGGCTACAGTATCTCGTTGACTATCCTGGCCATGTTGCCGTAGGCGATCTTCTCTACGTCCGCGGCAGTATAGCCCTTGTCGAGGAGCAGCCGGCAGAAAGCTCCTGCTTTGGAGGCATCTTCCAGCCCTATGGCCGCGCTGCGCGAGCCTGGCTGCAGTGATGACATGGTGCCTGGGTCAAGGTAATCGACGAAATCGAAACCGAACCCCAGGTGGTCGATGCCGACCAGGTTGGCGATGTGGTCCACGTGCCGGAAGAGGTTCTCGGTGTCGGGCTCGCTCGGGTGGATGAAATCGGGCCATGCGTTCATGCCGATCACGCCGCTGCATTCTGCAATGGCCTTGATCTGGTAGTCCTTGAGGTTCCTCGCCACGTTCCGCAGTTCCCAGACATTCGAGTGCGACGCGATGAACGGCCTGGTGGCGTGTTCGCAGATATCAGTGAAGGTCTTCTCGTTGGCGTGGGAAACGTCGACGATCATGCCCAGCTTTTCCATTTTCGCCAAAGCTTCGATTCCGGTTTTCGTGAGCCCGCGCTTGTCGTCCTTGCTGCCGGCTCCTGTGGCAAACTCGTTTTCCTCGTTCCAGGTCAGCGAGGCGTGCCGTACGCCAAGCCGGTACAGCATTGACAGGAGGCTCGTGTTGCCGCGGAGGCCGCTCAGGCCTTCCATGCCCAGAATGACGGCGAGCCGCCCCGAGTCCTGAATCTTTTCCATGTCGGCGGCATCTGAAACGAGGCCCATGATGTCGTGCATGTCGGCCATCTCGTCGCAGGCCGCGCCCAGTATCTGGAGCATCCGCCAGGTGGGTTCCGCTGTGTGCGGAGGGTCTATCCAGACGACCAGGATGGTCGCTGCGATGTCTCCCTCGCGGAGCCGCTCGATATGCCTCCGGCGCATCACGTCGGACTGGCCGTCTGTCCGGCGCAGGGTCACGTCAGTGAGTATGTCCGAATGCGCGTCGAAGATTTTCATGTGCTGTTCCTTCATCGGGTTGCCCCGCCTGCACCTGTTGGCCTCAGGCGGGGTAACCCTGCTTTGTTTTGTTGTTACATTCCGAAGAACTTGCCGACCATGCCGCCCATGAAGAGGCCCAGATAGTTGCCTACGATGTAGCCCCACACGCCCACGAGCATCGCGGGGAGGACCAGTTCGGTCCAGCCCTTGGAGATGGCCATGGCAGCCGCCGTCGTCGGTTCGCCGACGTTGGCGTTGGAGGCTACGCAGAGTTCTTCAACGCTGAGCTTGAACAGTTTGCCGATACCGAAGGTCACGATCATGTTGATGATGACCATGATGGCGCAGAACACGAAGAGCAGCGGGCTGTTCATGAGTATCATCTTGAGGTCGGCCGGAACGCCGATGACCACGAAGAAGATGTAGATGAGGAAGGTGCCGATTTCCTGGGCGCCGCGGATCTCTCCGATGAACTTGGGAAAGGCGGTAGCCAGGATCATGGTAACCCTCGTCATGACCAAGTATTTCTGACCGAAGATGGCCTTTACGAGGCCGGGAAGGCTGGTGCCATTGATGAAAGCCGCGAATCTGAAGGAGACGAACACGATGCCGAAGGCCACGCCCAGCGCCATGGCGATGTCGAGGAGAGAGATTTCCTTGCGGCCCCAGTATGCGGCGGCCTTGTTCTTGCCGGCTTCGGTTGCCGCTGATTTGTCTACGGCTTCCACAGCGTCTTCGTACGGATGCTTGAAGTGCTTCTTGAAGAACGACAGGGCCGGAATCATGATGAGCACCATGAAGTAGAAGGCCATGTTCAGGTTGTCGGCTACGATCAGGGCGTTGACCGTGTTTTTGTCGGCCTTGAACGCGTCAGCCATCGCGACGAAGTTGACGCCGCCGCCGATGTAGCTTCCCGTCATCATGCCGGCAACTTTGTTCGGTTCAGGTATGAGCTTGCCCAGCAACACGATGCCGACGAGCGCACCCAGCATGGTACCGACCGACGAGATATTGTAGGCCAGGAAGGTGCGGCCGCTGCTCTTCCAGATCTTCCGGACATGTAGCCCCAGACCGCATCGTAGACTGGCGCGTCTGTCGGTATGATCTTGAGATTGGCGAGTATGAGCGCGCCGAGCAGGGCTATGATGGCTCCGCTGACTTTTGAAGCCCATTTGAACTTCTGCTCGAGGTAGATGCTCACCGCGGCCCAGCCAATCAGGATGGTCCACAGCGCCCAGGTGTCATCCGCTTTGAAGAACGTCATTCAGTGCCTCCCAGGGAATTCAATATATTGAACGTACGTCACTATATGTCTGTTTTTACGAATGCGCAAACATTTTTTTTGTAAAAATGAGTAAAAGAAATAAATACATATATGTAATATAATTAATCGCATCATATATATTACATGGAAACTGACTCTGGGGCTTGAAATCTGAGTTTATCGTCGTTTACTAGAACAGTGCGTTCTTAAATAAATGAAATGATCAGTAATTTGAACACTATTTTCTTAAATGAACGAATGGATGGTTTTTCATCAGTCAGTCTCGTTTGCTTGACCAAACGAGCCGGCGGGCGTACTCTTGCGACATGGACATTGACATAGGCAAGAAGGTAAAAGAACTCAGGACCGAGGCCGGCATGAGCATCAAGGATCTCTCCGCCAAGGCCGAGGTATCCACGGGGCTCATCAGCCAGATAGAGCGCAACCTCGTCGTTCCCTCGGTTACGGTGCTGTACCGGATTGCCATGTCTCTGGGCGCCAGCGTCGGCTATTTCTTTGGTGAAGGGCCGGCCGTGCACAACGACCCCGTCGTCCGGCAGAGCGAGCGGAAGCGCCTGAGCATCGATGGAACCAACGGCAGCTACGAGTTGCTGTCCTCTGACGCAAGCAAGAAGCTTGAATTCATCTATATTACCCTCAAAGGCCGGGAGTCGTCCCGCATGGACATGATATCCCATGAGGGAGAAGAATGCGGCTATGTCATCAAGGGGCACCTGCTGGTCAAACTGGGCCAGGAAGAATATTACCTGGGCGAGGGAGACTCCATGACCTTTGATTCGAGCGTGCCTCACCGCTACCTGAACATCGACGATGTGGAATGCATCTCGGTATGGGCGATGACGCCGCCATCCTTCTGATGATTCCGGTTCAAATCTCCATCAGAATATTGAACGCCGCTAGTTGACAGACCAATATTCCAGTACTAGCCTTGCTAAAGATTGTGCTCCAGCAAGGAATGTAACCATGATGCAACGACCAGCCTGGGCAGAGGTTGATACTGCCGCCATACGCGGAAACATCCAGCGCATCGCAGCGCGGCTTTCTCCGGGGGTTCGCGTGTGCGCCGTCGTAAAGGCGGACGGGTACGGCCATGGCGCGGTTGCGGTGTCCAGGGTCGCCCTGGAGGCCGGTGCGAGCATGCTGGCTGTGGCCATAGTCAACGAGGCGGTGGAGTTGCGCAACGCAGGGTTTACCTGCCCGATACTGGTCATGGGGCCGGCTGAAGCCTGCGACGCGGCGCGCATCGTTGACTACGGCCTGGATGCGACGGTGTACGACTTGCCGGCAGCCCGGGCCTTGTCCGATGCCGCGGTGAGGGCGGCTTTCCGCTCCGGGGCTCCGCGATCCACTGACTTGAAAGCGGGAATCCATCTGAAGATTGACACCGGCATGCGGCGCGTCGGTTGCGAGCCTGGGGCTGCAGCCGGCCTGGCTGCCGAGATTGCCGCGCTGCCGGGGGCCAGGCTGGCCGGCGTGTTTTCACATTTTGCGACGGCGGACGCGGAAGACCTGAGCTTTGCCAAGGCGCAACTGGCACGGTATGAAACCGCATTGGCGGCGATCAAGGCCGCGGGCATCGATCCGGGCATACGGCACCTCGCCAACAGCGCGGCCGCCATCCGGTTCCCCGAGGCCGGCTTCGACATGGTCAGGCTCGGCATCGCCATGTACGGCCTCAAGCCCTCCGCTGACCGAGAATGGGAAGTGGAACTGCAACCGGCCCTGTCGCTCTGGGCCCGAGTGTCCATGGTCAAGGAAGTTGCGATGGGAGAAACCGTAGGGTACGGTCGCAGATTCACCGCCGTCAGGAAAAGCCGCATAGCGACGCTGCCGCTGGGCTACGCCGACGGCTGGCCGCGGGCGCTGTCCGGCCGCGTGTCGCCGCTCGTCCGGGGCATGCGCACGCCGTTGGTCGGGAGCGTGTGCATGGACCAGTGCATGCTCGATGTTACCGACGTGCCCGGCGTTTCCGTGGGTGACGAAGTGCTGCTGTACGGCACGCCCGAACTGCCCGCCGACGAAATCGCGGCCGCCCTCGGTACCATCAACTACGAGGTAGCCTGCCTGGTGGGCAAGCGCGTTCCAAGGGTGTATGTCTAGGGGGCAACCCTGAACCGAAAAAAACATTGCGTCAAATTATCTAATATGATATATTAATGCTATGAAATTCAGCGAGCTGCTTACTCTGGTTGCTGATGAGCCGATTTTTTCATCCAGTCTGCTGTTGTCTGGAAACGTGAATGATCGACAAGTACGGCTACAGCTGTCCCGTTGGGTGAAGTCCGGGCAATTGGTTCAGCTTCGCCGGGGTTTGTATGCACTGGGTACCCCTTGGCGAAAGGTCGAACCGCACCCGTTTCTTATCGCCAACCGTCAGCACCCGGGTAGCTATGTGAGCCTGCAATCCGCGCTGGCTTGGCATGGGGCAATTCCTGAACAGGTGCATATCATCACCAGCGTAGGCCCTGGGCGCCCCGAGACGACGACCACAGCACTGGGTACGTTCAAGAATCAGTACATTTCCGATGCACTGTACTTTGGCTTTTCAAGGATCGACGTTGCCTCCCGCCAGAGCGCATTTGTGGCGACTCCTGAAAAGGCATTGCTCGACCTGGTTCATTTCACACCCGGCGGAGATTCCACCGGATTTTTACGGGAGCTTCGCTTACAAAATCTGTCTGTTTTCCGGCACGCGGTTCTGGAAGAAATGGCCCGACACAGCGGTAAGCCGAAGCTCATACGGGCATCCGCCTTGATGGCCTCGGTGCTCTGCGAAGAGGAGGGAGAAGCCCTGTGAAGGAGTATCTGAGACAGTTGACCGAGAGCGCTCCCCATGCGATTGCCCGCAACGCCCTGGCGCGGGAATATATTCAAGCCCGTGTTCTGGAAGCGCTTCAGGAAACGGGAAGCTTCATGCGCTGGGCCTTTGTGGGCGGCACCGCTTTGCGCTTCCTGTTTTCCATCCCACGCTTTTCAGAAGACCTGGATTTCTCGCTGATCAATCCGGGGGTGGGATCTTGCTTTCGCGAATCCTTGGCTGAGGTACAGCGTGTGTTTTTACGCGAAGGCTACCGGATCGAGATCACCGTCAATGAGCGGACGACCGTAGCTTCGGCCTGGCTCAAGTTTCCAGGGCTTCCGTACGAAATCGGGCTGTCGCCTCACCCGACCCAGGTACTGTCAATCAAGCTGGAACTTGATACGCAACCACCGCCAGGGGCGCGCCTGGAAACATCGATAGTGCGCCGTCATTGTACGCTCAACCTGTGCCATTACGATAGAGCATCACTGCTCGCCGGCAAGCTTCATGCCATTCTGAGCCGTCAATGGACCAAAGGTCGCGACCTCTACGACCTCGCCTGGTACTTGGCTGCCCGCAACTGGCCAGAACCGAATCTCGTTCAACTCAATGCGGCCCTGGCGCAAACCAAATGGGATGGTCCCGCCTTGACCGACAGCAACTGGCGTGGAGAACTTGCACATAGGCTTGAGGTTCTGGACTGGGAGCGAGCCCGTGCGGATGTAATGCCGTTTCTTGAACGGGAGCGTGATATCGATCTTGTCACCTTCGCAACCATCAGAAAACTGCTGGATCCGGTATACTATTCCTGACGTTGCAAATCACAAGGGGTCAGACACCAAGCTGGTAGATCGCCTCGTCCTCCAGCGCTTTTTCCACGAACCGATTCAGTGAAATTCCCAGACGCGAGGCTGCCACGGCGGCCTTTGCGTGAAGATCGGGGTCAATCCTTACATTGAAACGACCGGAAAACGGTTTTTCCGGCTCCTTGCCACGGGCAGTGCACCAGTCCAGGTAATCATCGACAGAATCATGGAACGCCGCTTCTGCTTCTTCGACTGAACGTCCCTGGAAGGTGACTACAGCTCGAAGTCCATTAAGTTCTCCATGAATTAGCTTGGCATCCTCGTCGATGAAGGTTTTAGCATAATAACCCTTGTACTGCATCATGGCTTTACTCCTGCATTTTCAAGGAAACGCCGGACAGAACCAAGGGCCCCCCTGTCCGTTTCCTTTTGAGGGTGCGGGCGATGGAACGACGCATCCTCACCATTCAGTTCGACATGGACTCGGGACCCCGATCCTGATTCGACGCTTGCTCCGAGGGATTTGAAAAGCGATTCTATATCAGTCCAAACGATATCAGCACGCAGCGGGCGTGTGAAAATCAATTCCAGAGTTTTCCGCTGCTTGCTGTTCATAATTGAAATGGTACCACTATTCAGTGACATCTGCAATAGTCGGAAAGATATTCTTCCTGATTCTTGCCCTGAGACTACAGTATGGTCATTAATTCTGAAAGCGTTTGTATCTCGTAGGTGGGTTGCAGCCCGGAGTCGTTCGCCTTGGATCCGGGGTTGAACCAGCAAGTGTCGATGCCGAAGTTGATGCCGCCACGGATGTCGGAACTCAGCGAGTCTCCCACCATGATCATTCTGTCCTTGTCTCTGAAACCTAGCCTGTCGCAGGCGTGCTCGAAGATGGCCGGGGCGGGCTTGCTGCTGCCGGCTTCCTCGGAGATGATCAGCGCGCTGAAGTAGGGTTCCAGCGGCGAGCGGCTTATTCTGGAGCGCTGCACTTCCTTGATGCCGTTCGTCACGACCGCAAGCGCGTACTTGCTGCTGAGGTAGGCGCAGGTTTCTTCAGCGCCGGGCAGCAGGAAAACTCCCTTGCCGAGCTCCAGCAGGTACAAGGCACTGAACGCGGCTGGATCAACGTCCGCATGCATCCGCTCGAAGAGCAGCCTGAAACGCTCGACCTTCAGCGTTTCCTGGTCGATCTCTCCCCGCTCCAGCTTCCGCCACACGCCTGCGTTTATCTCGTCATATTCGAGTATCGCGCGTTCCGAATACTCCAGCCCGAACTGCCTGAACGAGAGACTGAGCGCCTGCTTCTCGGCCAGGTAGAAATCCATAAGCGTCTCGTCCAGATCGATGAATACCAGCTTGTAGGTTTTCATGATTCCTCCGTGGCTTTTGTGATGGCGAGGCGCCGCGCGTTGTTGCCTGACAGCAAGGTGTCTATGGCGAGGCCGCACAGGAGTATCGCGGTGCCTGCGATTTTAAGGATATCGATGGCGCCGGAGCCGAGGGCGTCCATGATGATGCCGGTTACGGTCTGACCCGCGAACATGAGTATGCTGAACATGAACACCGACAGGCGCGGAACGATGACATTGATGGTCGAGACGACAACGATGCCCATGAGCCCTCCGGCCATGGCCAGAAACGGCCCGGCCGCCACGATCGCCGTGGCGGCAGCCGGCAGTGACGGCCGGGGAAACAGCGCCATCACCCTGGTCGTCTCGGGGGCCGTGGGGGAATTGGCCCGGACGCTGTGGGGCACCCCCCTTCCTTTGTCCCCGCCCCCGG
>CAXZAJ010000146.1:0-9315 GCA_964293355.1 uncultured bacterium
GTCTCCCAGCTCGTCGACGAGATTGACCGCATAGCAAGCCATGCCCAGTTCAACGGCATGAACGTCCTCACGGGACGCTTTGCCCGGGAAGGCGGCGAGAATATCGTCACTGGCTCGATGTGGTTCCACATCGGCGCCAACATGGACCAGCGTGAGCGTGTCTATATCGGCACGATGACCGCAAAGGCCCTCGGCGTCAAAAACGTCGGCGACGATTCAGTGCTGTCACTGGCAAGCCCGGACGGTGCAAACCGGTCCATCGGTACCCTCGACGCAGCCCTCAAGCAAGTAAACAAGCAGCGCGCAGATCTGGGAGCCTATCAGAACAGGCTCGAGCACGCAGTACGTGGCATCGACATCGGCGCGGAAAACCTCCAGGCCGCCGAGAGCCGCGTCCGCGATGCGGATATGGCAAGCGAAATGGTCGAGTTCACCAAGAACCAGATCCTGTCGCAGGCCGGCAACGCCATGCTCGCCCAGGCCAATCAGAAGACCCAGCAGGTCCTACAGCTCCTCCAGTAGGCCGTGGCCGCGCGGACGTGACGGGGACCGCCCAGGAAGGGCGGTCCCTCCTTTTTTAAACAGCGGGGTCGTCATAATGTCGCTTGTATCCCCGCCCATGCCCCCGTATAATGCGCGGCTGTATGGAAAATCGAACCAGCGACGTCCGGGAATTGATACTCGAGCGCGTCTTTCCGGAACTACGCTACGGCGAAGATCCAGACATTGAACGCTACTTCGATTTACGCGCGTCGGGCAGGATGCTCGATGCCATCGGCATCTACAAATCCCGACTTCGCCCCCGGTATCCGGATGATGCGAAGCGCATCATCCTGCTGAAGCTCTACAGGACGCATTCTCCGGCTTTTTCCGAATTCCTGCACGGACTCCTGGCAGAACGAGCAGATGAGATAATCATGCGGCTGCGCGGCAACATAGACGCCCTCATAGCACCGCTTTCCGGTGTTCCCATGAAGGAAACCTACGCGGTGCTCAAGGCGGTCGAGCGCGTTGCAAGGCTGTTGCCCGACAATGCCGATGCAGCCCGGCTCATGGCTACTACCTACGCGGACTACGCAAAGCTCCTGGGCCACAAAAAAGCTGAAACAGAACGGGTGGCGTTCCTGCTGGGCGAGTTTTACGACCAAGCCTCGGTTGACGAGGACGCTCCCACAGACTTCATAGCCGCGAGCCTGGCCTCGGAAGAATCCAGAAAGCTCCGCGAGCACGAAGAAGAAAAGAAAAACTTCTTTGATCTCTCCAGGATAGAATTCGACCAGGCTGACATCAAGCGCATTGAAATACCCGCGGGCATCGAGCGCGACGAGGACGTCGTACTCGCATACTGCCACAAGTACTGGCTCAGGGCCGATGATCCGGCCTTCGAGCGTATCGTCTGGCTCTATTCCCGCAAGTACGGCACCAAGAACTATGAAGTATTCAAGGCCATCAAGACCGGCCGGCACCGGAAGTACCAGGACGATGACATCCTGACGATGGTGTCCACGACCATAGCGACCCGATACAACTATACGGTCCAGGGAGACCTGTACATGCAGGCCGCCTGGCGCAGGATAAAGGCCAGCCTGTATGGCCTGGCGGCGGCCCAGCAGGTCATCCACCAGACTGCGCAGCGGGCGGCGGAACAATCCGGTAAGCCGGAGCCTGATCAAGCCCGGATGGCAACCCCGAAAACCGGCCAAGCTAAAGTCAAGCCTGTTGTGGAACCGGCGAAAAATATGCGAAAACCGGCGCAATCAGTAAAAACCGACCCGCACCCCGCGCAACCCGCCCCGCAGCCAAAACCTCGAGCGCACAAGCCGGAACCGGGCCAGGCCACGGGTGCCCCACCCCAGCGAAAGCTGGTCCGGGCACCCGCCCCGGCGCCGCTGCAGCGAGAAAAGCCCCTGAGGGATGTTGTTCCTGAAATCAAGGCAACGGGATCGATCAGCGACAAGATAAAACGCCTGTCGGGTCGTGCCTACGATGTATACAAGGAAATATTCCTGTCAAAGGTGCGCAGCCACATTCACGCAGCCCTCGCGAAAGGCCGCATCAGGCCCGGCGTGGCCTTCGGCGATGACGCCAACAAGGCCGAGAACACCGTGTACGATTTCATGGAGCGGAATTACGCCAACGCGTACATGAACTGGCAGGTCTCCGAACACAGGACCCGGATCCGCGAACTCGGCTATGACATCGAGAGCCTGGATGAAATCATCGAGTCGTGCTACCGGAAGATAGAAAAATAGAACGGCTTACAGAACCACGCGTCCGCGGAACGACCGGGCCAGCGTCAGCTTGTCGGCATATTCAAGGTCACCACCCACGGGAATGCCGGTAGCCAGCCTCGTAACCCGTGCGCCTGTCCCCTCGAGAATTTTCTTTATGTACAACGCGGTCGTATCGCCTTCCACCGTAGGATTCGTCGCGATCACTACTTCGTTGGCGCCCTGGTTGCGTACGCGCTCCAGCAGTTTGTCCAGCCGGAGCGCATCCGGCCCTATGCCGTCGAGCGGAGAAATCAGCGCCCCGAGTACATGGTACACGCCCCGGTACTCGTGCGACGCCTCGATGGTGAGCACGTCCTGCGCCTGTTCAACGACGCAGATGATGCTTCGGTCGCGCACCGGCGAACTGCAGACGGCGCAGGGGTCTTCTTCTGTATAGGAACCGCAGATCGAACAGAACCTGACCCGCTCCTTGAGCGCGCCTATCCGCTCGGCGAGCAGGGCAACGTACTGATCATCCGATTTGAGAATATGGAAGGCGATGCGGGCAGCGCTCTTGCGCCCGATGCCGGGCAGACGGGCCAGAATGCCAACCAGTTCCTCAAGAGCTTTCATGTGCCGAGTCCGGCCATACCCGCAAGCGGACCCATGGATCTGGCTACATCAGCCTGCATCGCTTCACGTATCCTGTAGACCGCATCGTTGTGCGCGGCCTTGAGCAGATCCTTGAGCATGTCAGGATCGCTCGGGTCGATGACTTCCGGCGCGATCTCCACATTCAGCAGATCCATCGTGCCATTCATCGTCATTTTTACCATGCCGCCGCCAGCCACGCCGACAACGCTGAGGGCCGCCATCCTGGCTTGGGCTTCCTGGGCCTGCTTCTGCAGCGCCTGCGGATCCTTGAGCATCTTCATAACATCGTTCAGGTCCATGATTCACTCCGTTCAGATTCAGTTGGCGGCCCGCCCCTGCCGGTCGCAAGATTGGATCCACCGGACCGCTTGCCGCGGAATACCTTTTCTACAATGCCAACGGGATCAGCCGGCCCATCATCCCCGTCATCCGAATCATCGTCGTCGTCATTCCTGACAGCAGGAGCCTGCCTGGGCGCAACCTCAGCGGCCCTGGGCTCGATGCGGAGCGACCGGCCCGCTATCTCCAGCACCTTCTTTGCCAGCAACCCGGTTTCAGCGAGCACTGCTCCCGCATCATAACCGTTGAGACAGGGTATCACGAGCTTGTCACCTTCTATTGACCAGGAGCCAGACCGCTCCAGACAGGTAGACAGCACCACCCGTTTCTGGCCGACTGCCGCCAGCAGAGCCGTCTTGAGTGCCACCGGATCCATGCCATCTTCACTGCCAGCCTCAACACCAGCCTCCGGAGTACCCGGGGCTTCATCTTCGGCAACAGCCTGCGGGGTTGGTGGAACAGGTTTGTCGTCCCGTGGTGTAAAACCCATGGTTGCGCCAACGGCGGCACCGAAAGCGAGGCTGCCCGGGGCCTGCCCATCGACTATCGCCGCCTTCATGGCCCGGATGGTCCGCGCCAGTTCCGAAGGTGCCACAAAATCGCCTATCGCGCAGATCCTGGATACGGCAAGTTCCAGTTCCCATCGCGGATTGACGCTGTAGCGCATGTCGCGGTACAGGTCGAACAGGCCCGCAAGGATACGCTCCAGCCTTGGTGCATCCAGTCTACCTACAATGTCTTCTGGAAACGAGGTACGCGGAGCGCCGAGCAGGCCCTCCTTTTCCACCCCGCTGGTGATGAACAACAAGGAACGGGCATAGGACACGAGGTCCGAGGCGAACTGCTCAACCGATACACCGGACGAGAGGATCGCATCGAGCATCTCGAGGGCGCCCTTGCGGTTGCCGGCCACGGCGAGGCTCATCAAGGCACCAAGACGCTCGCTGCCTACGAGTCCCAGCTTGTCCCGTATCTTGGCCGCGGTGATGCGCCCTTCCGAGAAGGAAGCCACCTGGTCGAACAGCGTATAGGCATCGCGCATAGAACCGGTAGCTTCGCGGGCAATCCACAGAAGCGCTTCGTCATCGGCTTCAACCTTGATGTCGTCAGCGGCGCTTCTCAGGAGGTCTTTGATCACGTCGAGCGAGAACAGACGGAAATTGAATTGCTGGCAACGGCTCTTGATGGTCGCCGGAACCTTGTGCAACTCGGTCGTGGCGAACATGAACACGATATAGGGCGGCGGCTCTTCTATGGTTTTTAAAAGCGCGTTGAAGGCGCTGTTGGACAGCATGTGCACTTCATCGATGATGTAGATCTTGTATTTTGAGGCATTTGGCGGAAACAGCACCTCGTCCTTTATCTGCCGGACATTCTCCACGGAAGTATTCGACGCACCATCGATCTCTATCACGTCGAGTGAAGCGCCCCGCGCGATGGATTTGCACGAATCGCAGACGCCGCAAGGCTTGTCCGTAGGACCTTTCTCGCAATTCAGCGAACGGGCGAGTATCCTGGCCGTGCTTGTCTTGCCGCAGCCCCGTGGGCCGGAAAACAGGTAGGCGTGGGCAATTCGTCCGCTCGCGATTGACGCGCGGAGCGTTGTGGACACGAAGTCCTGCCCGGCCAGATCATCAAAGGTCTGGGGGCGCTTGCGCGTGGCGGTTATCTCATAAGGCATGTCCGGGAGGATAGCACGGTGGATTGCGCAAGGCAAGACGGCGGGTAAAAAACCTCGAGCGCTCGTAGCCAGGCTTGCTACGGCACAACGCCCCTCCGCTTGCCGTTGCTTCCTTCCGGACCTGGCGGATTTAGGCGGCGGACGCTAGCGTAGGGCCTGGCTACCAGCGCTCGAAGCAGGACGAAAAAGGGATCCAGGTTCGAATCCCCCTCTCTCAACGGAAAGAATGCTACTGCTTGTTATCGGTAAAGCAGTAGCCTGGAACACAACGGAGAGAGGGGGATTCGGTTTTCTAGCTCGCATCCTGCTCGCGTCGAAAACCCGCCTCGTCCCCTTGCGGCGCCATCCCTGGCGCCTTCTCCTCGCTCCGCTCGGCGGGGACTCGGTTCGAATCCCCCTCTCTCAATAATGAGAGATCCAGTTGCCTATCAGGCACAACTGTTGCCTATTTACCAAACGGAGAGAGGGGGATTCGAACCCCCGGAACCCTTGCGGGTTCAGCGGTTTTCGAGACCGTCCGATTCAACCACTCTCGCATCTCTCCAAAAAATAGTGAGGCTAAGAGGATTCGAACCTCCGACCTTCAGATCCGCAATCTGACGCTCTATCCAGCTGAGCTATAACCTCATAAAAAAGAACATCTGGCACACGGGCCTTGATTCACATTAACAACGGAGAAGGGGGGATTCGGTTTTCTAGCTCGCATCCTGCTCGCGTCGAAAACCCGCCTCGTCCCCTTGCGGTGCCATCCATGGCACCTTTTCCTCGCTCCGCTCGGCGGGGACTCGGTTCGAATCCCCCCTTCTCAACCTGCCTTCATACAAAGGCCATGCACGCTCATCAGTCAATCTCTATACAACGGAGAAGGGGGGATTCGAACCCCCGGTACCCTTTTGGGGTACAACTCCTTAGCAGGGAGCCCGATTCGGCCACTCTCGCACCTCTCCAGCTAAACACAGGGCAAAATCAGCACGGTTTTTACCGCGTCTTACGGAGCAGGGGGGATTCGGTTTTTTTCTCGGACTTCGTGCCCCCGTCAAAAACCCGCCTTCGCCCCCTTACGGCGCCTGCGTGGCGCCTCTTCCTCCCTTTGGTCGGCGGGGGCTATGGTTCGAATCCCCCAACGTCAAAGGCTTTTTTATAATCTTCACCAAACAGCAAACTCAGTACAGTGTTTACCAGCATTTTCGGAGCAGGGGGGATTCGAACCCCCGGTACCTTTCGGTACAACGGTTTTCAAGACCGCCTCCTTAAACCGCTCGGACACCGCTCCAACTCAAGGCCCGAATACTAATTAAACGAAGCATGAATGTCAATATATGCCAGAACGCAAAAGCGCTGGAAAGGCCGTCAGCCTACGAGATAGCGGCCAAGTTCACCGAGTTCCGGAAAACGGGCAAAAACCGGCTGTCGGCCCGCGGCATTCGCCTTGTCGATTTCTACGATCTTGACGTAGAGCCTGTTGACGGAATCCGCGAGTATGTTCAGGTTGGAACCAAAATTATTGACGACCATGTCACGGAGCACCCGATCCTGCGCCGTGAGCTTGTCGACGCTGCCGTAGCGAAGTATCTGGTTGCCCTGCTTGCGCGCCGCCGAAACGAAACGCGCCATGGCAAGGATCAATCCGTACAGCTCATCGATGTGATAGCCCTGATACCGATAATTGTCCGACTTCTCGGTGAGTTCCTCGATCTGGTTCCATGTGGCGTTGTCGATGACGAGCATCGAAAGCGCCCCGCGAGTGAAACGGTTCGAGATGTTGTTCTTGAAGTGATGCCCTATCGCCTCGATCATCGAGTAGACTTCAGGCGTCTTGATCTGCATGAACACCAGTATACAGGGAAAGAGCCAATCGTAGCTATATGAAATCGTCGATGTAGTTCGTCTTGAGCAAGCTCTTCCTTATACGCTAATCTTTCCGCATGATGAGAGCGACCCCGTACCATGTCCTCCTGAGCTCATGTACCTTTGCGATCTGCATCGCGATGAGTTCCTGCGGCCTCCTTGAAACCAACGTAGCCGAACTCAGGACTGATGTTCCGCAGATGGCCCTGTACGCGGCAGCCTTCAACACCTCGCAGAGCCGTTACCGCATCAATGTTTTCTATGACGAGCATGTCGCTGAAAGCCTTGATTCAGGTACTGAAAAACCGGCCCTGGTCATAGGCAAGTACCTCAAGAACTCATCGTCCAGATCAAACTTCCAGTCTCTTGACCACCTTTTTTCTGAACTGGTCATCAACCAGAGCCTGTTTTACCCTTCGCTGCTGGAGCTGGGCATGGCCGAGGGCAGGCAGATACTGCTTCCTGTCTCCTTTAATCTCCCTCTGGTGGTTTTTGACAAGCAATATGAGCCCGCGATGCTTGACGGGTTTGTGCTCGACTTGTCGGAGCTGGAAAAAAAAGGTGCGGAGCTCAACAAATCCGGCAAGACATCCTTTACGAACATGGGATTCGGACCGCGCTGGTCCACGGAATTCCTTTATTCGACAATGGAACTTTTTGGCGCTGCGTTCAAGGAAGGCACTCCGCTCAAGTGGAATCCGGTTGGCCTTGAAAATGGCCTTGCATACATTCGTGCCTGGTCAGAACGCGCCAATGGGTCCGCGGCCAAGGAAGACGAATTCCAGTTCAAGTACCTGTACCTGCCCGAGTACGCTTCTGTAGAGGAAGGCCGCATAGGATTTGCGGCCATGAACTCGGCCGATTTTTTTGTCGTCTCCGAAGTACGGCGATCATCGCTGTCATTTCGGCTGCTCGCTAAAGACGGGGCGGTTCCCATCGACGAAGACCTGATTTACGCCGGAATCTGCCGCAAGGCTTCCGGCAAGCAGGCCGCCGAAGCCTTCCTGACCTGGTTCTATGCTGAAGAGACGCAGCGATCGATACTCGAAGAGGCACGGCGTTACCGCTCGATAGAATCATCATTCGGTATAGCCGGCGGTTTCTCGTCGGTACGGGCGGTCAACGACAAGCTGTTCCCCCTGTACTATCCATCATTGCTCGGTAAAATGCCGCCGGCGCACTACCTCAAGACGCCCAATGTGTTGCCCGCGCTCTGGCCAGAGATTAAAAACGCCATCGTGCTGCCGTTCCTGCTTGAGGCGACCGGCCCTGTTCCGCTCACCGAGCCTAATACGGTGCTGGAATCACGGCTCCAGGCATGGATGAAGCGTCGATCTACGAACTGAGCTCTGACCCCGCTCGCTCTATGGCGTGACTCCAGGCTTCGAAGAAGCCCCGGTAATCTTCAGAAGACGCGCAGGAAACAGCCAGTTTCCTGAGTCCGGCTCCTCCGGGCGTTCCCTTGAGGTACGCGCAGGCCTGCTTCCTGAACTCGACGCACGCCGTGTGCTCGCCGTAGGTTTTCAGCGATACGGCCAGGTGATGCCGCGCCGCTTCCATGCGGTCAGCCGGGTTGATGACGGGCTCGGGTAAGCCTGCCAGGACTGCCCGCGCGCGCGTGAAGATGAAGGGGTCGCCCATCGCTCCCCTGGCGAACATGACTCCGGCGACACGCGCACCTTCTGAGCCACCAGAGAGGATATCCACAGCCGCCGAGGCTGAATCCAGGTCGCCGGAGGCTAGTACCGGCACCTTTACCGCGGCAGCCAACATATAGAATGCGGACCGGAGCGCCTTGCCCGCGTAGCCCTGTTCCCTGGTGCGCGCATGCAGGGTCAGAGCCGATGCCCCGCCTTCAACCGCCGCCGCTGCGAATTCCAGGTAATTAATTGAGGAGTCATCCCAGCCCAGCCTGAATTTTACCGTTATCGGCACGTTTACTGCGGCGACCATAGCCGCGACGATGTCCCGCATGAGTTCGGGCTTGTGCATGAGGGCGGAACCGCAGCCTGATTTTACTATCTTGGGCACGGGGCAGCCGCAGTTGACATCGATGATGGCCGGCTTGAAGCGCTCTACGACTATCCGCGCTGCATGGGCCATCACGTCGGGGTGAGAGCCGAACAACTGGACAGCGTAGTCCGGTTCGTTGTCCTCCCGCGCCAGAAGCACCTCGGTCTTGAGGTGGCCCCGGGTCAGAGCCTCGGAGCTCACCATCTCGGTGTAGGCCAGGTCGCAGCCAGCGTCGGCGCACACGGAGCGGTACGCCGCGTCTGAATAGCCGGCGACCGGTGCCAGGAACAGGTTTCCGCGCGTAGTATAGTTGCCGATGCGCACCGGGAAATGAAGGTTCATGGATACTCCGTAGATTCGTGCTGGCGACAAAAAGGGCGCCCGTGATGCCGGACGCCCTCGTTCTTTACCCGTATACCGATCGGATCGCTGCCGTATCAGGCCGGAACGCGGAACAGCCGGCAGGCGTTCTGGTAGGTAGCCTCGGCCACTTCCTCGCCCGGCAGGTCGAGGAGCATCGCCAGATCGTCCACCGTCGCCGGCAGGTATTCGGGCTTGTTGCGCTTT
>CAXZAJ010000147.1:0-9315 GCA_964293355.1 uncultured bacterium
TCCGCTGCCAGATTTGCCGGAGCGGCACCCGGCTCGGACCTGCGTGCCTTAGGCGTAACGATGAATGCCGCCCCCGTGGTCGAGTCGCTCACCGATGCAAACCGTGCCTTCCTGCAGGACCGGGCCTGGTCAGACGACTCCGGCACCGCTGGCCGGCTCGCGGCTGCGTTCATTGAAGCCTGCCAGGCAAGCGGCGCGGCTGCCGTTGCAAAGCACTTTCCAGGCAATGCGGAAGCCGATCCCCACCGCGGCTTGCCTGTGCTGTCAGTTACCAAAGCCACACTGGAAACGGTTTACTACGCGCCTTTCAGGGTTGCCATCCGCTCGGGAGTCTCCTCCGTCATGCTCTCCCACGTGCTCGTGCCCGCCATTGACCCGGACTTGCCGGTCAGCGTCTCCGCTCGGGCAATCGCCGTGCTCAAGGAACAACTCGGATTCCGGGGCATCGTAATGACCGACGATCTCCAGATGGCTGCCCTCACGGGGATCGGTGGCCCGGAATCCGCCGCCGTCGCGGCCCTGTCGGCTGGTGCAGACCTGCTCATGGTCTCAGGAGGCCGAACCGCCCTGGCCGTCCACGCTGCTCTCCTCGGCGCGCTTGCCGAGGGCCGCATATCCCGTTCACGGTTAGAAGATGCCGCCGCCCGCGTGATGGCGCAGAAGCTGCGGTACGGCCTCGACGCGGAAACCCAGGCAGACCGCGATGCGCGGCTCGCGGGCTTCGAGGCTACCGTTGCGCAGAACCGCGTGGCCCTGTCCGGCGCGATGACCGAGCAGAACACGTCCGGAGCCGATCCCAACCGCGCCGAAGCGGTTCCCCGCGTTCCCTGAACTTACGGTAATTCAGCACCGGAATTTCGCCGATTACTCTAGGAGTGAGAACACAAGGCGTAACGTGCATGGTTCTGGTACTCCTTCTCTCCGCCACAGCGCTGGTTGCTGCACCGGCAAGCGTGGAAGACTTGGCGGTATCCTCTACAGACCTGCGCATCGAGCAGCGCAGCGATGGCGGCTACCACCTGTTCATTCGAGCTAAACCCGGATTGGGCAGCGTTCTCCTCGTGGAGACCACCAAGGATCCCAGCGGAAAATCCGACAACTACGCCTACCGGGCAGAAATCTGGAACCCCGTCAATGGCGACGAAAAACGGTTGCTCGACGGCACCTTCATCGACCCCAAACGCGGCCTCTGGTCGCTCATCGACTCGACTCCAGAACCGGACGCCGAGTTTGGCAAGGCTTTCCATGTATTCATTCCCTGGGTCGTCTCGTTTGGTTACGCATGGACCAGGAATGGCCAGGAATTCATAGCCGATGGCACCTTCATCAATATACGTGCCTTTTCCAAACCCTATGCCGACTATACGGGCGGCTTCCTGGACAATCCCTACCGAATCTCGGTAACCCAGAAGCCGTTCCCCAGGCCCGCTCCCATAGTCCGGCCGGCTCTGGAACCGCCTGCAGCCGTCGTCGTGGTACCTGATCCCGTTCCTGCTCCACCACCGGCTCCTGAACCCGAACCGGAACCCGATACCTCCATATACATGCCTGAGACACTCCGCTCGTTCGAGTCCATAGCCAAATCCGGCAAGGGAACCGTTTCCTATTCGCTCGGCGAGGCCGATATCGAACCTACACTGGCCAGGATACTCGACCAGGTTGAAGGCGACACCCTCGATCTGGTGATCTGCCTGGATACGACCGATTCCATGGCCGATGACATCGAGGCCGTCAAGCTGAGCCTGCCAGCGATGGTCAAGGAAAAAACCGCCCGGTTCTCGTCGTTCAGGCTGGGGCTGGTGCTGTACAAGGACTACTTCGAGGATTACGTCGTAAAGCGCATCGAGTTCACCACCGATGTAGGCGCGTTTACCCAGGCCGTCACCAGGGTACGGGTTGCCGGGGGCAGGGACATTCCCGAGGCAGTATACGAAGCGCTGTATGAATCCCTTGTCGGCTACCTCTGGTCAGCCGACGCGAAGATGGTGGTGCTCATAGGGGATGCGCCTGCGCATCCCCTGCCGCGGGGCAAGATAGACCGGTCAATGGTTGAACGCAAATCGGCTGAACTCGGCGTATCGATCGACGTAATTATCCTGCCACATTGAAGATTTGATGTTTTTACGTTTACACATGATGCCCGACGTATTATAATCGCGCGAAATCAAGATTGGAGCCTGGCTGCATGAAACAAGGAAGAAAAAAATCGGACGGATTGGAGATCCTTGAAAGGGTCGCGCAGTTCAAGGTCCTTGGAATACTTGTAGGAGTCCTCGCGTTTGGTTTTTCCATCATCGCTTCCAATGTTGACCGCTCGGAGCCTCCGTTGCCGGAGTCAGTGGGAGCAGCTGATCTTACCGACATCAATGGTGCCGGAGCGGAATACCTTCAGGAATCGGAGCCTGAGCTGGCTCCTCCGCCCGATGCGGGGCTCTTCTATGTCGTCTACCGGGTCGTCAAAGGCGACACGATCTCGGAAATAGCCACGCGGTACGACGTCACGACGGATTCCATAGTCACGTTCAACAACATAACCAACGCCAGGACGCTCTCCATAGGCAAGTACCTCAAGATACCGACGCTCAACGGCATTCTCTACGCTGCCAAAAAGGGTGATACGGCTCTCAGCCTGGCCGCGAGTTATGAAATTTCATCAGACAGGATAAAGGAATTGAACGGCGTAGGGGACGAACCGCTGGAGGCAGGACGCAACCTGTTCCTTCCCGATGCCCGACTCTCCAGCTGGGCGCTCCGTGAAATTTCCGGAGACCTGTTCAAATGGCCGCTGCATGGCTGGATTACCAGCTGGTATGGCTGGCGCAAGGATCCGTTCTCAGGAGACAGGAGCTTCCATACCGGTCTGGACATCGGCGCGAATCGTGGAGCTTCGGTGCGCGCCGCCATGGAAGGCGTCGTGTCGGCTACCGGCTATTCCACTGTCTCGGGTAATTACATCGTCATCAGGCATCATTCAGGGTATACGACCATGTATGGCCACCTGGACAGGATCGATGTCAAACCAGGACGGAGCGTGGCGCAGGGCACCCTGATAGGAGCGGTAGGCAGCACGGGCTACAGTACCGGGCCGCATCTGCACTTTACCATCAGCAAATACGGCCGCACCCTGAACCCCATGACCGTGCTTCGCTAGTCGCGGTGCTCCCGGTTTGACAGCAGCTACCTTTTGGACTACGATGCGTTGCAGATGAGAACTATCCAAGGCATCCCGGGTTCGCCGGGCATAGCCATAGGCGTTGCATTCCAGTTCCTCGACGATGAGGAACCTACGATTCCACGGTACGCGGTCACCGAGCGCGAGCTTGACGGCGAGTGGGATCGCTTCGTCGTTGCCGTGGACAAGTCCAAGGACGATGTCACGGCACTCCGTGACCGTGCCGTCAGGGAAATGGGGCACGAGCATGGCGCAATTTTTGATGCGCACCTGCTTATGCTCGATGACTCCGAGGTGCTGGAAGCCATAGAGTATTCACTGCGCCAGTCATTGCTCAACATCGAGTGGATAGTCCATCAATACGAACAGGCCATAATCAAGCGGCTGGAAGGTCTCTCTGATCCACTCATGCAGGAACGCACCGTCGATGTGCACGACATAACCCGGCGCATACTCAATCACCTGATGTTCCGCGAGCGATTCTCGCTTGCGGACTTGCATACCGATGTTGTTCTCGTGGCCCGTAATCTCCTGCCCTCTGACATGATCGCGATGAACCGCTCCAGGGTTAAAGCGATTGCCATGGATGCGGGTGGTAAGACGAGCCATACCGCCATACTCGCACGAGCCTTCGAGATACCGGCCGTGCTCGGACTCGGCGGCGTTGGCCGCACCATAAAGAATGGCGATACGGTCGTGGTGGGCGGTAATACCGGCGACATTAAAATACAGCCTGATGCCATTACCCTCGAGCGCTACAAGAGCGTCCAGGCCCGCATGGCGGAACGCGATGTTTCCCTGAGTTCACTCGTGGGGTTGCCTGCCAGAACCCTCGACGGCAAGGATGTGCTCATCAAGGCCAACATCGAGGTTCCCGAAGAGACCGATTCTGTATTGCGGCATGGAGCAGAGGGCATCGGCCTGTTCCGCTCGGAATTCCTGTTCCTCCAGCCGGGGCGCGCACCCAGTGAAGAAGCGCAGTATTCAGCCTATCGTCGTGTCATCGAGTCCATGGGGGGCAGGCCCGTCACCATCAGGACTCTGGACGTCGGCGGAGACAAGGTCGTTCCCGACCTCGCCATAGCGGATGAAAAGAATCCGCTGCTTGGATGGCGGGCCATCCGCTACTGCCTCTCGGACACCGATTTGTTCCAGAACCAGCTCAGGGCCATACTCCGCGCCAGCGCGCATGGTGATGCCCGCCTGATGTTCCCCATGATTTCCGGCCCCGTAGAGCTGGACGCGGCGCTGGCCGCCCTCGAGGAAGCCAAGGCCGAGTGCCGCAGGCGCGGGCAAGCCTTCAGGGAAGATATGCCCGTTGGCATCATGATAGAGGTACCCAGTGCCGCCCTGATCGCGGACATACTGGCCACCAAGGCAGATTTTTTTTCCATCGGTACCAATGACCTTATCCAGTATACAATAGCTGTGGACCGCGGCAACGAGAAGGTCGCGTACCTGCACGAGCCTTTCCATCCGGCGGTACTCAGGCTGGTCAAGAAGGTCATCGACGACGGCCACGCCGCGGGCATCACCGTCTCGATGTGCGGCGAAATGGCCAGCGATCCCTTCGCGGCAGTCGTGCTCCTGGGGCTTGGCCTCGACGAGTTTTCCATGTCAGCCGTCTCTGTACCCGATGTAAAGCGGACCATCCGTTCCGTCAGCTTCGAGGAATCCAGGGAGGTCGCCCTGGAGGCACTCACCATGACGTCACACCAGGCCACCGAAGCTTTCCTGGCCAAACGCCTCGCCGGCCACGTTTCCCGGGAATAGTCGAGAAGCGCTGCTGAGGCAGGCGCATATCGCCGCTAGTGTAACGACCTCATTCCAGTGTATCCTGTTTTACCCATGAACGAAGAAACAAGCATCGATACCCCCCGCATCCGCTGGAGCGGCCTTCCCACCATAGCCATAGCCGGTCGCCCGAACGTAGGCAAGTCCACGCTGTTCAACAGACTCCTGCATTCCCGCCGGGCCATCGTCGACCCGACTCCGGGTGTAACGCGAGACCCCATAGAAGGCGAGTGGACGCCCGACGGTGCGGACATGCCCGTCATGATCGTCGATACGGGCGGACTCAAGATAGACCGCGACGATATGGACGAGCGCGTGGCCAAGAAAAGCTGGGAACGTATAGTCGCTGCCGATCTTGTCCTTTTCCTGGTGGATGCGGTGAACATAACACCGGAGGACGAGGAATTCGCCTCCATGCTCAGGCGCCATTCCAGCAAGACCATCGTCGTCGTCAACAAGGCAGACAGCCCGGAACGCGATGCACGAGCCTGGGCTCACGCCTCGTGGGGCTACAAGGACATGGTATTCGTGTCCGCGGAGCATGGCCGCAACATTGACGAACTGGAAGCGCTGATCGTATCGAAACTGGACTGGTCCAAGGCCATCCAGGAAAACGATGCCCACGAAGATGTACGCGTCGCCATCATGGGCAAGCCTAATGTCGGCAAATCCACCTTGCTGAACCGGCTCATCGGTTCCGAGCGGTCCATCGTCAGCGACATGCCGGGCACCACCCGCGATGTCGTGGAGGCGCGTTTCGAGTGGAAGGGCCGCGCCTTTACAATCCTCGATACCGCAGGCATGCGGCGCAAGGCCAAGGTCACTGAAGATGTGGAATATTACTCGGTAAACCGTGCGGTAAAGACTCTGGATCATGCCGATGTCGTCGTGCTGATGATAGACGCTACTGAAGGCCTGTCTGATCAGGACAAGAAAATCGTAAAGCTCGCTACCGACAAGGGCCGCGGCGTCATCTTTGCTCTCAACAAGTGGGACCAGATGCCTACGATGAAGAATACCTTCGAGGCGTCCAGGGACAAGCTGCAGTACTTCTTCATGCAGATGGCCTACGCGCCGGTGCTGCCCTTGTCAGCCAAAGAGGGCGAGGGCGTGGACAAGCTGCTCAAGACCATCGTCGAGCTTTTTGACCAGTTGAACACGAAAATCGAGACGAGCAGACTCAACAAGGCCGTGCATGACTGGATCGACTCCTCACCCCCGCCGGCCAGCCCGCGCGCGCGCTTCAAGCTGCGCTACGCCGTACAGACGGGCGTAAACCCCATCGCGTTTGCCATCTTTGCCACGCGACCAGAACTCGTGGCCGAGTCGTACAAGTCCTATCTTAAAAACAAGATACGCTCAGACCTTGGCTTCAAGAACGTGCCCATAGAACTGGAACTGCGGGCGTCGCGCAAGCGCTTCGAGGATCTGGACAGGTAGTCTGTGGGCGGACCGTACCGTACCGGCGACGTGGAACGCCTCCTCGGTCTCGGAGAGCATGTGCTCCGTTACTGGGAACGTGAACTGCCCATCCTGTCGCCGGCGCGGTCGCCGTTCGGCCGCCGTGAGTGGTCCGAGTCTGACATTTCACTGCTGCTGCGGGTACGGCATCTGGTCAAGGACCGTGGGCTGGGCCTGTCGGCGACCATGGATGTGCTGATAGCCGAGCGCTCGGGCGCCAGCGCCGGAACAGCCGCGGCGTTGTCTGAAGTTCGCGCTGCCCTTGTCTCAGCCTACTTCGAATCGCGCGCTCTTGCCGGGCGATTGACTTTGGACACTGCATCGCACCACACACCAGCATCATCATCAACGGAGGTTACCCATGCCAGCCCAGAACGCTAAAGCTCTCTGCGATTTCATCGACGCATCCCCGACACCGTACCATGCTGTTGACTCCGCCGCCGCCATGCTCAACGCTGCCGGAGCCAGGAAGCTTGACGAGCGTGAAGTCTGGAGGCTCGAACCCGGACGATCCTACTACGTCATCCGCGACGGCGCATCGCTCGTGGCCTTCAGGACGGGTACCGCTGCTCCCTCGGAGGCCGGATTCGCATTTACCGGGGCCCACGCCGACGCTCCCGGGTTGCGTGCCCGACTTGAAAAATCGCTCGTGTCCCGGGGTTTTGACAGGGTGTCCGTAGAGGCGTACGGCGGTCCGATCCACTCCACCTGGCTGGACCGCCCCCTCTCGCTCGCCGGCCGCGTCGTCGTCAAGGTAGCCGGCGGCGGGTTTGCCCAGCGCCTTGTCAATTTTGCCAGGCCAATGGCAGTGATCCCAAATCTGGCCATACATTTCAACCGCGAGATGAACAAAGGCATCGAGTATCCGATGAACACGACGCTGCTTCCCATTGTTTCCGCTGTCGGGTTGGGTGTAACCGCTGTCGTGGGCTCGTCCTGGCTGGAGCGTGCCGTCTCCGACGAACTCGGCGTGGAACTCGACGCCGTCGTTTCGGCTGAGCTGACCTTCGTGGATGCGGCTGCCTCACTGGTTTTTGGGGCCGACTCCGAGTTGCTCTCGGCGCCGCGCATAGACAACCTTGAAGGCTGCCATGCCGTGCTGTCGGCCTTTGTTTCAGCTCCTGCCAGCGCCCACGGCCAAATTGCCGCCCTCTTCGACAACGAAGAAACTGGTTCCGGATCCATCCGCGGCGCTGACTCGTCATTCCTCCGTGACCTCGTGACGCGCGTCGTTGCACTCTCCGAGGGGGCTGGAAACGACAACTCCGGAACTCAAGCGCTGCACCGCGCTCTTGCCCGTTCGTTCAGCGTGTCGGTTGACGGCGCTCAGGGCTGGCATCCGTCCTATGCTGACAAATTCGACGAGGAGTATGCGCCGGTGCTCAACGGTGGCCCCGCCCTAAAGGCCAACGCCAACACCCGGTATGCCACTGATGCCCTGGGTGAAGCCGCCTTCAGGAGTCTCTGCGAAACCGCGGGCGTGCCGTGCCAGCAGTTCAGGATGCGCGCCGACCTCGCACCAGGAACCACCATCGGCCCCATCAGCTCGGCCCTGCTCGGCGTTCGCACCGTGGACGTGGGTGTACCCATGCTCGCCATGCATTCAGCCCGCGAAACCGCCGGCTCCTATGACCACGATTATATGATCAGGGCCCTTTCCGGCTTCTACGCCGCCGGCCCTGGAATCATTGGGTAAGAAACAATTGTTGTCCTGATTTTCAATCCCATCAGGAATTTGACAGGATGTACATGAGGAAGTCCAAGAGATGCACAGGATGAAGAAGAGAAAAATGTTTTAAGATTCTCCAATCCTGTTCATCTCTTTTCTTATCCAGATCATCCTGTTTTGACTTGGGTTGTACGGCTGCATTCTGAGCTCTTTACAAGAAGGCCGACCCCGAAACCGGGATCGGCCTTGTCATTTCAGGGAATCAGTTCAGCTCTCAGTATAGGAATACCGGATACTCTTCTCCGTCCGTCCAGGTGCCATCGCGAAGCTCGCCTTTGAGCGGAGGAATCGCAAGGATCGTACCCGGCAGGATTAAATGAGGATTTTCAGGATCCGGCAAGAGCTTCTTGTTGGCCTGGTACAGCTTCGGCCATTGCAGCGGATCGTTGTAGATGAACGGCAATTCGGCTATGCGCCAGAGGCAGTCCGTATTCACCGCCAGGGAACGCACCAGGAAGTAGGCTGGCAACGCGCCTTCGGGGTTGATGTCTGCCAGATAGGCTTCCACCGCAAACGCATGTACGGTAGCCTCATCGTAGTCCTCTGCTGCATATGCTGCTCTGGCAGCCGCCAGTTCCAGCGTGGCTCCGGCAAATTCTTTGGCGAAGCGGATATCCGCTTTGATGCTGGTAGCCCAGTCATAGCGTATCTGCGCTGAAGCTATGGCTTTGTCAGCTGCGCGCATCGACAGGATCATGGCCACGTATTCATCGGAGAGCCGGGCGTTTTCCTGTGCCTGGGCAGCGAGTTCCACCGCAAGATCGTATTCACCTTCATCAAATGCAACGCGAGCCGCGGTCTCAAGTTCCAGGCTCCTGAGGTAGTAGGAGTTCTCGGCAAGGCTCTGTGCCTGCACCGCCACGACGGCAAGGACGATGACCAGGAAAGCAAGTATGTTTTTTTTCATGGCGCTCACTCCTTTTTGCCTTCGGTGGCCGGGGCTATGGAGTCTTCCGCCGTTCCAAGCTTCTCGTCTCCCTCTACGACTATGGTGCTGCTTTCTTCATTCTTTGAAGCCGCTGCCTTGATGGCGGCTTCAGCGGCGGCGCGTTTGGCTGCCGCCTTGTCGTATACCGCTGGGAACATGAGTTGTGCCTGTTCGAAGATTGGAGCCGCGGCTTCATGGTTGCCTGCCGCGTACACCGCCAGACCTTCATCC
>CAXZAJ010000148.1:0-9291 GCA_964293355.1 uncultured bacterium
GTTTCCCCATCGCGAAAAAGAACGTATTGTCTCCTACTACGTACGCGTACGGAAAGTCGGGGCTCCTCATCTCGGCATCGACCTGAAGGCGGCCACGGCCGCGCTCGCCCTTGGTCAGTTCGAGGCCAGCCGCAAAGGAACTGCCCTTGACGCCGCAGGTCCAGATGAAGGTATCAGTCTCGACGACGGTGCCATCCTTGAGCATCACCTTGCCCGGTTCCGCGCCGATGATCGACGCATTGAGGAACATCTCGCAGCCCATCTTCGAGAGGTAGTTCTCGGCTCGGACGCGGAGCGGCTCTTCGAGGGTCGGAAGGATCGAGGGTAGCGCTTCTATGTTGACGACCCGGGTCTCGGCACGGTCAATGTAGTGCTTGCGGCACATTACATCACGGAACTCAAGCAGTTCGCCTATCATCTCGATGCCGGTAAAACCGGCGCCGGCGACAACGAAGGTAAGCATACGCTTGCGGACAGCCGGATCGGTCTCCTCGGCGGCACGCGCGAAGATGTCCTCGACGTGGTGGCGGACCCTCATGGCATCATCAAACGACCAGAGGCTGAAGGAATTTTCCTTGACGCCGGGTATGTTGAAATACTCGGGCTCAGCGCCTGCACCGACAATGATGTAGTCAAACTGGTAGGAACGGGCCTTGCCGGTAGCCTTCTTTGCCTTGAAGTCGACGGAGAGGATGTCGTCGAGGGCAATATCTATCTTTTTAGCGCCGAAGATCTTCTTGAAATTGACCTGTACGGATTCAGGTTCGGTCCGCCAGCCGGCGACCTCATGGAGTTCGGTCATCAAGGTGTGGAAGGGTTTCCTGTCAACCAGTGTGATCTGGACATTCGGATCTTTCCGGAAACGCTTTTCCAGAATCTTTCCTGCCCAGACGCCGCCGTAACCGCCTCCGAGGATCAGGATCTTCTTAGTATCGGCCATATGATCTCCTTGCGCCGTAAAATAAAAAATATTGAATGCTGAACCATACATTTTGGACATCGGAATAGTGACGCGTGATTGGAATAGAGTCAAGTGTGAATTCTATATATACATAAATATGTAATTCACTATATTAAGTGCCAGCAACGACCATCGACCGGCTTGACCCCGCGAGTCGGCGATCGGTACATTACCTGAGAGGAGAACCAATGACAACGTTTGACAGCGTCAATACCGCAATTCAGGACGTACGACCATCACTCCAGGCGGATGGTGGAGATATAGAACTCATCTCGGTTTCGGATGAGGGCAAGGTGACCGTGAGGCTCAAGGGCGCCTGCGGATCATGCCCCATGGCCATCATGACCCTGAAACAGGGTGTGGAAGCCTATCTGAAAAAAGTACTCCCGGACGTTACTGAAGTCGTTCAGGGATAAAAAAGGAAGCCTCATGCGGAGGCTTCCTTGTCAATCAGTGCTTCGACACGATCTTTTCAGCGTACTCCGTCGTCGCACGCTTCGTCCGCTTCCTTGTTCCTCGAAGCCTCGGCATCATGGGGCTTGTCGCACGGAGGCAGACGATCTTCTTTCTTGGCAGCCGGTTTATCCTGCACCTTCGATTTCTTGACTTCCTCAACTTTTACGGCCATACGCACCTCCTGGTAGATTATAAATAAAGTAATCAACAAGGAGCGCGGAGGCAAGCGAGAGGCAGAACAGGATCGGTTCAGCGTTTCTCCATGGCCAGCGAAGAAATGCGCTCAGCCATCCTGTCGAGCGGAACCTGCTCCATCACGTGCCCCATCTCGAACGCTACCTTGGGCATGCCGTATACGACGCTCGATGCCTCGTCCTGCCCCAAGGTAAGGCCGCCCTCGCGGTAAATAGAACCAAGCTCCCTGGCGCCATCCTTGCCCATGCCGGTCATGATCACCGCAAGGGCCTTGTTGCCGTACTCCCGGGCCACGCTCCTGAACAGCACATCGGCGCTCGGCCTGTGGCCGTTTTCAGTAGCGTCCTGATTCACCCTGACGACACCCGCCAGCGAGCGCTTCTCAACGACGATGTGCCAGTCTCCCGGCGCTATCAGAACGCGACCGGGCTTGAGGATATCGCCATCGGCGGCTTCCTTTACTTCGAGCGGGCAGATGCGGTCCAGGCTGGCGGCGAATTCTTCAGTAAACCCTGCAGGCATGTGCTGCACGACGACTACGGGGCGCCCGAGGTTTGGCGAAATCTTCGCGAAGACCTCGCGGAGGGCATTGGGGCCTCCCGTCGAGATGCCGATCACGACGATTTCTGTGGTGGCGGGGGAGCGTATCGGCCTGGGTGGCGCTGGTCTGGGATCGGGAACGCGCAGGGGCCTGGGTTCTGCCGGGGCGGCTTCAAACATGCGCTCCGGTGCCTCGTAACTGTAGCGCGGCGGTTCCTTGCCCTTTTCGCGCTGGTACTGGGAGCCGTACGCAGCCAGCATCCTGGAAAGCTCTCCGGCCACCGTATGTATGTCAGAGGATACGGATCCTGATGGCTTGGTGATGAAGTCTGAAGCGCCCAGCGAGAGCGCTTCCATCGTCACATGGGCGCCGCTCCTGGCCACGCTCGACAGGATGACGACCGGAATGTCAATGCCGAACCGCTTCCGTTCCTTCAGGAACTCGATGCCGTTCATCTCCGGCATCTCGATGTCCAGTACGATGACGTCCGGCTGGCATTTCGGGATTTTCTGCAGGGCAAACACGCCATTCATGGCCTTGTCCACCGTGCGCAGGCCAGGGGTACTGTCGATTATCTTCGAGATCAGGTTCCGCATCAGGGCCGAGTCGTCGACCACGAGAACCGAGATTGGATCGGGCATTCGTTCCTCCGGTTCTTTCAGGTGGATTTCTTGTAGAAGCAGGCCCAGTCGGTCTTTACGAACTCGAACTTTGTGTTCATGCCGAAAAGCGACTCCGAATGGCCTATGAAGAGGAACGATTTAGGGGCCATGGCCTCCCAGAACCGCTCGATGGTGGCTTTCTGGGCGGCCTCGTCGAAATAGATCAGGACGTTCCTGCAGAATACCACATCCAGGTTCCTCTGGCCTGAATCGTTCTTGAGGTTGTGGTAGTCAAACCGTATCGTCTTGCGGATATCGTCCTTGATCTGGTAGCCATTGGGACGCTTGTCGAAATATTTTGGCAAGTAGGCATCAGGAACGCCCTGAATTCGGGTCTCCGGATAGAAGCCCTCCTTGCCCACCATGAGCGACTTGAGGCTGATGTCGCTGGCGGTAAGCTCGCCGCTCCAGCCTGGTGGCAGCAATTCCTTGAGTAACATGGCGATGGTATACGGCTCCTCCCCCGTGGAGCAACCGGCGCTCCACACGCGGATCTTGCGTTCAGACTGCCTGAGCTTGAGGAGTTCCGGCACGACGAAGTGCTCCACCGCGTCGAAATGGGCCTGATTGCGGAAAAAGCGTGTAAGGTTGGTCGTTACAGAATCGAGGAGAACCTTGAGCTCCTCCTTGTCCCGCACGAGGATGGCGTAATACTCCTGCGGAGTCTGGAGCTTCTTGTCCCTGAGGCGCTCGCGAAGGCGGCTTTCGAGTATTGACCGGTTGGTAGCGGAGAAATGTATGCCACTCTCATCGTAGATGAGCTTGCGGTAGAGTTCGAAATCAGCATCAGCCAGAAAATCTGCCATCAGGTCGCCTCTCCGCTCAAGAAACATGAGTACCTGTATGGTACACTAGTCCGTGGAAGTTTAGTGCCGCAAATTCTCGACTGTCAATAGAAGGTATGCGGCATTGAATAGTTGACTGCCGTCGCGGCAATGAGGATAGTAACTATATGATGGATACCAACAATCGAGGACGCGACCGCGCCGCATGGAGTGTCGCCGCCGTCGTGGCCGTATTGTGCGCGGCTCTTACCTTTAGCGTGCCGGCTGCCTACGCGCAGGATACCAAGGCAGAAAGCCAGCGCTACTTCTCCATTTTCCAGAGCGCATTCAACTTCATACTCGATAATTACGTCGATGAAGTCGACCCTCTGGTGCTCTACGAAGGCGCCATGGAAGGTATGTTCAAGTCTCTTGGCGACCCGTACTCGCTGTTCCTGACCGACGCCATGATGAGTGACCTGAACGACACGACGACGGGCAGCTTCGGAGGCATCGGCCTCTTCATCTCCAAACCGCTCCCCGATTCGAAATTCCCGGACAAGCGACTGTTCGTCGAGATCGTGTCCCCCATCGAGGATACGCCTGGCTGGCGGGCCGGCATCATGCCCGGAGACCTGATTACCCATATCGATGAAGAGCCCACCGAGCCGCTGTCGATGGACGACGTCCTCAAGCGGCTCCGGGGCGAGCCCGGATCAACGGTCACGATAACCATACTGCGTGGTACCGGCCTCGTGTTCGACGAGAAAATAAAACGCGCGACCATAGAAGTACCCACGGTAAAGCGTGCCATGTTGCCGGGAAATGTCGGCTACCTCAGGATCATCGAGTTCACGCCGCAGACCCTGCCGCGCGTCAAGGAAGCTCTTGACTGGTTCAAGGCGCAGGGCTACGTTTCGCTCGTCGTCGACCTCCGGAACAATCCCGGCGGGCTCCTGCAGTCCGTCATACAGGTTGCGGACCTCTTCCTTGAGCGCGGAATCATCGTTTCCACCAAATCGCGCAACCGCTATGAGAACGCCGTCTACCAGGCCAAACCCGACTTGATCGTGCCTGCCAATATGCGTGTAGCCGTCCTCATCAACAAGGGTTCAGCCAGCGCCTCGGAAATACTTGCCGGGGCTCTCAAGGACCAGAAACGCGCCTATCTTGTAGGCGAAAACACCTACGGCAAAGGTTCCGTACAGCAGGTCCTGCCGCTTGGCGAGACTGGCTTCAAGTTGACGATGTCCCGCTACTATACGCCAAGCGACGCGAACATCGACAAAGTCGGCATAGCGCCCGACCTCGAGGTCAAGGAACCCGCGCTGACGCCCGAAGAAGAAGCCTCATTGTCGAGCCTGATAGAGCGCGACGTGTTCGCGGCCTTCGCCGCGGCCAATCCCAATGCGTCGCCCCAGCAGATCAAGCAGTACGTAAGCGGCTTGCGGGCCGCTGGATCACCCGTTTCCGAGCGGGTGCTGGAAAAACTGGTGCGCAACCAGCTGGAACGAACCTCGATAAGCCCGATATATGACCTCGAATACGATCTGCAGCTGAACGCGGCGATGAAGGTTCTGGCAGATGCCAACTTCCCCTCGCTCATTTCACAAGCCCAGTCGGTAAAGGAACTGCAGGTCGCCGCTGAACTCGCCGCATCTGAAGCAAAGGCAGCCGGAACCGCGGCGGCCGGAAAATAACCGGCTCGTGAGGCAACTCGTATTGCCGGACTCCTGGAACGGGGGTCCGGTCTGCACCCTGACAGGCTCTCCGGCAAGGCGGTTGGCATCGGTACTCAGAATGACTCCGGGCGATACGTTGCCAGCGTTGGGTCCGGATGGTACCGCATATACGTGCACCATCGTGGCGATAGACAAGCAAAGCGTGAGTCTTTCCGTCATCCGCGACGTAGCGACCTATACGACAGCAGGATACAAGCCGGATATTCGTGCCAGCCGCCCGAAAGGGTCTGGCGCTTCAGCGACTCTGCCCTTGGCGCCCCCAGCTCCCGCAGCCATGCCGAAATTTATCCTGGCGGTCGCCCTCCTCAAGGGCTCCAAGCTCGACGAGGTGGTACGCGCGGCGACCGAGGCCGGAGTATCAGCAATAATCCCCCTGGTAACCTCAAGATCCATTCCCAGGGAGCATGCCGCCGGGAGAATCGAACGCTTGCGGCGGGTTGTCAGCGAAGCGCTCGGCCAGTCAGGTTCTTCCATTCCGACGAGGGTGCTGGATCCCCTGTCCATTGCTGGACTCTGCGCCGGCTTCGCCCCCGTGGGGGGAGTGCGGCAAGGACTGTTCTTCCATGAGGCTCCCCTTGCGCAGGCATCGATCCATCGCTATTGTACGGACGTGCCGAACGAGCTTGTCGCCTGCATCGGTCCCGAAGGCGGGTTCGAAGACGACGAGATCCGGGAACTTGCCGATGGCGGATTCTTGCCGGCATGGCTCGGACCGACGGTATTGCGCGCCGAAACGGCTGCCATTTTCGCTGTCGCATCCCTACGCATCGTCTGCCTGGAGCGTTCCTCATGGTCAATGACCGAGTACAGAGAACAAGCATCCTCAGAATCCCCGTAGACATCGTCGCGCCGGAGGATCTTGAGGACGTCATCAAGGAAATGTATTCAGACGGCAAAAACCACCAGATCGTTTTGCTGTCGGCGACGGATCTGATGCGGGCTCGCTCATCAGGTGAATTGCGCACGATGATCGCGGGTGCCAGCCTCGTCATACCCATTTCCATGTCCATCATAACGACGGCCAAGTTCCTCAAAAAGCCCATTCCCATACGCTACGAACCCTTTGATTTCATAGTACGCCTGCTGGCGATCCTGGAACGGTGGGGAAAATCAGCATACCTTTTCGGCGGTAGCCCCAAGGGTCTCGCCAAGGCTTCCAAGAACCTCAAGACAACCTTCCCTGGCCTCAGGGTTGTCGGAGGGCACTCTGCCCGCTTCCAGAAATCATTCCACCCCAAGATAGTCGAAGCCATCAGGAAAGCCGCGCCTACGATCCTGCTGATTGGCAGGGGCGTCCCTGGAGGCGAACGCTGGATTCCCAGGAACATGAAAAATTTCAATTCAGGCATCCAGCTATGGTGTTCAGATGTCTTTGACGTTTTTGCCGAGCGCAGGAACCGCCCCCCCGAGGCTCTCTTCGCCAAGGGACTCGAGTGGATGTACTACCTTCCGAGGCACCCCTGGAGGATCTTCAGGATTTTCACTTTGCTGCGCCGAAAAACGATCAGCCTCTGGTATCGATTGCGCCGGAAATAGTATTCGCGACCCGATCCGAGGATTGAGCGATCACCCGCTTTCCTGTACTATCGCGGTGGTTGTTTGATTGTGCCATCGTACCAAGGGAGGTTCAGATGAAACGGTTGGGACTCGGCGCGTTAGCCTTTCTGGTAATCTCCTGTATTTCTCAACCCGTTCCTGAATCACCCGATGTACAACCGCAGACTGAAACCGTTCAATCGGAGCCCGCAATCCCGAGCGGTCCGGTCCGCAAAGAGCGCATTGAGACCTATACCGTTCCTGTCGTCATAAAGGAAACAGTGTCCTTTGCAGACGGCCTTGTGGAAAAGGTAATCACCTATACCTACGATGAAGGCTACAAAAAGCTGCTTTCTACGGTTTCCCGGAAACCCAACGCCAAGAATCCTCTCGAAAGTGCTTCTTTTGAATATTCCGGCGAACTGGTATCATCAAAGTCCGCCTTTGGTCCCGATGGCAACAGAATTTCGAAGTGCGATTACCTGTACGGGACCGATGGCGAACTGGTGAAGGAAACGATTCTGGACGGCAAGGGTCTCGTACAGTCGGTTTCTGAATGGGTTTGGGACAATGGAAGAAAATCAGCCTGGCGCGTGCTGACCGGATCCGGACTCATCCAGGCAAAAACTGAATACTTCTACGAAGTAGACCAGCTGGCCGGAGCCCGTTTGTTCGACGGCTCAGGCAATGCAAAGGGTCGGATTGATTACATCTATAATGACGACGATGCGCTTGTCCAGGTCAAGTACTTTACCGCAGGCGGCTCTCCGGATGGCAGGATCGACTTTGTAGTCAAGGATGGATTGGTCACCCAGGAGAGCGTCTACCGAGCGGATGGCCGGCTGGAACGCCGCCTGTCGTTCGAATACGGTACCGACGGAGCCCTCATCAAGAAATCCCTGGCCGATTCAGCCGGCAGGACCAGGGAAATTACCGCCTTTGAACATGCGTACAGAACAGAGACCCGTACGGTCGTCTACTACGAATAACGGGACCCGAGCCCGCAAGAAGGATTGTAATGCGCGTTATGAAAATCCTGGCCTTGGCCATAGCCATCGCCACCATCCCGGAATCGGTTTTTGCCGATGAATCGGTCCGAATTTATGGCATCATCCTGGCTGAAGCCGAGACCGTGGACCAAAAATATGCGGCGGCAACGAATGCTGCCGCCCTCAACGACCCGGCAGTCGCACCGTACCTCGCGGACGCGCTGGAATGGGCGCTCAGCGCCAGGAGCTCCATCAAATCCGGACCTGAACGTGAAACGTACGAGCGTCTGACCAGAGTCCTCCTCAAGGGTCTTGGAGATGCCAAATATTCCAATGCCTCCGATTCGGCGATGAGGGCGGTCGCCGACTCTCCCGATCCGCTGACGAGAGCAGAAGCCCTCATCGCGCTTGGCTCCATGCGTGCCGTGGAATTCGCCGAACGGATCGCCTTGATGCTCCGCGACCTGAACAACCAACCCACCGAAGATCGGGATGCCGGAGAGAAGCTGGCTTATGGTTGCATACTCGCCCTTGAAAAGCTACGCTCACCCATCGGTTTTTCGCCTTTGTTCTTCGCGAGCGAAGGGTGGTATTCAAAGCGGATCCGGGACCAGGCTGAACTCAGCCTGACCGTCATCCTGGATGATCCGAGCGATGCAATAAGCGCCCTGCTCGCCGTGGAGCCTCCCTCCCGCATGATTCGCGCACTTGAACTTGAATTGCGGTCAACGGCTCCTGCCACGGGAAAAGTCCGCATTGCGGCACTCGCCCTTGACCGTGGCATCAGATACTCGCCGCGGAACAGGATTGAACAGAACCAGCTGGCAGAACTCCGCATCAAGGCCATGAATTTCCTTGCTGCCACAGGCCCCGGAGATGGATCCACAGCCGAGAATCTGGCAGAAGCGTACCGCATCGGCTCATTCGACGAGCGCCTCGTCGCGCTGAAGGCTCTGGGTACAGAAAAGTCCTCAAAATCCGCGGCAGCACTGCGGGACATCATCATCGATATCGACTCGGCCCAGCGTGCCGGCCTGGTCGACGATACCAGGAATACGCTGATGAGATCAGCGCTCCAGAACGCGGCCATCAACGCCAGCAAGGAACTCGCACCGGCCATACAGACCGTGCTCATCAACGCAGGCTGGTCGAGCGGCGTCCTGACCCTGGCATCTACCGCCCAGAAAGCCTTGCAGTAACAGAACATCAAATCGAGGAGGATCGCTTGAACACCTATCAGACCCGCCGCCACGCGCTGGCATCCAAACTTGCGTCGGAAAACATCGCAGTCGCATTGTTCGAAGACACAGAAGGCCGACGCGATCCTTGCATACGTTACTTTTCAGGACATCCTGGCGATGCCCTGCTTTTCATAGCGGCTGATGGCCGTTCACTCCTCGTGCCCTGGGACATGAACATGGCCGCCTCCATGGCTCACATTGAAG
>CAXZAJ010000149.1:0-9287 GCA_964293355.1 uncultured bacterium
CTTGGTGTCGTAAAACGTCTGTATATGCTTGCGCGAGCGGGCAATGGTTAGGCTGTCAAGTAGCTCGAAGAAGTCAAAATCAGGCGCCTGCAGAATGGCCTTTGCGCTGCGCTCCACCGGCGGCAGTTTTGTCCATTGATTAAAGGCAATCTGGGCACGGCGAAAAATCTCTTCCACGCTCCTTGTCGTGTGCAGTTTGCCGCTGAGCTTTTCAGAGTCGCCCTCATATGCCAGAGCAAGCTGGTTGCGTAGGTCGGCAAAACGGTTGTTTACCGGCGTGGCCGAGAGCATCAGCACCTTTGTCTTGACGCCCTGCCTGATTACCTTGTTCATCAGCATCTGGTAGCGGGTTTCACGGTCCTTGAACGCGTCGTTATTGCGAAAATTGTGCGACTCATCTATGACCACCAGATCGTAGTTGCCCCAGTTTATCCGGCCAAGCGGTATCCCGCAGGATTCACCGCTTGTACGGGACAGGTCGGTATGGCACAGCACATCGTAGTTGAAGCGATCCTGGGCAAAGATGTTGGTCTTGAGGTTGCTATTGTAGTTAAGCCAGTTGTCGGCCAGCTTTTTAGGGCAGAGCACTAGCACCGACTTGTTGCGCAGCTCGTAGTATTTGACCACCGCTTGTCTGGATCGTTCCATATCTGGTTGAACAGCTGCAGGTAGGTAGAGGTAAACGCCGGCTCATCAAACCGGTTTACGATGTTTGACACCGCGTCACCTGGCTGGAACCCCAGGTCTACGGCGGTAAAACCGTGGATAGGCATGTATGCGACAGGCCCAGAATCGTTCTGGACACAGGCAAACTGCTGCATTGAAGCATGCGTCGTATTTGACCGGAACGTGGCCTTCTTGCGCATCCAGTCGGCGCATTCCCGCGCGATGGCGCGCTGCGTCAACTTGTTGCGCAGCTGGATCTCAAAGTCAGAGCCGTACAGGCTGCGTTCCCTGTCTATTTTCGGGATGAAGAACTCCCGGCGTTCCTTGCTAAGCCTGTCCGTTACCTCGTTGGGCGTAAACGTTGGGGCAGTAAACACAAACTCAAGCGACTCTATCCTTGAAAGCTCAGCTTTCAGGGCTTCATACGCATAGATGGAGAAACAGGATGCAGCGACCTGCAGTCTTGAGCCTTTGGTAAGGGTTGCCTTCAGGTCGTTGCCAAGAAGCGTGTTTATATTGTCGATGAGCTGCATATCGTGGGCTATCCTTGGTTATTTCAATAATTGCAAATATCCCCAAACGATATGACCAAAACCCGCTACTGTCAACGAGATGCTTCAATACGCTACGGATGCGGCATTCTGGAACGCCCCTGCCATCATTCCCATTTGAAGAGCGCGGAACTGAGGAGCAGGAAGGCCACGGTCAGTCCGCCCAGCACGAGCAGGTTCGGCGCGACCTGAGCAAGGGTGGCTCCGTCCAGCATTATCTTCCTGGCTGCCTCTATGAAATGCGTCAGCGGAAAGCCCCGCGATATGGTGCGGAGTATCTGGGGGCTACCCTCCAACGAGAAGAACACGCCTGAAAGCGCCAGCATAGGAAACGTTATCAGGTTGAGCACGCCACCGGCGAGTTCCTCGCTGCGCATCCGCGAGGCGAACACGAGGCCAATCGATATCATGCAGAGTATGCCGAGGGTCGTAACGAAAAGCAGGTCAAAGTAGCTACCGCGCATCATGAAGTGCAAGAACAGGTTCGTCCCCGTAAACACGAAGATCGATGTCAGGAGCACGATGACGAGTCGGCTCGCGGCCTGTGCTCCTACGAAGTTAAGCGCGCTGACGGGCGTAGCCTTGAAGCGCTTGAGCACGCCGTTCTTGCGGTATCGCACGATGACGTAGCCCACGCCGAACAGGCTGGAGAACATCATGTTCATGCCTATGACGCCAGGCACTATCCAGTCTACATAGCGGGTAGCCTTGCCGGTAACGACCGCCTCTATGAAGGTGCGGGCCATCGCTCCGCTGCCCGCTACCGACGCGGCCTGCTGCGCGATGAACAGGTCGCGTACGAAGCGCCCCTTGCTGGACTCCTTGTTGATCGCAAAGGTTGAATCCTTGAAGTCCACGATGAAGTCTATCTGGTGGCGTTCCAGCTTCTGCCGGGCAAAAGCCTGGTCCTCATACGGTACCACCTGTACCTGTTCCATGCCGGTCAGCTTGAGGCCAGGATCCACCGGGCCAACCACGCCTACCTTGAACAGCTTCTCGTCGCCGCCGGAGAACGCGAACGCGAAGCCCAGCACGAGGAACACGGGAAACAGCAGGTTCCAGAAGAAGGTGCCGCGGTCCCTGACGAACTCCATGGTGCGCGCCTTGAACAGCGCGGCAAATTGTCTAATCATCGTATTCATACCTTTCAGGTGCGCAGCGAACTGCCGGTCAGCTTTATGAAGAGGTCTTCAAGGTTGGGTTTGTGGATGGAGAGACCGGTCAAGTCAATTTTTGCGGCCAGCAGGTCCTTGAGGCTCCGGTCCAGCGTCGTGGTCTGCAGTTCCAGGAAATCCTCATGGACAACGAGCCCTTCAAAGGACTGGAGCGCGTCGGAACAGCATCCGTCATACGGCAGGTGTATGAGCGCGCCTTCAAAGTGCTTCTCCAGGAGCGAATCAGGCGTGTCTATCTCCAGAATTTTGCCGTGGTCCATGATGGCGATGCGGTCGCAGAGTATTTCAGCCTCGTCCATGTAGTGGGTGGTCAGGATGACCGTTGTCTTCTCGGCCTTGATGCGGCCTATCAGGTCCCAGAAGTTGCGGCGCGCCTGCGGATCGAGGCCGGTGGTCGGCTCGTCCAGGAACACCACCTCGGGCCTCGGCACGATGGCCAGCGCGAGCAGCATGCGCTGCCTCTGGCCGCCTGAAAGCTTCTGGTTGTCCCGCTCAAGGATGTCCGCCAGCGAGCAGAGTTCCACGAGCTCCTCGAGGGGACGCGGATGCTCGTAGAAGGCAGAAAACAGCGCTATCGTTTCCTTGACTGTTATGAATTCCGGCAATGCCGTACTCTGGAACTGGATGCCGACCTTGGCCTTGAAGTCCTTGCCTATCGGCTTACCCCTGAACAGCACCCTGCCCGCACTGGGAGCCGTGATGCCTTCCATGATCTCTATGGTGGTGGTCTTGCCCGCGCCATTCGGCCCCAGGAGCCCAAAGCAGCTGCCTTCCGGTATGGAGAATGACACATTGTCCACCGCGAGGACCTGTCCGTAGCGCTTTGAGAGGCCTTCTATCTTTAGTATATCGCTCATGTATCCAAGGTACCCAAGCCAGCAAGGGCCGGCAAGGAAGAAAACCCTGGATCAGCTCTGATCCGGCTCCATCTCCGCTATCGGAGCGCCCCAAGAGCGCAGCCGTCCTTCAATGAAGTCGACGACGGCCTCATGCTCGGCCTTGCCGCGGCCAGAAACGGGTATGGGCAGCGAGAACTCCAGCATCACGGGGCGTTTGCGGTGCACCGGGCCAAAGCCGCGGAACACGGGCGAGTTGCCCCAGTAGTCGGTTTTAAGTGCCACCGCCACCACGGGTACACCAGCCCTGGAGGCCAATTTTACACCGAGGCTGTTGAAGCCAGCCCGGGAAAACACGCTGGTTCTGGTGCCTTGCGGAAAAATGATTATGGAGCGGCCGGAAGACAGGAGCCTGACACCCTCGGTCATCACGGTGTCCAGATCCTTGCGCGCGTCCTTGCGGGTCACCGATATGGGATCGCGGGAACGCATGATGGGCCCCCACAGGAACCCTTTCATCAGCTTTTCCTTGACCACGTAGGTGCAGGGCCGTATCGGGTTGACGAGGGCTGGCAGTATGAGCGTCTCAAAGGTGCTCATGTGGTTGGCTATGAAGACCGCGGGGCCAGTCAGCGCGCGCACGTTGTCCAGGCCGGAGATATGTATGTTGGCACCGCAGCGTTCCAGGCGGCGGATTATCTCCATGGAGCTTTCTGACCAGGCTTCGTCGTTGTACAGCCCCTTGAGCGCAAGCGCGCGCGAGCGGAACATGACGCCGAAGAAATTGGTGTAGGGGCTCCAGCGGGTGCCGAGCAGCAGGTATTCACGCAGGCAGGGGCGTATGCCCTCCTGTGTGTCGTAGCGGTCGCCCGCAATCAGTTCAGCCATGGAATCCTCCAAAGAAGGCTTACCATAGCGCCCGCCGTAAAAGTGCGTCAAGTCGACGATATGCCGTTGACCAAGCTAACTCAGCGCGAAGCGTCCGCGGTCTTGCCGGCCCAGGCGGCGCTCAGGGACCGCAGCAGCGCGCGGGGCGCCCCGTCGTCCGCGCTGTCAACGGCGTAGCCGTCCATCCGCGCAGGGTAGATGCGGATCGCGCGGATGGCTCCCCCGGAGAAGCCCAGCGACACCAGCATCGTCTCCAGGCCTTTGGGGTTATCCTCGATGTTGTCAAAAACGAAATTGCCCAGCGAGTACACGATCAGGCCGGAACGTTCAGGTCCGTCGTACCATTCCATGGGCTGCAGCACGTGCGGATGGTGGCCCAGGACCACATCGGCGCCGAGGTCCACCAGCTGCTTGTACAGGCTGGTCTGCACCTCGTAGGGGCCGTAGGTGTACTCGAGGCCGGCATGCACGCTGACGACCAGCAACTGCCCGTTGCCCCGGCGCGCGGCCATGGCGGCACCGACAGCGCTCACGGCCGCGTCGTCTGCCCAGAGGAGGCCCGGCTCGCCCCGCTGTATCGATGCATGCTTGAGGCCGTAGAAACCGGTGCGCTCCACCGGAAACGCGCCGAGCGCCCACACGGCAACCCGCGCCGGACCGTTGGCTGACTCGTAGGGTGCTACCGCCTCGTCCCAGCTCAGGCCGGCCCCGACGAACGGCAGCCCGGCGGACTTGAGCGCGGCTACCGTGTCCGAGAAGCCCACGGCGGTATAGTCGTACACATGGTTGTTGGCCAGGCTGACCACATCGATGCCGCTGTCCAGGAGCGGGGACAGTGCTGCGGCCGGCATCCTGAAGCGGAACGTCTTGGGCCATTCAGTGCCGCGGTCGGTCACGGCGGTCTCCAGGTTGGCGACCAGTACATCCTGGGCCCGCATCACTGGCAACAGCCGCCTGAACACCCGCGCCGGGCCATCCGGTTGCAGCAGCAGTTTAGAGGTGCCCTGGCCTGGCATCACGTCACCGACCGCTCCCAGCCACGACAGCCCAACAGGCTCGGGCGGCTCCGGAAGACCTTGCAGGTACTCCAGGGCGGCAGCCTGAAGCTGCCGGAGCCGTGCCGGGGAGGCTTGCCCCTGTACGGCTTCCACCGTGACGGAGACGGTGCGGACGAGCCGGTAGCCAGGGTCTCCGGGGTACAGCCCATCATAGGCGAGGACCCTGCGCGGCATCCGGATGGCTTCAAGCGGCTCGGCGAGCGCGACGGCCGCATCGAGGCTCAGCGCCGCGGCATCGACCGAGGCGCGAGCGTCGGGCCAGTCCGCTGAAAGCGCGTAGTACGAGGAGGCGACTGCCCTGGCAGGCTTTTCCTCGGGCAAGGCGCCGGGCCTTGGGGCTGGCCCCCACGAGACGGCAGCGGAGACGAGGAGCCCGGCGTCTTTGGCCGCCACGGCCGTCCACGAGGCCGGCGCGTCGGAAAGGCTCACACCGTACTGGCGGATGGAGTCATCGAGGGCATAGCCGGGCTTGAACGCGCAACCCGGGAGCAGGATTCCCGCCAGCAGGGCCGCCGCTCCGATGAGGCATATCGTCGACCTTGACCCTGATCCTGATGCTGCAACCACGTCAGGCGTCCGTCGTGTTCCGCGGATACAGAAAGCGCTTTATCTTCTGCGTGGGAGTCTTCTCGAAGGCCTCGGACTGGCGTTCAACGCGGTGGATCCTGGAAAAGGACTGAAGCCGCTGGTTGGCTTCTTTCCTTATGGATTCAAGCAGTTCCGCGGCAACTCGTTCAGCCTGGTCGACACCGGCTTTGACTGCTGCCAGCGCCTCGGCCACGGCTTCCGGCTTGAGGTGGATGAGGGCGGTAAGGCCATCGGCACTGCCGTAGACCAGGGCCTCCAGCACGTGGGGAGAGCGGTTGAGCACGGCCTCCACTTCTTCAGGGTAGATGTTCTCTCCCGAGGCGCCGAGGATCATTGCCTTGGAACGGCCCCTTATGAAGAAGCACCCCCGTTCGTCCACGAAGCCAAGGTCACCGGTGCGGAAGAAGCCATCGGGCGTAAACACCTCGGCGGTGCGCGCGGGATCGCGGTAGTAGCCGGAGCCCACCATGGGGCCTCGGACCTGCAGTTCACCCACGAGCGTGGACGGGTCTTCATCCGAGGGGCGCAGGTCGGTGATGCGGATTTCCGCTCCGGGCAGGGCCGGTCCGGCGGCTTTGGGGCTGGGTCGGCCTACCCCGGACGCCGCTATTATGGGTGCCGTCTCGGTGGGTCCGTAGCCTATGGCGTACGGCCACTTTACCGCCCTCAGGAAACGCTCCACCTCGGGATCGAGAGGGGCACCGCCTATGCCAAAGAAGCGCAGCCTGCCGCCGAACGAGCGATACAGCTTTGCGCCGGCGATGCGTTCCAGGAGGGGCCGCAGCACCGGAACCCTGTAGGCCTTCAGCTTCTCCAGAGCGGGCTTTACCGCAGACCGGTACGTTTTTTCTATGACGATGGGCACAGACAGCATGATGGTGGGCCTGATGGCCGCAAGAGCCGGCATCAGAACGGAGGCCGACGGTGGCCGGTCCAGATACCGCACCGACGCGCCGCTCATCATCGGGATGAGGAAGCCGATCGTGTACTCGTAGGCGTGGGCAAGCGGCAGGATGGACAGCAACACATCCCGCGGCCGGAGCACAATGATGGCCGAGCAGGCAAGCGCGTCGGCGATGTAATTGCGGTGGCTGAGCATCACGCCCTTGGGGTTGCCCGTGGTACCGGAGGTATACACGATGGCCGCGAGATCGGCGGGTTCTACGCGTGGCAAGGGCAGGATGGCAGCCGCATGGTCCAGTTCCGCGTTCAGGGTGGACAGTTCCTCTATGGGCAGCACAGTGGCCGACGCGCCGTCCAGCTTGATTTTCTGCCGGGCTGATGCGAATACTGCCTTTGCGCCTGCATGTTCCAGTATTTCCAGAACCTGGACCGCGCGGAAGTCGACGAGGAGCGGCACGGCCACCGCACCCGCGCGCGCGATACCCAGGGAAGCGATGCCCCATTCCGGCAGGCTCTCCGAGAGTATGGCGACCCGGTCGCCTTTGCGCACCCCAAGGCCACCGAGCCTCGCGGCCACCCGCCTGGTGTGCAGTTCCAGCTCCCGGTAGCTCAGGGTATCGCCATTGACCATGCCGAGCGCGGGCCTGTCACCGAAGAGGTCCGCACCGAGCGGCGCGATGTCGGCGATGGTGTGTGTATCGTAGCTGTATGACATTTTACATCCTCGCAGTATCAGACCGGCAACCTGAACAATGGTTGCAGGTTACACTTATGAAGCCAGGATGGCCTCGATCCGGCCCAGTTCCTCAGCAGAGAAGCTGGTTCGTGCCGCGGCCGCCACATTCTCCTGTATCTGAGTCGGCTTTGAAGCGCCTATGAGCGTGCTCGTGATGCGGGAATCCCTCAGGGTCCAGGAGATGGCCATCTGCGCCAGTGTCTGGCCACGGTCGTTGGCGACGGCGGCCAGGTAGGTAACCTTGTCCAGCAACTCGGGCGTCACCTGGTCCATCTTGAGGAACGGACTTGCCGAGGCGGCCCGGGAGTCGGAAGGAATGCCGCCCAGATACCGGTTGGTCAGGAGTCCCTGCGCCAAAGGCATGAACGCTATGATGCCGATACCCTCGTCAACGCAGGTTGCCATCAGGTCCTGCTCTATCCAGCGGTCGAACATGTGGTAGCGGGGCTGGTGTATCAGGCAGGGAACCCCCATGGACCGCAGCATCGCTGACGCCTCGCGGGTCATGTCCGCGGGATAATTGGACAGCCCGACGTAGAGCGCCTTGCCGGAACGGACGGCGTGGGCAAGCGCGCCCATCGTCTCCTCGAGCGGAGTCGCCCGGTCCGGCCTGTGTGAATAGAAAATGTCAACGTACGGCAACCCCAGCCGCCGCAGGCTCTGGTCAAGGCTCGCGAGCAGGTACTTGCGTGAACCGTGGTCGCCGTAGGGTCCGGGCCACATCGTGTAGCCGGCCTTGGTGGAGATGACCAGTTCGTCGCGATGCGAGCGAAAATCATCACGCAGCAATTTCCCGAGCGTCTCCTCTGCCGAACCCGGAGGCGGGCCGTAGTTGTTGGCCGCATCAAAGTGGGTTATGCCAAGGTCAAAGGCGGTCCGGGCCATGGCCCTGGCGTTCTCGTAGCTGCCGTCCTTGCCGAAATTGTGCCAGAATCCCAGAGACAGCGCGGGCAGGTCGAGCCCCGAGGCTCCGCAACGGCGGAACGGCATCGTCTCGTATCGACTCTGGCTGGGTGCGTAGCTGCTCATCGGGGCTCCTCATGCATTTCTGCTGCCGGATTGTAACACGGCGTCTCGATTGATGAAATATGATTCATGTTTTATCATCGTCCGTGCGTTGCGGCAGATCCGCCGCGCCGCGCATACCGAATTGCTGGAAAGGAAACCGTATGAGCATCAAAGAACCAACAAAAATCCTCGTGCTTAACAGTGGAAGTTCCTCGTTGAAATACGAAGTCTTCTCGATGCCGGACAAGCACAGCCTCGGCAAGGGCTCGGTGGAACGCATCGGAGAACCCAAGGGCGTGTTGACCCAGAGCTCGCCCCTGGGGTCCATCAAGGTCGAGGAGGTCTTCGCCGACCATACGGCAGCAATGCTACGGGTCGGCCAAGCCCTCGTCGACCCTGAAAAGGGCATACTCGCCTCAATCGGCGAGATAGGAGCCATCGGCCACCGTGTCGTTCATGGCGGAGAGCGTTTTTCAAGCTCCGTGCAGATCGACGCTGATGTACTGGCCGCCATCCACGAGAACATAGAGCTCGCGCCACTGCACAATCCCGCCAACCTGACCGGCATACAGGAGGCCGAACGGCTCCTGCCCGGCATTCCGCAGGTTGCCGTCTTCGATACGGCCTTCCATCAGACCATGTCGCCGACGGCCTACCTTTACGGCTTGCCGCGCGAGCTGTACGACAAATACCGAATACGCCGCTACGGTTTCCACGGCACCAGCCACCGCTTCGTCGCCAGACGCGCACTGGAGCTGCTCGGACGCAAGGCCGAGAACACCAACCTGATAACCTGCCACCTGGGCAACGGCGCGTCCATCACCGCCATAGAGGGCGACCGCTCCATCGACACCTCTATGGGCTTCACGCCGCTCGAA
>CAXZAJ010000150.1:0-9275 GCA_964293355.1 uncultured bacterium
CCCAGGCCCACTGCGGGCGCTCTCGCGGCCCCCGCGCCATCCCCGCCCGCGGGCGCGCAGAGGATTCCTGCGCGCTCGGCGCGCGCAGGGGCGCCGAGCGAGGCGGCCGTAGCCTCGTCCAGCGACAGCAGCGCGGTGCGCCACCGCAGCGACACCAGCGCGATTATGGACAGCAGCGCTATGGGTGCGGCAACCGAGAGGGTCTTCCAGCTGGTGCCGGAAAGTCCGCCCATAAGCCAGTAGGTAATTTCCGGAAGGCTCTTGAGCGGATCGGCACCATATTTGAGCAACGCTACCAGCGCCGAGAAGAAGGACGACACGGCCATGCCGGAGAGCAGTAGCCTGAGCACCGCACCGCCAAAGCGTATGCGGCTGGCCATGCCTATGGACATGAGCAACGCCAGGATCGCGAAGCCGAACGCGGCGCCGAACAGGACGAACGAACCGCCGCCCAGTAAAAGTGCCAGCGCCGCCCCGAACGACGCGCCTTGTGACACGCCCAGGAACCCCGCATCGACGAGCGGATTAGCAAACACGAACTGCAGCGCCGCTCCTGAGGCTCCGAGGGCTGCGCCGAGCAGCAGGGCACCGAGCACCCGCGGCAACCTGACCAGCAGCACGACCCGAAGCGCCAGAGGGTCACTGAAAAGCGAGCGCGGATCCATGAAGCCGGGCGTGGGATAGCGGCCGAAGAGGAGGGCGGCGAAGGACGCGATGACGAGCGCCAATGCGGCGAGCACGATGCGGCCGCGGATGCCTTCGAGCGGCTCCCGCAGCCGCGACGTCATCATGGCCTGGTTCCTCGAAGCTTGTTTCCGATCTGCGCGTCAAAGGCTGCCGGGCTGAAGCCGTAGAACAGCGAGAAGAAACGCCGCGCCTCCGCCTCGGTGGAGTAGCCGGCCATGGAACCCGGATACACCACATCGGTGAGCCACAGGAGGCCGAGCCCCCAGCGCGTGTCTGGCTGGTCCCAGGACAGAAAATCCTGAGCAAAACCGACTATTTTGCCAGTTTTAGCCGCCTTGAGCCCTGAAAAACGAGGATCCGCTGCCATTCTGGCGGCTACGGCGTCTGAGCGCTCCTTGTATGACACCACGACGAGCACATCGGGGTTCCAGGCGGCAATCTGTTCTGGCCCTACCGTGGCCCAGCCTGAACCGGGATTTGCGCCTTTCCAGACTGCGATGCCGCCTGCCATCTCCACGAGCCGGGTCTGCATCCACGTGTCGGGCGGTACCTCATAGCCATCGCCCGCGGCCTGCACGAGCAACACGCGCGCCTTGGAGCCAGCCCTGGCAGCGGCAGCGCTGGACGCGCGCTCCGCGGTGGCTACGACTCCCTTGTAGTAGTCCACGAGCACCGTCGCCCTCGCGGCATCATTGAACATGCGGCCTATCGTCACCAGTTCCTCATAGTATTCCTCGGGACTCTCAAGGGAGAGGTAGGCTGTCTTGATGCCCAGGGTCTCGAGCCCCGCGCCCAAAGTCTTTTTGAGGCTGGACTTGAGTATGACGAGGTCGGGTTTGTGCGACGCGTAGGTCTCCACGCCGGCCTGCCTGTCAAAGGTCGGCAGGGCAGAGAAGCCCGGCGTAACCGTTTCAAGGAAAAAGCCGATGCCCTGGTCCGTGCCGCCCACCGCCACGATGCGGGAGCGGGCTGAAGGGAACGCATATACAGCATCGGCAACGAGCGTCACAGCCCGCCCACCCATGACAACCCTGGACGGAACCTGAGCGCCCGCCAGAGAAACTGCCGCAAAAAGGGCAACTACAAGAATGTTCGTTCTGGTTTTCATGACTAATCCTACCATTTCTGTCATCTTTAGTGCTAGTTGTTCGAAGCTTGTGCCTGCTTGAAAGCTATGGCATAGGCTTCGGGTGTATCAAGGTCTTCAAAGATGCCGTCGTCGTCCACCTCGACGCTGGTCCACGGCTGCCCGAGGAGGTAATCACGCAGGCGGGAACCCGGATCCAGCTCACGGAGCGCCGGAATGAAGGCAGCCGGAATCCATACCGGGTGGCCGAGCCTGCCCGAGCGCGCCGCGAACAGGGCCGCGGGTGCCTGTTCAGCACCTGCCGCATCGCTCGCGCTCCTCGCCAGCGCTGCCTTCATCAGCGCGAACGCCTTGACCGGTACGCGTGGCATGTCGGCGGGCACCACGAAGAAACCCGTGGCATCGCCCTCCCCGTCCGCGAGGCAGTTCTGCAGCAAGAAATCGACACCGCTGCGTATTGAACCGAGCATGCCGAGTTCCCAACCGTCGTTGAGCACGACGGCCAGTTCCGGCCGGTCTGAAAATGATTCCGCAAGCTCCTCGCCGCGGTAACCGGCCACGATGACGGGACGCAGGCCGGCCGCCAGCACGGTATCCACGACGGCACCGCATATAGTCGTGCCGCCCCAGGGCAGAAGCGGCTTCCAGGCGGCCATCCTGGAACTCAGGCCCGCCGCCGGTATGATGCACCAGGTTGCAACCTGGTGTGTAACGGATTCGCTCATTGCCGGAAGTATGCCTCCAGCAGGGCGTTCCGGGCAAGCTCAAAATTACGCGCGGCGGCTGGAATCGATTAGAATGGTCCTCGACCTTTCATCTTTTCGCTATATATATGTATACTTGTCAAGAGAACGCACAGACGCAACGACAAGGAGTGTACCGGGTGGCGACGACGCTTTCGACAATCGAATCATACATGATAGCCGAAGGCCTGAAATACTCGCTCAACGATGATTACATCCGCACCAGTTTTGCCACGGATCTGTACAAGGACCAGGATGGCGACTCGAGCGTGTTCATCATCGCCAGGATCGAGGAAGACGGGGAATATTTCAAGCTGATGGCCCCCAACCTCTACCACTACCCTCCCGACGGCCCCAACACCTCGGAGGTGTTCCGCATCCTGCTCGGCGTGTGCTGGCGCTCCAAGCTGATCAAGTACGAATACGACGAACGGGACGGCGAGATACGAGCCATCGTCGAATTTCCGCTTGAAGACGCGGCTTTGAGCTCAAAGCAGTTCCTCCGCTGCCTCAACGGCCTCGTGCAGATCATAGACGAGTACCACGAAGCCATAGCCACGGCCATCCCCGGCTCCCCTGCGTTCCTGGAGGAGGCTGAAGAAGTGGACGCCAATATCCGCAAGTCAGACCGCATCCTGCGCACCGCCGGCATAAACAAGGCAACACGTTCCGTCGGCCCCGGCGGCATCGTACGATTCGAGGAGTGAGCATGTCGAGATACGACAAGTATTCCGAAAGTGCGCTCGACGTCCTCGTAAAGACCCAGGACATAGCGCTGCGCGGCACCATAGGCGAAACGGGCTACAGGGACCTCGCCGAGGCCCTCGTGCTGTTCGATTTGCCGGACATCATAGCAATAGCAAAGGGCAACAACGCCGTGCTCGACGTGGAACTGATAAAATCCCTCAACGAGCGGATAGAATCCAGCTCCCCGCGAGAGGTGGACGGCCCCATCAAGATCTCCGGCGAATTCAGGACGATACTGGACAAGGCGGAAGCGCTGGCGGGTGACGCCAAGGTAGAGCCGTCGCACCTGATACGGGCCGCATGGCCGACCATCAAGGGCGAACTGGCACAGTTCTTCCGCCTCGAGGCCGCCCCGTCGCTGGCGATACCGGTGGACGAGATAGACCTGCCGGAAATCGGCCCCAGGGGAAAACCCAGCGAGGCGGTTTCCATCCTCCTGCAGTTCGGCGATGAACTGACGGGCCCTGACGCTGATTTTGCCGTGTACGGCCGCGAACCCGAACTCGATGCCCTCACCTCGGTGCTGATGAAGTACTGGAAGCCCAACCCCCTGATCATAGGCGAATCGGGCGTCGGCAAGACCGCCCTGGTCCAGGGACTGGCGATGCGCATCAAATCCGGCGCGGTGCCGGCCAGGCCCAGGACGGCGCGCATCTTCGAGATACGCGTACCCGAGCTGCCCTCGGGCACCGGCATGCACGGAGCCCTGGAGGAAAACGTCAACCAGCTCGTGCAGGCCGCCGAGAGCCTCCCCGAGGCGTACCTGTTCATAGACGAAATACACCAGGTGGTGCCCGGCTTTGCCAACAACCCCATCTCCGAGGTGCTCAAGCCGGCCCTGTCATCGGGGCGCATACGGTGCATAGGCGCCACGACCAATACCGACTACACGCGGTTCCTTGAGAAGGATACCGCCTTCCTGCGACGCTTCCAGACGGTGCTTGTCAAGGAACCCGACGAGCTGGCCCTGAGCCGCATCGTATCCGGGGTCGTGCCCAGGCTCGAGAAGCATTTTGGCATTTCCATCCCCGAAGGGGTGCGCACCCGCGCCATCGAGGTGGCCAGGCGCTATCTGCCCATGAAACGGTTCCCCGACAAGGCCCTGGACGTGCTGGACCGCGCCGGCTCCAAGGCGGTGTTCACCAACGAAGTGACGCTGGCCGAGAAGCACCTGTTGGACGCGGTCAAGGACATTGCCAACGTCATCGTGGAACCTGGCCTGGATGAAGCCAGCGGTCTTGCCGGGCTGGAAGCTGCCATAGCGCAGGACGTGCTCAGGCAGGATGACGCGATACGCGCCGTCGCCCAGGCCGTCAGGGTGGCCAAAATGCGGCTGGATTCCCGCAGGGACAGGCCCAACGGCGCATTCCTGCTTACAGGCCCCACGGGGGTCGGCAAGACGGCCTTCGCCGAACGCCTCGCCAAGGCGCTGTCCGGCCGCGACGACGCGCTGTTCCGCATTGACATGAGCGAATTTTCCGACGGCCACACCGCCGCCCGCCTCCTCGGAGCTCCTCCCGGCTACATCGGCTACGATGATGCGCCGCTGCTGTCCCGCGCCGTGGACGCCTGCGCGGGCGGCGTGCTGCTGCTGGACGAGTTCGAGAAGGCGCATCCGCAGGTGCACCGCATATTCCTGCAGATACTCGACGCGGGCCGCGCCACCGACTCGACGGGCCGCACGCTGTCTTTCTCGTCGCTGACCATCGTGGCCACCTGCAACGTCGGGGGCGACACGGGACCGGCGCTCGGCTTCCTGGCCGGCTCCGAGGACGCGGCGCTGGCCGCCTCCGGCCGCGCGCCTATGACGGCCCTTCGCCGCGCCTTTCCGGTGGAACTGCTCAACCGCTTTGACGCCATCGTACCGTTCAGGGCGCTGGACCGGAGCGACGCCCGCGCCATACTGTCGGACGTCATCGTGCGCGACGCCAATACGAACCTCCAGCGCGAATACGCTTTCAGACTGTCCTTCAGCGACGCGGCGCTTGACCTCATCCTGAATGCGGGCTACTCGGTGGAGTTCGGCGTCAGGGACCTGCAGCGGGCATACCGCAGGCTCGTGTCGGTGCCGCTCGCGGCCATCGTGACAGCTGCGGCCGGCAAGGGAACCCTCGTCGTCGATGTGCACCAAGGTTCGCTTGCCTTTGAAACAGAAAACGAAACAGAAAGGGGTCAACAATGGCCAAGCACGTGATTGATGAAGTACCGGGTTTCTACAGGATCATCGAACTCAAACCCTTCCGGCATACCGAGGGTGTGGCGTTCGACATCGTGCCCATGGAGTTCCTGCCGCACATAGACGGCATAGACCGCGTGCTGCACAAGCGCTTCGCCATTTCGCCGGGTTCGGTGGGAGACGTTGAACGCCCGTGGTACATGCACCCCTACCAGGAAGACACCCTGCTCGTGCTCCAGGGCTCGCGCAGCGTCGACATTTTTACCATGAAGCACAAGCGCATTGAATCCTTCGTTGTGGAACCGGAACGCATCTACCACAACGGCGAGGTCGTCTATGAAGGCTCGGCGATGCTCGTGTGGCCCTGCGGCGTGTTCCACCGGATAACCACCGGTGAAGAAGGCTCCGCCTCGCTGAATTTTGCAACGCGGCTGCCCGGCTTTGACATCAAGACGAATTTCAATGTGTACAATCTGGATATCGCACGGGCCAAGACGACGCTGCTCCGGGCCGGCTACCTGGACCAGAACCCGAGCTGACCGGGTCGCGGTCAGTTCAGAGGATCGACCACATGCCAAAGACCGCTGCGGCCAGGGCGGCCAGGGCTATGAGCCATATCCATACGGGCAGCGGCGCGGCCGGACCATCGGGCCTTCGGGGCGTTTCCGCGGGTTCGAAGTAGCCGCCGTTAGGCGCGCCCCCGGGCGGCAAGCTGTAGCCGCAGACAGGACAGCCGGCCGCGAATTTGGCGGGCGTTCCTGAAAACCCGCAGCGGGGACACATGACGGCTGAGAAGAAACGCCCGCACTCGGGGCATGATTGTTCGTTCCTGGCTACCTCGGCTCCGCAGCTTTCGCAGAAGAACCGGGGCGCTCTGGAGGGTTTCAGGATTATTCCCTGGAGGATTTTGAGCCGCTCTGGCTCGCCGAACCTGCCGGGGCCGGGGGGGCGGCGGTTTTCTTCTGCTCGGAAGAGCCGGCATTAGCGCCGGCGGGAGCTGTTCCAGACGTGGCATTGCCGGATTCGCGGCCAGCACCAGAGTTGCCAGCACCAGGGCCACCGGCAGCCGGAGCCGCCGCGGAGTCTCCCGCATTGGACTTTGAAGCGGCCGGCGCGGCGGAATTCTTGCCTTTGGAATCGTTCACATAAAAACCTGAACCCTTGAATATGACGCCTGAACCACCAAAAATGTTGCGTCGCACCGCTTGCCCGCATTCGGGGCAATCGCGTACCGGATCGTCAGACATGTTCTGCACCCGTTCAAAGACAAATCCGCAGGTCCTGCATTCATATTCGTACGTGGGCATCCAAAAACCTCGTAAAAGTAGTTTCTGGTGGATGAGCATGAAGATACCCAAAAACAGGGGGCCGAGTAAAGCCGGCACGCTGTAAAGCCGGCACGCTGTGATGCAGTCTGCCAGATCCTTCACAGGCCCGCCAGACTCCCCAGGTACTCCTCTATGAACTCCTTGGGTGTCAGTTCCTTGTCCAGGATGCGGTGCACGCCGCGGCAGATGGGCATGTCGATGCGCTTTTCGTCCGCGAGGGCGCGCACGAAACCGCTGGCGGGAGCGCCTTCAGGCAGGTAGCCGAGTTCGTGTATCCGCCTGACGAGGTCTGCCTGATTTTTGAACGGCGCGAGCACGTCCTTCTCCACGATGTCGCGGCCAAAACGCCGGTTGCGCCCGTGCACCGAGCGGCACGTGACGTCCAGATCGCCGACACCCGCGATGGAGGTAAATGTCTCCGGGTGGGTGGCTCCGAGCGCCTGCCCGAAGGCCTGGATTTCGTTGAGGCCGGCTGCCAGCAGCATGGATTCGGTATTGTCGCCAAAGTGGTTGGATTCGGCCTTGAGCGCGTCCAGCATGCCAAAGGCTATCGCCACGACGTTCTTGACGGCTCCGCAGACCTGGACGCCCACGACGTCGAGCGACGGGAACACGAGCAGGCTCCTGCTCTTGAGCAACTCGCGGACCCGGATGGCATTGCGGCCGTTGGCGCTGGCAGCCGCCAGCCCGGTGATGATGCCGCGCGACACCTCTTCGGCATGGCTCGGCCCGGTCACGTAGACCAGGTTGCCCCGGTAGAACCCGGGCAGGTAGTCTTCGAGCGTCTCCACGATGAGGCGCGGTCCGCGGTCGGTCTCTATGAAGCCCTTGGTCAGCACGGCTATGAGCGGCCGCCCTTCCATGATGTCTGGCGATGTCAGGATGCGCTTTACGGCAGGCAGCAGATACGGAGACGGTACCCCCAGGAAGATCGCTTCCATGCCGTTTGCGGCCTCCAGCGGGTCGGTGCTGGCGCGCAGATTGTCCGGCAGGCGCACCCCGGGCAGGTACGCGTCGTTCTCGTGCTTGCTGTTGATCGATGCGACGAGGGCTTCTTCGCGGGCCCACAGCATCACGTCGTGGCCGTTTTCAGCCAGAGCCTTGGCAATCGCGGTGCCCCAGGCGCCGGCGCCGAGCACGCCAACGGGTTTGCCCCTGGACTTGCGCCCCGGGCGCAGCGACGGCAGGCGTGGTTTCTTGACGGTTTCCATGAGTAGCCCTCCAGACGTTCAAACAGTATCTTAACACTCGATGAACATTGAATTCCATTACTATGCCGTCTACGCCCTGGCCCTTGAAGCGGGTTTCGACGAGAACACAGCCTTTCTGATGGCGCAATCATCGCAGGAAGTGGATGACTCGACAACGGACCTCCGCTTTGACACGCCCCGCGGGCGCGTGGACATCGCAGTGACACAGAACTACCTCTTCTGGAACGACTCGGTCAAGCGCGACATCTACCTGCCCTTCCACTTCGTGCCCGGCAACACGGACGAGGCTGCCGCGGCGAGGGCAGACGGCCACCGCAATCAGTACGCGGTCACACCCAATTCAGACAACGTCAAGGAAATGCTCGTCGCTTCGTTCAAGGACAAGGACCCGTACTTGATGGGCATCGCCGCCCATGCCTTTGCCGACAGCTGGGCACACCAGAATTTCTGCGGCCTCCTTGACGATGACAATGACGTGGGAGCTCCTTCGCCCGCCGCTGGACTGCCCCCGGCCGGCCACCTGCAGGCACTCTCGTCGCCGGACGACCCTGGAGCGCGCTGGCAGGATCCCAGGCTCAGGCCGGAGCTCCGCCTCGTCAACAACAGCGTACGGTTCACCGCAGCGGCCACCAAGCTGTTCCGCTACTTCCGGGTATTTCTCGGCCGGCCGTTCAACGACGACGAACTGGTCGTGGCAAAGCTCGCGGCCATATGGGCAAAACCATCCAGGGACGAGCGGCTGTCCGACTACGTTATTGGCTGGAACCTGCGCCTGCACGAAGCCCGGCTCTGGAGGCGCGAAGCCGGCGCACCGGAAGACCGCTCGCCACTGGCCGGCATCCGCCACTACGACAAGCTGGCGTGGGCAAAGAGCCAGCTGGCGCAGGCCGCGGGCGGTTCCCCCGCCATGACCGTAGCGGTAGACTCATCGTACTACGAGACGAGCCTCCATCACTGGCATGAAGCAGCCATGGAACACCGGCGCAGGGCTCTGGCGCTATTTGAAAAGAAGGGACTATGAAAATGGCTGATTCGAGATGTGTTTTCCACAAGACGGTCCTCACCGTTCCCGGCACCACAATAATCACCGCTTTGGTTGCAGCAGTGTTGCTCGCTTCGTGCGCCACCGTGGTAAAGGCTCCGCCTGGAGTGGATCCCGAGCGGTTCCTGCCAGCGGGGGCGCTGGCCTACGCGCGTCTGGACCAGCCCACGCTCGTGGCGGCCCCGGCCCCCCTCCCCGCCGCGGCAGCGGCGCCTGCCGTCGGCTTGGGTTTCCAGCAGCAGCTGCGTGGCTTG
>CAXZAJ010000151.1:0-9225 GCA_964293355.1 uncultured bacterium
TGACGTCCTCCATCGAGCCGCGGGAAGCAAGCCCGCCGCCAAGCCTACTATCCTCTCGACCCGCGGTCAAGCTCGGCTCGACGACAAGGCTCCCAGCTTGATGAAGAGCGAAGCAAAGCGCTCGAGTTCTGTTTCCGAGAGTGACGCGCGGGCCACGATGCTGCGCAGGAAGGTTTCCGCCTCTGGCCGGCCCGCGATCTTGTAGAAACCGGCCGTCTGGAGCGCATCGGCGACCTGCAGCACGGCGCGCTCCGTCGAATCCCTGGGCGCAGGCGTCCTGCCTTCGGCAGAAGAAGCCTGGCAGAGGCTCTTCCGTACTTCCCAGCAGGCTATCTGTACAGCGTGCGACAAATTCAGCGACGGGAACAGGCTCGAACTGGCAATCCCCACCGCTTCGTCGCAAAGCGACAACTCGGCGTCCGACAATCCGTCACGCTCGTTGCCGAACACGAGCGCGGTCGCCGCGCCTGCCCGCTCCGCCATCGCCGCGGCAAACGACTCGACCGCGAGGTTCTCCTTGCGCCGCTGCCCGGTGCGCCGTGTAAACCCGGCCGCCAGGCTGAATCCGGCCAGAGCCTCCCTGAGCGTGGCATGACGCTCGGCCGCCTCGTACACGTCAAACGCCAGCAGCGCGTGTGTCCGAACCTCAACCTCGTCATGCACAGGACAATCCGCAAGCACGAGCCGTGTTATGCCCATGGCCTTCATGGCGCGGCACGCTGCCCCTACGTTCATGGATCCTTCAACCCGGCACAGCACAACGGCAATGCCTTGAAGCCCATATTCGTTATCCATGTGACGCTCCTTCAAACGGCTGATCAGCATGCGGCAGACTGGCTCCGCTGTTTACGCGGAGCGACGGGGCGACTATAGTGGACGCCGTCATGATGAACAATATCGGTACCCACAGGGGTGCGGACCTTTCCGGATTGAATGCCCTCATCGTCGGCGCCACTGGCGGCATAGGCTACGCCATCGCCCAGGCGCTGGCAGACGGCGGGGCAAGCCTCGTCATGCACGGCCGGGAGTCCGCCAGAACCGCGGCCAAGGCTGCCCTGATCCGAGATCGCGGTGCTGATGTCTCGACGATATGCGCGGATTTGTCCAGCGGCAACGTACCGGAAGCCCTCTTTGCTGCGGCACGGTCGAGCGATATCCTCGTCCTGGCCTATGGGCCTTTCGTCTACAAATCCCTCGCCGAGACGACGCCCGACGACTGGCGGCTTACAGCATGCGCATGCCTTGCCCTGCCAGGGATGCTGGCAACAGAAGCGGCCAAGGCCATGGCGGGCAGGGGACATGGACGCATACTGCTGTTTGGAGGCACGAGGACAGACGCGGTGCGGGGGTACAAGGCCAATGCCGCGTATGCCGCGGCAAAAACCGGTCTCGGAGTGCTTGCCAAGTCAATCGCCGTAGAATTCGGCCCACGTGGCGTTTCATGCGCCATCATATGCCCCGGTTTCGTAGACACTGAGTACCTGGATGATACTATGCGGATCAGACTGACAGCGGCGGCTCCTCGCGGGGGCCTCATACCCGGATCTGAAATCGCGGAGCTGGCCAGATACCTGGTTTCTGGCGGGATGGACCTTGCCAACGGTTCCATCATCGTGGCAGACAGGGGCTTGTATGCGCTGTAACCTGATGACATCGAATTTTCAGCCTAACAAAAGCGACCGGAATAGCCGAAAATTATGTCGAACAGTCATTTTTTTTGCACATTGATCACAAAACCGGGTTAGTATCAATTTGACAAGGCATTGACGACGCTCTATGATCGTCATAGAATCGACCGACAGCTTTTGAAACGACCTCAAGATGGAAGAGGAGTACCATGCCAAATAATGATATCGTTCTTGGTTTCGACGATGAAAAGGACGATAGCCTAAAAATACGGCTTCAAAAAATCGACGACACGTGTCTGGCTCTGTTCCTGACAGGTTATATCGATACGTACAATTCAAATTTCTTTCAAAAACGCGTCGGCAAAGCCATCGATGCGGGGTTCTCACGCCTGATATTCAACTGTGGCGGGCTCAATTACGTCTCGTCAACCGGCATAGGGTCTTTCACCGCGTTCCTCAAAGCGGTAAAACCGCGCTCCGGTGATATTGTGCTGCTCGAGATACAGCCCAAGGTGTACGAGGTTTTCCAGCTTCTGGGGTTCTCGCAGTTCTTCAACATCAAGGACAACCTTGAGGAAGCCATCGCCTACTTCCATCAGGGATCCCAGACCAGCGCCCAGTCAATGTTCCCCAAGATTTTTTCGTGCCCCATCTGCACCAAGAAACTCAAGGCGGCAAAACCGGGGCGGTTCCGCTGTTCAGAGTGCAAAACAATATTGGCCATAGACAATTCAGGCCAAGTCTTCCTGGGCTAAATCCGGCGCAATCCGGATTATCCCCTACCCCTCCCGAGGAGGATCCAATGGCAGGCATGACCAAGGTAGAATCCTATCTGATGGATCTTGATGTCTCATATCAGGAAGTATCGCCTACGGCTTTTTTCGTTGATGACCAGGCCAAGGGCTTGCCTGGCATCACGATAACACTGGACGACCCCATCGTCCTCATGCGCGCCAAGGTCATGCCGGTTCCATCGACCAAGCGGGCCGAGCTCTTTGAAAAGCTCCTGCGGCTCAATGGAACGGATATGGTTCACGGCGCTTATGGCCTTGATGGCGATGACATCGTGCTTATAGACACACTCGAATACGGGACGATGGATAAACCTGAATTCGAAGCTGCACTCGATTCCATCGGCCTGGCACTGTCCAGGCATTATGGCGTCCTCGGCGCGTTCCGGGGCTGATCTCCAGGAGGCTTACGACCATGGGAATATTCGACAGGATGAAGACGGTCATATCGTCAAATATAAACGACATGATCAACAAGGCCGAAAATCCGGAAAAAATGCTCAACCAACTGGTCATCGACATGAACCAGCAGATGATAGAGTCAAAGAAAGCCGTCGCCATGGCGATTGCCGATGAAAAAAAGCTGGAACGCGAACTGATCGAACAGAAGCGCCTTTCCGAGGACTGGGAGCGCAAGGCCGTCATCGCCGTAAAGGCGAGCCGCGACGACCTGGCCAAAGAAGCCCTCGTACGCAAGCAGGAGGCTGAAACCTACTACCTCCAGCTCAAGCCCCAGTGGGAAGCGCAGAAGGCGTCGGTAGAAAAGCTCAAGGACACGCTCAGGCAGCTCCAGAACAAGATCGACGAAGCCTCGCGCAAGAAGAACATCCTCATAGCGCGGGCAAAACGTGCCGAGGCACAGGAAAAAATCCAGAAAACGCTCGCCAGCGTTTCCGGAAACACGAGCGCCTTCGAGACCTTTGACCGCATGGCAAAGAAAGTAGACGAACTTGAGGCCAGGGCTGATGCTCAGGTGGAACTCGCCGACCTTTCCCAGACTGCTTCGCTGGACAAGGAATTCGCCAAACTGGAATCCTCCGGGGCGGGGGCGGACCTTCTGCTCGAGGAACTCAAGCGCAAGATGATTGGCTCTGGCGGATCGGAAACCACCGGACAAGTCTGACATGAGAGTCCTTTTCGTTGGCAGCGAAGAGGAATACGCAACATCGATTCAATCCAGGGAGAACGGCGAGCCGTTCTCCCTTTTCTTTTACCCCTCACTCTTTGAGGCCCTTGAACATGATGACTCTGATGCTGTAGTCATCCCGGCTGCACGATTCCTTTCAGGTCCATGCCTTGAAAGGTACGTACCGCTCATAGCCAGTGGCAAAGCCGAACTCGCGGAGGACTGCTTTGAAGCCGGCTGTTCCGACTTCATCAGGGAGCCCTGGACAGAGGATGAACTTCACGCTCGCATATCGCACCATGCCTCCAGCGCCCGCGCGTTCAATCATTATGGACTCAGAATTGTTGGACATACGCTGATTGGTCCGGCTGCAAAAGTCGCGCTGAGTGCTGATGCATGCAATATTTTGTTACTTCTCGCTGCCAATGCCGGCCAGCCAGTACCCAAAATGGCCATAGCCTCGCTGATTGGAGTACGAGCCTCAAACAGTCGTTCCATCGATATGAGGATGGCACGGATACGCACGTCCCTGCGGTCAGCCGGAGCTGGATTCATGGCGGACAGACTCCGCGGCACACATGGAGCGTATCAACTTTGCACTTGACATGACCGTCAGGTTTGATTTGGGTCGCGCCTGTGGATAACCTGTTCAAAGTTTGTGCCGAAATTTTCACAAACCAAAAAACTCGTATATTAAAGCGTACAGAGGGGCTTCAAAATTCACGAGCACACTATTAAAAATATTAAGTCTATATTAGAAAAACATTTACAATTTTCAATATAGAATTAGCTCAGACACTGTTCAGCTGAAGCTCCAAAAGCTCAAAAAAGAGTACAGCCATTTTTGTCGATCTCTTGTGGATAACCTGTGTGTATACCTTCATGAACAGAAGAATGGCACCATTCAGCTTGTCAAGCGCCATGGTGCATGCTACATTTTTACCGATGAAAAATTTTGCAGCCTCATCACTCAGGTTCCTCGTTGCTTTCGTGATTTCAATCCTCTGCACGTCCGCTGTTTTAATGACCAATACCCTGCTCGAACATGGTACAGACAACTTCCTGAAACTACTTTATGGCATTAGCCTGGCTACTGTCCCCCTTGCGGTTGTAGTGGCCTCCTTCATGACATTTTTTCGCCTGAACCGAACGACAACATCACGGTTCAAGGGTTACAGCACCATCATTCCGCTGACGCTCCTCGCGCTTCTGGGCCCTGCGGCCATAGCACGCTTCGTCAGCCTCCCTGACGCTGTCGGCATTGCAGCCTTGCCCCCAGAGTATCGCCTCACAGGATCCTGGATGACAGAAATCGCCACAGCGACCTGGCTGGAATTTTCTGCTGGACTGGCATCGTTCGCGCTCTTTTCTGCCTCATTCTGGGGGTTTACCAGACTTTCAAGAACCAGGCCCTTGCTGGGTGCATTTCTGGCCCCCAGTGGTGTGCTGGCCGCACTGTACCTGTTTGCCTTGTATCAGTCAGGCCCGGCAGACGCTTTGTTCGCACTCATCGGTTTCAGCACGCCACGGCTCATGACCACCGCCATCCTCACGGGTTCGAGTGCTCTGGCACTCTTCCTCCTCGATGTACTCATTGCGAGAAAACCATCCGGAGGCCGGCGCGATGCCTGACAAAAAACCAGGATTCATGATGGTAGCCTTCGCCCTCTTTGCGCTGGCCTTTGCAACCGGTTTTTTCATCGCTCTCGTTTCAATAGGAAAATCGGGCGTCCTGTTCAAATTTGCCCTCTCCTGGGAAGCAACCAAGGCCCTCTTGTATGTAGCCGCCTGGGCTCCAGCCATCCTGCTCGTCGCGTCAGCCCTGGCAATGGAATCATCAGAAGCACGTGATGGGTTTTCCGGGGCGGCCTACAGGATAATGCTGCCAGCGCTCTCGCTCGCGGCGATCGTTTCCATTTTTTACATCCTGATCGTGCCGGGGCTTGAAGAACGGAAAAACCGCTATGAAAGCCAGAGCCAGCTCTTTACCGATTCCCTTAAGCTGGCCGCCGAGGCACTGAAGGACAACCGGCTGGATGAGGCGGAAAAATACCTGCTCGACTGCGCTGCCATCGATATCCGGGACGAAAGCTACATTGCCCTCAACGACCGGATAAAATCTGCAGGGATCAAGGCTTCTGCCCTGGAGAACGCCGCGCGGCCCCAGGCTCAGTCAGCCCTTGCCGTGGACGAGGTAGCATGGAAGGCCGGCATCCGCTTCTACCTTGAGGCTCTGGAAGCCAGAACTGAAGGCAACTTCTTTGATGCCCACTACCTGGCAAAACGTTCTGCTGCGGTCTATTCAAAACGGCCCGAGGTACGTCGTCTCGTAGAGGAAACCTGGCGTGATCTTCAACGGCTCGGACCTACTGCCGAATCTAAAGCCGCGGCGGCATACTACGAACGCAAGCTAGAAGGCTACGAACGTTTTCAGGAAAGCGATTTCCTCCAGGCGTTCAGGATCTTTACCGAATTGCAGGCTCTGGATGCCAACGACGAGGATGTTGCAGTATATCTGGAGAGGAGTGCTGAAGGACTCTCTTCCATCGCGTTCTTCATTGAGGAAGACAGCAAGGCGTTTTCAAGTTCAGACGAGCGCGCCTTCACCTTCACGGTCTCTGAATCCGGCGTTTGGGCAGCGACTCTGGCGGCAGAACGCGCAGCCGCTTCTCAGGATGCTGTTTATTTCCGCGGACTGACTCTGGATATTTCAGGGACTTCTCCCGTGCATGTAAAAGCCCCGTTCGCAAGATTGCATGGCACTACACTGATACTCAGGGCGGTGGACAGGCTTGATCCCGGAACCGTGTGGGAACCTGCATACGAGTCCGGCCAGAAGCTACAAGCTCGAGCTGGCAGGGGCACTATGGATCCGGGCTTCGCGATCATGGTGCCCTTTACCCAGAACGACGCGGTTGCAGCCTTGCGCCTCTCCGGAGCGCCGGAAGACATCCCGATAGCATTGCTCGCAACGGGGATCGACGATGCGCAACGCCTGGGGATTGAAACCAGCCCCTTGCTGGCGGAACTCGCGCGACGATCTGGCTATCCGTTTGCTGTCTTGATGCTCGTTCTTATCGGTGCAGGGCTGGGGGTACGGTTCAAGCCTACCGAGCCGGTCAGCGTCGCGATGAAGTACCTCACAGCGCCACTGCTCGTTGGACTGGCGCGGGCTCACCTCCGCCTTGATGCCTCCGTAGCGGTCAGCGCAGGCATGGCATTTGCCCACTGGATACCCAATGGGTTGTTCCTGCCAGCGTGGCTCGGTTTCCTGGGAGTGTGCGTCGTCATAAGCCTGTTCGTGGCGGCACGCATCGCAGGCCGCTCCGGCGATTAGGCTATCAGGCTATCAGGCGTCTTCCCGGTAAATCCTGGCTCCGAGGGCATGCAACCGCTCGGTGAGGTGCTCATACCCGCGCTCTATCTGATAGACATTCTTGATGGTGCTCGTGCCCTCGGCGCAGAGTGCGGCGATGACCAGCGCCATGCCGGCCCGCACATCGGGTGACGTAAGCGAATCGCCCCGCAAGCGTGCCGGCCCCGAGACGACAGCCCGGTGAGGGTCGCAGAGCACGATGCGCGCGCCCATGCCTATCAGCTTGTCCACCCAGAACATGCGCGACTCGAACATTTTTTCGTGGATGAGCACGGTGCCCTCTGCCTGCGTAGCAACTACCGTCATGATCGAGGTGAGGTCAGGCGGAAATCCCGGCCAGGGAGCGTCGTCTATCTTGGGAATCTGACCGCCCAGATCGGGCACGATGCGCATCATCTGGCCTGAATGCACCGCCAACTCATCACCATCCAGGCTCCAGCTGATACCCAGCCGTCCGAATGCAAGCTTCATCATGCGCAGGTCATCAGGTACAACGCCCTCAATGATGATGTCCCCGCGGGTTACTGCGGCCAGACCGATAAAGGACCCAATCTCCATGAAATCCGGTCCGATGGAGAAATCGGTGCCATGGAGTGCCGGCACTCCCTCTATGGTCAGGATATTTGAACCTATGCCGGAAACCGCCCCGCCCATGGCGTTGAGGAGCCTGCAGACATCCTGCACATGGGGTTCACTGGCAGCGTTGCGGATCACCGTGCGCCCCTCGGCAAGGGCGGCGGCCATGACGGCATTTTCAGTCGCCGTAACGGATGCCTCGTCCAGGAAAATTTCCGCGCCCTTGAGCTTGTTGGCCGTAAACTGGAAGGCTCCATCCACCTCGATGCGCGCGCCGAGTTCCTCAAGGGCCAGGAAGTGGGTATCGAGGCGCCTGCGCCCGATGACGTCGCCGCCGGGAGGAGGCAGCGTCACCTTGCCAAACCGTGCCAGAAGAGGCCCGGCGAACAGGATGGATGCGCGCACCTTGGCGGCCAGACTTGCGGGCACATCAGCAGTCTTGACACCCGAGCTCTCAATTTTCCAGGCATTGCCATCGAGGCGCTCTACGTCTGCGCCGAGCGCGCGGCAGATATCAAGCATCACCAGGACATCTTCTATTTCCGGAATATTCCTGAGGATAACTGCTTCTTCTGACAAAAGTGCAGCCGCGATGCACGGGAGTGCGGCATTCTTGTTGCCGCTCGCGCGGATGCGCCCCTTGAGCGGATGGCCACCTTCGATACGGTATTGGTTCATGCTCGCATCCTATACGGACGCCTGCGAAGCGTCAACGACGCACTCAACGACGCAACTTTCATATATTAGTTTGACCGCATGCAGATCTGGTACTACGATGAATACACAGGCCGGGTTGCTGTAATACCCGTGCTCAGTATACAAGGAGGATCCATGTCCATCGAGAGAAAGAAACCCGTTCCAAGCGATATTGAAATAGCACAGGCAGCGATCATACGTCCAATCGTCCAGATAGCCGAGCAACACGGCATCAGCGACGAACACCTCGACCATTTTGGTAAATACAAGGCCAAGGTCCGGCTGGAATTCCTCAAAGAGGTAGAAAACAAGCCCAAGCGTGCAAAATACATAGATGTTACGGCAATCAGCCCCACGCCGCTCGGCGAAGGCAAGACAACGACGACCGTTGGCCTGACCCAAGGTCTCGGCAGACTCGGCCTCAAGGCCATAGCCGCCATCCGGCAACCCTCAATGGGTCCGACCTTCGGCATCAAGGGCGGCGCGGCGGGGGGTGGCTACAGCCAGATAGTCCCCATGGAAGACTTCAATCTGCACCTTACCGGTGACATCCACGCCGTCTCGGCGGCCCACAACCTCTGCGCCACCGCGCTGGACGCCAGGATGTTCCATGAGAGCCGCTGGTCTGAGGCTTTCTTCGCCAAGCAGGGTATGACAAAGCTTGACATAGACCAGTACCAGGTCATGTGGCGCCGCGTCGTTGACATGAACGACAGGCCGCTGCGGAACATCCTCCTGGGTGTCGGCGGCGTGGACAACGGACCGCTCCGCCAGAGCGGCTTCGATATTTCCGTGGCAAGCGAAGTGATGGCCATACTCGCCCTCTCCAAGGACCTCAAGGACCTGCGCCAGCGCATGGGCAAGATAATCCTGGCCATAGACAAGAAAGGCAAGGCCGTCACCACCGAGGACCTCGGCGTAGCCGGCGCCATGACCATACTGCTCAAGGACGCCATCAAGCCGAACATCCTGCAAACCCTGGAAGAACAGCTCGCCTTCGTCCATGCGGGCCCGTTTGCCAACATCGCACAT
>CAXZAJ010000152.1:0-9134 GCA_964293355.1 uncultured bacterium
CCAAAGAGATATATCTCGCCCCGCGGGAGCCGGGGAGGCCCCCTTGCCCCCCGCCCCACTCCCGGGTACTGTTCCAGCATGAAAACCCTGATAACCGGTGGAGTAAAGTCCGGAAAATCCAGCCGGGCACTGGAACTTGCGCGGCCCTTTTCACCGGACCGCTGGTTCCTTGCCACCGCCACCGCTTTTGATGACGAGATGCGCGACAGGATAGAACGACATAAGGCCGAGCGCGCTGAAACCTTCAACACCATAGAAGAACCAATAGCCATCGATGTGGCAGTACGCCAGCGCATGATCGTCGATTGCATGCCCATGTGGCTCAACAACCTGTTCTTCGCGGAGCGCGAGCAGGACTGGGAAGCAATCCTGACCCGCTTCATCGCCATCTGGCCCGAAGATGTCATCGTCGTTACCAACGAGATAGGCATGGGCGTCATTCCGGCGGATCCCATGAGCAGGCGCTACGGGATGGCGCTGGGGCTGATCAATGCACGCCTGGCTCAGGCAGCGGACCGCGTGGAGCTCATGGTATCCGGCATCCCGCTCAGGATAAAATGAGCCTGCGCCTCTCCGTACCCTCGTACGTACTGCCGGGTACCTACGTGGAGAACCTGCGATTCCTCGACGAACAGACGGCACAGCGCGACGTGGAGCTGCTTTTCTTCATCTTTGACGACGAAGCACGCTCGCTGATGCGCGCCGAACTCAGGGACATAGCCTCGTTCAGCCCCCGCTTCGGCTTTACCGTGCACATGCCCGATACCATTGCCGCGGCACACGAAGAAATACTGGAAGCCACCGCCGGATTTTCCACGCACTTCATCATCCATCCGCCGCGGACCGAGCCCGAACTGCCTGGCTTCGTTGCGCTGCTGGACGAGTGGCGTCGCCGTTATGGCGAGGACAGATTCCTCCTTGAAAACACCAGGCTGGCCAACTTCAGTGCAGCCGACACGGCTTTGCTTGGCTCACGCTGCGGCTCGCCCCGCATATGTGCGGACATCGGGCACCTCCGCATGGAAGGCGTAGAACCTTCCGCCTGGGTGTTTGCTCGTGCAGACCGCATCGCTGAACTGCACGTGCACGGCTTTGACGGCACCCATGACCACGTGCCGTTTCAGGCGGGTGAGACCTGGCTCGATGCCCTGGCACCCTTCGTCCGGGGATTTGACGGCATCATTGAAATGGAACTGTTTTCGTGGGCCGATCTGGAGTCCGCCTCGACGATACTCAAGGCTCACTGGGAGGCACCATGAACAAGCCCCTGCATGGCTTCCTGAGTACCTGGACGCTCTGCTCCAGGATTCCCGCCCCGCTGCGGTCCGAGCCGGACTTTAGCGATACAGGCTTCTGGATGCCCCTGATCGGGCTCGGCGCAGCTGCCTGCTCCATGGCCGGGGCCGCACTCGGCTCCCTGGCGTTCGGGCCGGGAGCTTTGGCGGCGCTCAGCGCGCTCGCTGCCCAGTACCTGCCGTTCAACTTGTTCCACCTCGATGGACTGCTCGACACCGCGGACGCCGCGGGCGTGTTCGGCGATGTTGAGAAGCGGCGAACGGTGCTCAAGGACCCACGGATCGGCTCGTTTGCCTTGTTTGCGGGCTTTGCGGCTCTTGCCGCAAGGCTCGGCGCCACATCCCTGCTGCTGGTACGCGGTGGCCCGGAACTCTGGGGCGCTCTGGCGCTGGCTCCGGTCTCGGGTCGGCTCGGCGCCATGCTGGTTACCGCCATGGCGGAACCCTACGGCTCAGGCGGACTTGCAAGCGCTATCGGGCGGCCCGCTCCGGTCAAGGCGACCCTGGGATACGCCATGGCGGCCATTCCGGCCGCGGTGCTGTTCGGGGTGGCCTACGGCACGATCGGCGCCGTCGCATCGATCCTGGTCGGCGGCCTCGTAGCCATAGCCGTGGCGGCCGCGCTGGGCACCTGGTATGCAAAGCACATGGGCGGCTACTCAGGCGATGCCCTCGGCGCCGCCGTGGAACTGGGAGAGCTTGCCGTGCTGCTCATCGCCGCGGCGGTCTGCCGCTGAGCTGAACCGGGCTACATTGATCCGAGCAGAAAAAAGACCGCCCCGAAGGGCGGCCTTTGATCAATTCAGATCAGAAACAGTTCGCTACGGCAGTGCTTACGGAGCAACCGGCGCCGGGGCCGCTATGATGGTGATGCGTCCCTTGAGTTCCGGCACGAGAGGTTTGCCGAGCTTGCGCACGTACGCGATGAGCGCGTCGCGCTGGAACTGGCTGGTCTCGTAGAGGCTCAGCGCGTTCTTGAACATCACGTAGCCGTCGCCGCCGGTGGCCATGTAGGAGTTGGTGGCGATGGTGTAGATCTTGGCGGGATCGATGGGCTTGCCGCCGATCAACACGTTCTCGGCCTTGTTGGTAACGAGGTTGATCGTGAAGCTGACGCCGTCGGACACCTGCGGGAAGGCTCCCTTGCCAGGGGTGGTGACGATGAAGTCAAAGAGCGCCTGGATGTCGGTACCCTTGAGCTTGAGCACGGTCACTGAATTGTCGAAGGGTAGCACGGTAAAGACAGACTTCAGGGTAACGTCGCCGGCAGGCAGGTCGGCGCGGATGCCGCCGCCGTTGTTGATGGCAAAGTCGACGCCCTGGGCAGCCGTCAACGCCTTCATGGCGTCGGTGACGAGGTTGCCGATGGCGGTCTCGGTCTTGCGGCTGTCCTTGTTGGGGAAGGTCTCGGCGGCGGTGCCGATTTTTTCCTTGAGGAGGCCGTCAACCTTGTCGCGGTAGTTGCTGAGTACAGGCTGTACGAGCGGGTGCTGTTCGAACTGGGGTCCGATGGCGACGCCCTTGTTGTTGTTGTTGATGCTGACGAGTTCCCACTCGAAGCCGGTCTTCATGCCGTCCTTGACGGTCATTATGCCCTTGCCGACGTACAGGCCCCACTGGTTGGCCTGGACGATCGGGGTGCCGTTGACGACGACCGGTTCCTTGATGAGCGTGTGGCTGTGGCCGTCCACGATGAGGTCTATGCCAGAAACGGCGGCCGCGAGGCCCCTGGATCCGGGGGTGTATACGGGATCGAGCCCCATGTGCACGAGTGCGATGACGATCTGGACCTTCTCGGTCTCACGGAGGACCTTGACCATTTCCTTGGCGGTAGCGATCTCGTCGGCGAAGACGAGATCCTTGACGATGGCCGGGTTGCCGATAGTGTCGGTTTCCTTGGGGGTAAGGCCGAAGATGCCGACCTTGACGCACTGGAGGGTCTTGACGATATACGGAGCGTCGGCGACATACGCGCCGGCCTTGGTCTTGGCGTTGGCGGAGAGCATCGGGAACTCGGCGAGGGCTTTCTGCGCCTCGAGGACGGAAAGCTCATTGTCGAACTCGTGGTTGCCCAGCGCAACGGCGTCGAAACCGATCATGTTGCGGCCGATGATGTCCGGCTCGGCCTTGAAGAAGTTGGACTCCGAGAGGCCGGTGTTGAAGTCGCCGGCATCGAGGACCAGCACGTTGTCGAAGGCAGCGCGGGTCTGGCCGACGAGCATGGCCATGGCGGGAAGTCCGCCGGTCTCGGTAGCGTTGCCGTTGTTGAACGCTATCGGATGACCGTGCGTGTCATTGACGTGAAGTATGGCTATCTTGACCTCCGCGCCGGCTTTCGCGGCCGGAGCAGCGGGCTGGCTGACGCAACCTACCGCCAGAACAGCGGCGATTACGGCCAGAACCAATGCAAATCTTTTCATAAAACCTCCTTGGGAACTAAGAACATAAAAATTCCACCGAAAACAGCTGCGTACTGCTGAAGCTCGGGGGCATCAATTCTAGCACCCATCCCTACCTGAAGCAAGCATAATGCCCCGATTTTATCGAATGGAGAAACCGACCCCTTTGACACGGGTTGCGCTCGGTTCTATATATATACTCCTTGGAGAAACGGATGCGCCTACGACGTTCGAGCGGAATACTGTTGCACCCCACCTCATTGCCCGGCCCCTTCGGCATCGGCGATATCGGCCCGCAGGCTGCCCGCTTTGTCGAATGGCTCGCGAGCGCCGGCCAGCATGTCTGGCAGGTGTTGCCGCTCGGCCCGACCGGCTATGGTGATTCGCCCTATGCGCCGTTCTCGAGCTTCGCGGGCAACGAACTGCTCATGTCGCCAGAACTGCTGGAACGTGACGGGTGGCTGACCAGGGCCGAACTGGAAACCGCGCGGCTCCCGGAGACGAGTGTCGTTGACTACGGCACGGTAATTCCCGCGAAGCGGGCACTCGTCAGAACCGCCGCGGAGCGGCTCGTCGCATCGGGAACGAAGGAACGAGAGCTGGAGGAATTCCGCCGGCACAATGCCAGCTGGCTGGTCGATTATGCACTGTTCATGGATATAAAGCGGGAATACGATGAGCTGGCCAGGCTGCGGGGCGTGCTGGATTCCTCCTGGAATTCCTGGTGGCCGGAGCCGCTGGCAAGGCGGCAGCCTGCAGCACTGGCAGAACGCAGCAGGACAAGTGCCCGCTCCATTGCGCTGGTCGAGGCAGAACAATACCTGTTCAAAACGCAATGGGACGAGTTGCGTGCCGTCGCGGCCGCCCATGACGTGGCGGTGCTCGGTGATCTGCCCATCTTCGTGGCAATGGATTCATCGGACGCATGGTCGCGGCCGGAGCTGTTCAGGCTCGATGCCGGGGGCAAACCGTCGGCGGTGGCAGGCGTACCACCAGACTACTTTTCAGCCGATGGCCAGCTGTGGGGCAATCCCCTGTACGCATGGAAACGCCACGAGGCGGATGGCTTCGCCTGGTGGGTAGCCAGGATCGAGGCGGCCCTTTCACTGTACGACATGGTGCGCATCGACCATTTCCGCGGACTGGCAGCCTGCTGGGCGGTGCCCGCAGGCGAGAAGACAGCCAGGAACGGGGTCTGGGAACCAGCGCCAGGTGCCGCGTTGCTCACGGCGCTCGCCAGCAAGCGTGGTACCGATCTGCCCATCGTCGCCGAGGACCTCGGGTTCATAACCGAGGATGTTACCGAACTGCGGACGCGGTTCGGGTTGCCGGGCATGCGCATCCTGCAGTTCGGCTTTGACGCGGAGGAATCCGGGCGCGGGCTAGACCCGCAGAACCCCTTTATGCCGCACAACTATGTACCGGACTGCGTGGCGTACACCGGCACCCACGACAACGACACCCTGGCAGGCTGGCTGAAAAGCGCCAGCGCCGAAGAGCTGGCCTTCGTCAAGGCATATCTCGGATATATTCCCGCGGATACGGTACAGGCTCTGGTGCGGGAAGCCATGAAAAGCGCTGCCGGCCTTGCCATCGTCCCCATGCAGGATCTTCTCGGGCTGGGTGCCGAAGCAAGGATGAACACGCCGAGCACCATAGGCGGCAACTGGTCCTGGAGGCTCACTGAAAATCCGGTTGCAGGTGACAGCCTCTCAAGAGAACTGGTCGACATGGCTTGGCTCTACGGAAGGACTACCCGCAGGAACTGACCCTGTACAGGTGCGCCTCACGGCGGGGTGCGGCGGACCTGTATCACCTTGTCCTCGGAAGCCACGTCGTCACGCTCACGGCGTTTGACGCCTTCCTCATAGAAGTAATCCTGGGCCGAGAAGCGCTCCTCACCCTCGGACTGCTTCACCCTGTGCCAGTGCCCCGAAGGTCCAAGCGACCTGGCCTTGGTGTTGTCCAGGAAGTAGGACATGAGCGTGTCGTATACGCGCTCCCTGGCTTCTTCACCGAACACGGGAAACAACAACTCGATGCGCTTTTCCAGATTGCGCGGCATCCAATCAGCGCTGGACATGTACAGTTCCTCGGCGCCGCCATTGCGGAAGTAGCAGATCCGGGCGTGCTCCAGGTAGCGGCCAACAACCGATATTACTGAAATGTTCTCTGAAAACCCCTTGAGCCCCGGAACGAGCTGGCAGATGCCGCGCACATTGAGCAGGACCTTGACGCCAGCCTGCGAGGCGCGGTACAGCGCGTCGATGAGCTCCTTGTCGCAGAGCGAATTCATCTTGGCGGCTATGAGGCCGGGGGATTCCGGGCTGGAACGCTCTGCCTCGCGGTCTATCATGGAGATGAGGCGGTGCTTGAGGTCGAACGGGGCCATGGACAGGTGCCGCAGTTCGGTGAGGGCCGAGAGCCCGGTTATCATGTTGAAGAATGCGCCGGTCTCGGCGCAGATGGTCTGGTTGGCCGTGAACAATGACAGGTCCCCGTAGAGCCGGGCGGTCTTGTCGTTGTAGTTGCCCGTAGACAGGTGGACATAGCGGCGCACGAGGCCGTCCTCCTCGCGCCGTACCACCAGTATAGCCTTGGCATGCACCTTGAGCCGCGCCGCCCCGAACACGACTATCGCGCCGGCCTGTTCGAGCCTGGACGCCCACGCGATGTTCCGTTCCTCGTCAAAGCGCGCCTTCAGTTCCACGACGGCCGTAACCTGCTTGCCGGCCCGGGCCGCCCGCGTCAGAGCTTTGACTATAGGCGAGTCGCCGGAGGTGCGGTACAACGTCATCTTGATGGCTATGACAGCGGGATCGGTAGCGGCACTCTCCACGAACTCCACCACAGGCTGGAACGATTCGTAAGGCAAATGAAGTACGAGATCCCGGCTGCGGATTTCATCCCAGATTGAATTCTCCTCGGTCAACGAGAACGGCAGGGCAGGAGTCCTGGCGCGAAACCGCAGTTTGTCGAATCCCTTGAGCGAGGCCAGTTCCATGAAGCCCTTGAGGTCGATGGGACCGCCCACCGTATACACGTCATCCTCGGTCAGGCCGAGCGCCGTGGTGATCCTCGATTCGAGCTCCTCGGAATCGGCGGAAATAGCCAATCTGACAGGCCAGGAATTCTGCCTGTTGACGAGAACCTCCTCCATTGCCGCGACGAAATCATCGTCCCGGTCCTCGTCCACCCCTATGTCCGCATCCCTGGTCACCTTGAACAGGCAGCGTTCCTCCACCGTGTAGCCGGGGAAGAGCCGGTGCCCGAAATCCATGACCAGATCGTCGAGCAGGGCAAAGCGGACGCTCTCTCCCAGGGGAAGCCTGACGAAGCGGCCCAGGTTGGTCGGCACCTGGATTATGGCTACGCGTTCCGCGCCGTCTCCGTTACAGCGGAGCAGAAAGGCGGCGTGGATGCGGAGGTTGCCGGTGGTCGGAAAGTCGACAGGAGCGCCACTCTCGTCAGGAAGAGGCACGGCCAGCGGGGTCAGCGCCGGGGCGACCTGCCCGCTGAAGTAGTCCTCGAGCCAGCGCCTTGCCTCTGGCTCGTAGTCAACCGGACGCATGATGACGAGTCCTTCCGCCGCAAGCGCTGGCAGCAGCTCATGCGACAGGCACGCATACTGCTTTGCGCCTATCTCTCGGACACGCCTGGAAATGGAACCGAGCAATTCTTCCGGCGTCAGGCCCGAGTAATCGGGGGTCAGGTCGCCCGCACGCACGCGGGCCCTGAGCGCGGCTACACGTACCATGAAGAACTCGTCGAAATTGCTGGACACTATGGCCAGGAAACGCAGGCGTTCCAGCAGGGGATTGCCGTGGTCGAGACCTTCTTCCAGCACGCGCGCATTGAATTCCAGCCAGGAAAGCTCGCGGTTGAAATAGTGGCTCCTGTCTGATTTGGGACTCATATGACGACCACCTTGAGACCAAACACATCTTCAAACATATCACTCTTCTCCGCAAGGGACAGCCGCTCCAGCGACAGGTCACCCTGGCTATCGGTCTGCAGGACCAGATGGTCCTCCTTCATCTCGAGTTCTACGAGCTTCAGTCTCTGCGTATGGCCCCGGTCCAGGGCGTCCGCGACCCGCAGGATGGCTGAAAGCTTGAGCACCACCGCGCGGTCCTCCCGGGGCAGGCTCATGTAGTTGGCGTGCGAGGGTGACGGGCTGGCCTTGCGGTGGTACCGGACGAGATTGGCCACGATGGTCAGTTCGTCGCGCTGCAGCCCGAATATCTCACTGTTGAGCACGATGTATTCAGAATGCTTCTGGTGCCCGCTGGTACGGATGAAATTGCCAATGTCGTGCAGGTATGCCGCTGCCTCAAGAAGGAGCCGTTCACGCCGTCCCATGCCGTGGGACTCCTTGAGATGGTCGAACATGAACAGGGCGTGCTCCGCCACATGGACCGCGTGGCGCTCGTCAAAGTGGTAGCGCCGCCCCAGCCCGATCACGGAGGCAACCACCTGCTTGTGCAGTTCCGCCTCGATGTCGCTGCCGGCACCGCCGGACATGGCGATGATGAGCCCGTCCCGGAGGCTGACCAGCGGCACGACAAGCTCCTCGGCACCTGTCCGCTCCAGGAACAGCGCGGTGATGACCAGTCCGGGTATGAGCGCTTCGGCCTCGGAATACGGTACGCGAAATTCAGAGACGAGGTTGTCAACCGACATGCCCTTGAGCCGGTCAACAAGGGCAAAGAACGCATCGCGGGGCACGATGGTATAGTCGAGGCGGGATTCCGAGCCAGCCACCCGGGCCGCGAAGCGGGCGTCCGTGCCTATGACGATGAACGAGCGTACGCCGGCCAGCGGCAGGTCGTCCTCGAGGCCGTCACAGGATGTCCGCACGCTGTCGGCAAGAAACCGCATCAGGTAGCCTGACGAGCCCATGGCAGCCTTTGACTGCTCGTCCACGCGGATGGTGCCCAGCCTGAGCGAATGGGCGGCCACGATCCTGCCGCGGCGAAGCAGCATCAGCTCCGTTGAGCCGCCGCCAACCTCGATGATTATGGAGTTTGTCCTGGAAAAGAACCTGGCGTCGCCGCCGAGGGCCCGCTGCACGGCGAGGTACATGTAGTGGCTTTCTTCAATAGCTTCTATTACATCGACGCGGAAGCCGGTCCTCATGGCTACGCGGTCAACGAAGGCGTCACGGTTCTCAGCCTCGCGCAAGGCGCTCGTAGCGATGACGCGGGCAGCCCCGGGCTCAACGCCATAGGTCCGCAGGAGCTCCCTGAATCCCCGGAGCACCGCGATGCATTCACGGGTGGATTCGCGGCTTACGAGGCCCGTCATGAAAACATCCCGCCCGAGGGCTACCGGTTTTCCGGCCCGTTCCAGTACTTCATAGCCGCCGTCGCCAGAGGCATTGGCGGCGAGGGTCCGTATGCCCGTCGGCCCAAACTCCATGGCAGCTTCAGTTTTGTGG
>CAXZAJ010000153.1:0-9060 GCA_964293355.1 uncultured bacterium
CGCAAGCAGCAGCAGGCCGAGATGTCCCGCTCCATGGACGAGGGCACCTCGAACGAGGGCTTCACCCTCGGCGACCTGCTCAAGGAGAAGAAGGACACTTCCCGCAAGAACGTATAACATGTTTGAACGTATAGATCCCGAGAAGTTCAATACGCTGCTCGAGATCAATACGCTCATAAATTCTAATTACGGTGATGCCACGTCGCTCCTGACTCAGATACTGGAGTCGGCGACGCGGTTGACCGCCGGAGAAGCCTCTTCGTTGATCCTGAAAAACGAAGAGGACGGGAAGCTGTACTTCGAGATAGCGCTTGGTCCCAAGGGCCGGGACATCAAGAAGTTCAGCCTGAATCCCGGCGAGGGCATAGCGGGCTGGGTAGCGGAACACAGCCAATCGCTCATCGTCAACGACGTCGAGACCGATTCAAGGTTTTACGGCGACATCTCGAAATCGATCGATTTTCCAACCTACAGCATCCTTGCGGTTCCCATGGTGGTACGCGAAAAATGCGTGGGCCTCTTCGAAATAATCAACAAGAAAGACAAGAAATACTTTACTCAGTCAGATCTGCAATGGCTGGAGATTTTTGCCGTACAGGCCGCCATAGCGATAGAAAACGCCAAGTACCTGGAAAAAGCCCGTGAAGAGATCGGGTACCTGCGCGACCAGATCATAGTAGACAAGGGCTATCATGTACTGATAGCCAAGAGCCCGGATATTGTCGAGAAACTAGACCTCATCGAGAGAATCGCAAAAACGGATTCTTCGGTGCTCATCCTTGGCGAGAGCGGTGTGGGTAAAGAACTGATTGCGGAGCAGGTTCACCTGAGGTCCAACCGGAAGAGCGGACCCTTCGTTCGTGTGAATTGCGCCGCTTTGCCTGAGGGCCTTCTTGAGAGCGAGTTGTTTGGCCACGTTAAGGGCGCGTTCACCGATGCCTTTCAGAACAGGCTGGGACGATTTGAACTAGCAAACGGCGGAACGATTTTTCTTGATGAAATTGGCGATCTGCCGCTCAAGCTTCAGGCCAAACTCTTGCGGGTTTTACAGCAAAAAACCTTTGAGCGGGTCGGTTCGAGTGATACGGTTACCGTTGATGTGCGAATAGTCGCGGCCACCAATCGCGACATTGATTCCCAGGTTAAGCGCGGTGAATTCCGGAGTGATCTGTATTACCGTCTGAATGTCCTGCCCATCTACGTGCCGCCTCTAAGGCAGCGCAAGGACGATATTACTGCTCTAGCCGATTTCTTTCTCAAGAAATTCAGCCTCGAGACTAAAAAACAGTTTACCGGGTTTACTGACCAGGCTGTCGAACAGATGCTCTCATATCCATGGCCTGGGAATGTTCGTGAACTGGAAAATGCCGTAGAGCGAGCTGTCGTCATTGCCAAAGAAAAAACAATCGGTGCTCGTGATCTTCTGATAGGCGATGTCGCCATGGGTCGGGACGAGTACAGGGGCAAGAACCTCAAGGATGCTCTGACCATTTTTAAAAAACACTTCATTGCAAGCGCCCTGGACGAGCATCAATGGAACCAGACTGAAACCTCAAAGGTGCTCGATATCCAAAGAACGTATCTATCACGATTGATCAAAGAACTAGGCATAGCAAACCCTAAGGAGTAACTACCACATGAGCTCTACAGAAATCGGGATGAAGACTGCTGCTCAGGCAAATCCCCAGGAACAGGTTAAAATTGTAGACCGCATCAATGATTTCATGCACGCCAACAGAAAGATCTTTTTATTTCTGGTTGGTGCCATTTTGGTTGGCGTTGTTGGTCTCGGCGTATATTCCGCTGTCTCGGCAAATCTTGTAACTAAATCTACCATTGCCCTGGACAGTCTTGAAGTTTCCTACAAAGAATTCAGCGCACTGGCAGATGCTGAAAAAACTGCCTCAAGTACTCAGTTGATTGCAGAAGCTGATGAAATTTCATCAAAATTCGGCAAACGGTATGCAGCGGCGCGGGCCGCCATGATCAGGGCACAAGTTCTTTCGGCCATCAATGATGTGCCGGCTGCGGAAAAGGCATTCGCTTCACTGTCTGAAACTTATCCAAAGTCACATCTTGCGCCTGTAGCATTGGCAAACGCGGCTGCGATTGCTGAAGACAGGGGGGATACCGATCTGGCTTTGACCTATTTGACAAAGATAGAATCCCTCTATCCTTCGACCCCGGGATTAGGCAGGATCACGCTTTCGATTGGCCGTATTTATGAGACGACGAAACTCCACGACAAAGCTCTGGAAACATACACGAGACTGATTGCCAACGGAGTGGAAAGCGATTGGACAAAGATCGCTCATGACCGTATAATTCTCTTAAAATCGCAGGGCTTGGTTAAATAGTTGATTCCTGCAGGGATTTAACGAAGCCCGGCTGACAGGCCGGGCTTCGTCATACTGAAATCTGGAGGCTGGACATGCCAAAGAAACGATCGAGGATATTCGAAGCCAAACGCTTCGCCTTTGTCATTGCAATAATCATCTTCGGTGTTTTCGTTCTTTTGCTGTCTACCACCAAGGTGCTTCAGAATCTTGAAGGTCCGGTTCTGGATGCTCATTTCAGGCTCAAGACCATACGTGACTCGAAGTCAATCCAGGAAGGAGCTGTGTTATCACAGCAGAACCTGAAAATTTCTGATTCAATTCTGATTCTCGGTATTGATCAGAAAACACTTGCTGAATATGGAAAATGGCCTTTCTCCAGAACGTATCATGCCGACCTCATAAATGCTTTTTCACGTCTCAAAGATCAGTCAAACCGTGAAAGTTCACTCTTTATCGACGTATTCTTCATTGAAGAAGATTCAAATCCCACCAATGACGCTTTGCTCGCCAAAGCCATACATGATTCGGATTCTGTATTTCTGGAAACAGTACTTTCTCCATACGGATTGGTCGAAGAAGGCGATGCCATGACAATCCGGCAAAATGAGTTATACGAGAGTTGGGGCAAAGTCAACAACGTCAAGGGCAACTGGAAAACAATAAATGCTTACTACGGATATGAACCTCCTCTTGAACCTTTTGGCCGTGCCGCCGCAGGGTATGGACATGCGAACTTCTTGTCGGATTCGGATATGGTGTATCGCCGTCAACCCCTTGTTCTCCGGTCCAGCGTTCTGGTCAGCCTTCTGAGACTTGATGAGTTGTCTCCTGGCTATGCGGTGGATGAGGCTTTGTTTGAACGGCTAGCATGGCAGGACGACAAAGGTGGCATGCACGATATCGAAACGCCCATCACGGCTGCATCGCTTGAAAAATTGATTGCACGGATTAAATCCAATGCTCCTCTCAAGGTTGAAGATGCCGATATGGATGGCGTCCCCGATGATAGCTATTATGTAATCCGACATTACCGGGACAGTTTCGTACCGGCAATAACGCTATCCCTCGCCGTCGATTATTTCAACAGAACCCTCGATGAAGTAGAAGTCGTGGTAGGCTCTCATATACTCATCCCATCACCTAAGGTCCGCGATCCAGAAACCGGTGAGCTAGTACCGTATTCAGTGCAGATTGAACCTGATCAATTTGATACCGATGGTAATCTCGTCACTGAAGGGAAGAGAAGGGTATTGCCCGAGATTCGCATCCCCATAAATGAAAGAGCTCAGATGCTCGTCAATTTTATGGGCTATCGATCAAGTGCCACCTCCGATGGAGTTCAAACTTTCCCGGTCAGATCATACGCGGCGTACGCGAACAGGAATCCAGGACCGGATCCTGAATCCTGGCGCAAAACACTGGCGGTTAAAGATAAAATCCTGATGGTTGGCGCCTTCGCTGCGGGAGTCGCGGAAGATGAGAAACCAACCCCGCTTGGAATAATGTACGGTATAGAAATGCATGCGAATGCACTCAATACAATACTGATGGACAATTTCATTCATCAGGTTCCTGTTTGGGTAGATCTCATAATTCTTGGTGGTATCATTCTGGTCATCGCCTTGATCAGTTCGCGATTGCCGGCAATAGCAGGATTTTTCATAACACTCATTTCAGTGGTTGTTTATTTTTTCATAGTTAATTTTGCCTTCGACTCACGAGCTTATATAATCAATTACTCAACACCAGCTTTGGCTTCAATTTTTACATTCATACTCGTAGTCGTGTATCGCGTGTTTACAGAGGAACGGGACAAGCGGCAGATTCGTGATACGTTTGGCAAGTATCTTAGCCCCAAAGTAGTCGAAGAACTTGCTAACAACCCACCAGAACTTGGCGGTCATGACAAAGACCTTACAGTGTTTTTCTCAGATATCCGAGGTTTCACGACCCTTTCCGAGACCATGAGTCCTCAAGAACTTGTAAACCATCTTAATATTTACCTGACAGCGATGACCGATCTGGCAATTTCTTACAACGGTACACTGGACAAGTATATTGGAGACGCCGTTATGTGCTTCTGGGGAGCGCCACTCCCACTGCAGGAACATGCGGTACTGACATGCAAGTGTGCTCTCAAGATGATGAAGACGCTTGATGAACTCAATGACGGATGGCCACGTGAAAAGCATATTCATATCGGTATAGGCATAAATTCTGGAATAGTCACAGTTGGTAATATGGGCTCAAAGCAACGCATGAATTATACGATTATGGGTGATCATGTAAACCTGGCATCGCGACTTGAAGCTACCAACAAGGAGTACGGAACTGGTATAATAATAAGCGAGTTTACCTATGCTCAGATCAAGGACAAATTCGTCGTGCGTGAACTTGACAACATCAGAGTCAAGGGAAAGAACAAGCCCGTACTCATCTACGAATTGGTTGACTGCCTCGAATCGATTGATGCGCCTGCAAAGCAGATAGTAAAGTAAGGTCTATGCAGAGCGGACCCATGATTAGATTTAAAAATTCCTATTTTCTGATTGTGCTCTTGATTTATCTTTCTCTCATGGCGTGTGGAATTGATACCATAGTCTACTTGATGGCAAAGCCAGTGGTACGAGATACTGCAGCTCTGGTTTTTGAAGGTCCGGTTGTTCAGGATGCAAACTATTATGGATTTTTTATATTCTACAAGATCTATGCCAACGAGACGGATGCTTCGAGTGATTTAAGTTCACTTGAAGCGAAGCAAAATGCTGTAAATGCCGTTCCAGGGGCGAGTGTGGAAACGTTTCTCATTTCTACCAATGGCCTTGATTATCAGCCTTTGGTTCTTGATGAAGCCTTGTCAATTCCAACTCTTGATACGATTGATTTAGATACAAAATATTTTGCAAATATAAATATAACATCTAACAGCGATATAATGCCCACGCTCATAATCAAGGATGAAATCGCCAATACGGTAGTCAGAGAATATGATCTGAAGCGCGCGGCACTGGATTCCAGCGGACAATATCTCTCGTTCCTCGATGAACCTCAAAACGGCAATGTTGACTATAAAGCCAGTTCGAGCGATGAAAAAAAGGATGAATACCATATACAGTTTTTCGCGGTTGCATACGGGCTTGATTTTAATAATCTGAATGACTTGTATGGTAATGCAGTTTACCTTGGACGTGTCAAACGATATTATTAGGACTTCCGATAATGTATATTCTGTCTACCAGGCCCTATCATCTTAATACTATGATGAATTTTACATGTTTGTTTTACAATTTTGAATATCGGTCAAAATATGAAATTCGTTGACCTTCACCGTACTTTGCATATTGCTCAATTCGTTGTACAGATACCTTCGATTCTCTGATAGATATGCCGAATGCAGCTTCAAAAATCGATGGGAGGCCCAGTTCACGTACACCAGCAAACGGTAACAGTATTTTAATACAGTTACCTTGTATCTTAGTTGATCCACCAGTCAACTGGGGCTTTGCATTAACAAGTTGTTTGAAATATTGCCCGAATTTCTCGGCATCAAGTCCTGTATTCAATAGATCCAGTAAAAAACATGATCCCCAGTGCACTGAAGATAAAGATGGGAAACGTTTGCCGTCAATGCATTCAAGAATTTGTGTTTCCTGAAATTGCATATCATTATGTAGTAGTCTATTAGCGCCTGTCAGTATATCGCTGGCTTCTATAAAAGGTTTTGAAGTCAGGATGGCTACGCCGTATTCATCCTGAGACTCAAATCCGAGTGACAGAGGTTCTGAAATCTCAAGTCGGGGCATCGGGTTGAATCCCTGGGAGTATGCAAGTGTAAGACCACCTCGCTCAAGTGATGCCCCAATGAGAGACTGAACTTCATGATGGGCAAAAAAAGCAGCCCTACCGATTTTTTTATAGCGGAATATCAGCCTGTATCTATTGCCTTCTGCGGGTGCTTGTCTGGAACCCAGTCGAATATCCTGTATGATGCACTTATTGGCTATATCGTCTTTTTGAATTTCATCAATTCTTTTTAATATGTCACTGTCCCCAGCCACAGTCTGCGTGTCTGAACATGAACCACAGAGCGAATTACAGGGATCTTTACATGGTAAAGTAAGAACTGATTTTTTAGATCGCTCCAGTTCCTTAAGCAGGTATTTATTGGAGACACGTAACGACACATTTGCCCAAGGCAGTTCTGCAATAGTAGCTCGTTCTGCAGTATAACAACTGGTATCAATTCCAGTAGCCAACAAGGCTTTTTCCCATGCATCCTTTCTGAAAAGATCATCCCAGGCATCAAACCGTGCACCATTTTTGAATGCTTCAATTATCAGGTTCCCTACCCTCTCATCACCCCGTGATATAATGCCCTCAAGCCATGAAAGATAGGGTGTGTGATAGGTAATCTTGACACGGGTATCGGAACGGAAGGCATCTTTTATCTTATAGATTCTTGATGCAGCTAGTATCGGATCAAGTTGTGCGCTCCATTGAAATGGTGTATGTGGTTTAGGAACGAATGTTGCTATGTTGATGTTGAGTTTTATAGTGGGCGTGGTCTTTACGATGTCCTTAATCAGGGAAATTATGCCATCTTCTTCTTTGATTTCTGCGCTAGGCAAAGGTAATCCTATCATGAAATAGAATTTAGCTGTTCTGTAGCCTCGGTTTCCAGCTTCCAGGAGTATCGATCTGATTTTCTCAAGACTGACGGTTTTATTAAGGGTCATCTGCCACTGTTCCTGAGGAGTTTCTACTGCAAAGGTCAAACCGCTTTTTCTTGTTCCAGAAATATCCTCTATCAGTTCAAGCGGGAATGATTCAACTTTTAGCGAAGGAAGTTGAAAAGAAACACCTTCGTGTGCCCAGCGGGAATTTAGCAACGATACAAGTGAAGCTATGCCAGGATAGTCGCCACTCGACAAGGATGAAAGACTGATTTCTCGATGCCCTGCAACCTTTATCTGTGTTTCTACATCCTCAAGTATCCTGTCTATGGAACGGAGTCGCCGGGGTCTATAGAAATACCCAGCATGGCAGAAACGGCAACCGTTTGGGCACCCGCGCATTATCTCCACAACACCGTGATCCTGTATAGGTTTTACGATGGGCACAGGAAACGAATACTCATAGTGAGCCGAGTTAAAGTCATTGTAGATGTTTCTTATGGATTTTTTGCCTTGATTTTCAGATACCCAGACAGATGGTTCCTTTGCAAGCATGGCAATCAAGCCTGAACGAGTAATACCAGCTTTTTTGGCCAAATATAATTCCGAGATTAATTCAAAGAAACGATTCTCAGCTTCACCAATCCAAACTGCATCGAATATTTTTGAGTATGGCGCAGGATTTGTAATTGCAGGTCCACCAGCAATTACTATAGGATGATCAGCCGTTCTGTCAGCAGCCAGAATTGGTACGTTTGAAAGATCCAGCACAGTCAGGATGTTAGTTGCCAATAATTCATATCCGATGGTGAACGCCAGAACATCAAATGAGCTAATTGGAGTACCAGTTTCCAGACCATACAGTGAAGTTTGCGTATCACGCAATAATTTTTCATAATCAAGCCCTACAGAAAACACCCGCTCGCAAGCTACGCCTTCAAGCTGATTCAATCCTGAATATAGTATTCGCATGGCGTTGTTGGCCATGCCTATTTCGTAGAGATCCGGAAAACATAGGGCTAATCTAAATTCAACGTCGGGTTTAACCGTTGAACAACTCTCACCGCCGAGGTACCTGGCTGGTTTTTGTATTTTTGGTAATTCCGTCGGAAAATCAGCACAGGGATCTATAAGCTTCATGAGTCGTACTTCCTTGCTCCAACACCCAGAGATAGTCCCACCCCTATGCAGATTGTCCACAGAGAGGATCCCCCATAAGACAGGAACAACAGCGGTATGCCTGTGATAGGCATGACTCCCATGGCCATCCCTGCATTAATTAAAAAATGAAACAATATTACACCGAAAATTCCAGAGACAAATGAAGCTGAGGCGATGCTTCTGATGCTTCGTAATGAAAGAGCCAGTCTGACAAGAATATAGAAAAATAGAGCAAAAATTACTATTCCGCCAAGAAAACCAAGTTCTTCTGAAATGATACTAAATATAAAGTCAGTACTTTGCTGGGGCAAATAACGGTAATGACTCTGGGTTCCCTGGAGGAATCCTTTTCCTGAGACACCTCCTGATCCGATTGCAGTGATGGATTGAAGAATATTCCACCCTGACCCCAAGGGGTCTACACTCGGATCAAGAAATACTACGAGGCGCATTACTTGGTACTCTTTAAGTACTCTTTGTCCTAATAGTGAAGCTCCCAAGCCGAGCGTGCAGATAATAGAAACAAATGAAGTAAGATAGTAGTAGCGCTTCTTGAATATTCTTGTGCCGAGGACTGATAATCCAACTGTTGTTATAAGGACAATCATTGTGTAATAGACATAAGGTTTTTCATATAGAATACGTAAAAAAATGGAAGGATTTGCAACGATAATCTTTTGCCATAGAGGCATTACCGTCATTACTATAGTAATTCCACCGGTTATTATAAAAGCGAGAAGATATTTCTTGTTCACACCACCAACATAGGCCATTGCCAGATAGAGGGGTAAAAAAACCAGAGCAGTTCCAAAATCAGGTTGTAACAATATCAACCCCATAGGTACTGCAACAATTAAAAATGAAACAGCAAATCTTTTAAACGAAGA
>CAXZAJ010000154.1:0-8936 GCA_964293355.1 uncultured bacterium
CAAGCGCATCGGGGCTTGAGGTGCGTTTGAAGAGGAAGAAAACCTGAGCGGGCGCGGACACCAGAAAAATTGCGGACGCCAGATTGGCCAATACGATTCCGAGGCTCATACGCCCTCCTTGAGTTTTTGTGCAAACGTCCAGGTCGTGCCCACCGCTATGAGTGCCAGAGCCGCGAGGACGAGCGGGAAACCGGGATCGGTTACCGCTTCCAGACCGGTCGCCAGCTGCGCACGCAAGCCAATGATTTTAAGACTGCCAACCATCTCTCCGGGTGATGCTTTAATTGTCTTGCCTTCCATGCCCGTACCCACGCGCAGCACGGCTCGTTTGGCATCGGCATCGGGTGCCATGAAGAGGTAGGGAACTTCATCCACGATACGCTCCTCACCCTGGGCCAACACCATTTCAGTTCCGCTGGCATCGGTGAGCACCAGGCTGGGCACTTCTTCGTAGCTGGCCTGGTAAAAGGTCAGACCGGCGTACCGCAACGGAGTATTGACCCTGAGTTCCACCTTGTCCTTGATAGTCTTGCCATCCTTGGTGATGGTAACGACCGATACCCAGTCCTTGGGTCTGCCGTCGTCGTAACGTTCAAAGCGGAAGTCGTCGAGGTGCAGAAGCGCACCGTCCGGCAGGTTGACGCCATCCCCCGGGGCCATGGTCACCGAGCCTTGCTGATGGCCTGAGAACGACCAGATGCTTCCTATGACGAGGGCCATCAGACCGATATGGAGAATATCCGGGCCATGTCGCCGCTTTGCCTTCTTGCGGAGTTCACGGACGAATCGTTTTACCGTACAGGCTGAAAGATTGGCAAAGAAAAGGAACGACGGGATGATGAACAGTATCGACCCGAAGAAGCTGCCAAATCCGGTCTGAATGACGAGCATCGAGACGATTTTTGGATACATCGCCTGATACTCTTCGTCGGGCAAGCCTTGCGGCACGAGCGTAGCCAGGATGCAGGTTACCGTCAGATAAGCTATGAGTCCGATGGCGAGGCGCATCGACGTTATCCACGCAATGAATTTCTTCACGGTATACCCTTGCGGTCATGAATTCCGGCGCTTACATTTAAACCGGATGGCCAGCCTACTTTATCCTAAGGGAAATTGTCAACTTAACTAAAATACTAATATATAAAATATCTTTTATCTATTTACATCCATATACTCTACCGTTATTATCATGAACGGAGTTGCACTCCGGGGCCGTCGGCCTCGTTCTACCACGCGCAAGGAGGTTCCTTATGAATACGGCTACCTCGGCGCGAGCCATGCTACTGTTCGCCCTGTTCGGCGCAGGGGCGCTCACCGCACACGCTGCGGGATCGAGCTGCCTGGAATGCCATACGAACGAAGCGACCATGCAGCGGCTCGTCGTCCCGCCCTCTGGCGGATCAGCCGAAGGCGAAGGGTGAGCAGGTCCCCCTCCCCCGGTTCGGGCGGATTATTTCATGGGCTATGTAGTTTCTAAAGACGTACTCGAAAGCGATCCTCACTTTTATCTCGGCTGTACCGACTGCCATGGCGGCGATTCGACCAAGGCTGCTCAGACTGACGCGCACAAGGGCCTTGTCGCACGCCCGTCAGACGATCCGGAAGAATCCTGCGGTGAATGCCACGAAGAGACGGCCAAGACCTATACGCTGTCGTTGCACTACACGGCGGCTGGCATGAAGCACGGCGTTTCTCCGCGCTTCGACGACAAGGGCAAGGCCATCTTCGAAGAAAAGGTGTTCCAGCAGTCATGCCGCAGCTGCCACGCATCATGCGGAGACTGTCACGTGAAGAGCCCTGACGTTTCAGGTATCAGCACGGGCCTTCTGGACGGACACCGCTTCGTCAAGAAAGCCGAAGACAAGACCTGCGCCATGTGCCACGGCGGACGCGTCTATCCGGAGTTCACCGGCGATTACGGCGGAACCCCTGACGTGCACTACCGCAAGGGCATGACCTGCATCGATTGCCACTCCGGCGACCAGTTCCACGGTGACGGCGTAGCCTACACCGGGCGCAAGGACGTCGTTGAAAAGCCATCGTGCACGACCTGCCACGACCTGACAAAACTCGGCAAGCCTGCCACGCAGGAAACGCACGCGACACATTCCGACAGGGTTTCCTGCTCGGCCTGCCACACCGCGTCCGCGTACCGCCAGTGCAGCTCCTGCCATGTCGGAGCCGGCGCCACCTCGAGCCCGGCCATCGTTCTGGGTCACAGCCCTAGGAAACCTGGCCAGCTGACGACGCTCAGGCTGATTCCGACCGTGCGCGACACGTTCAAGCCGGCCGGCCTGACCATGACCAATTTCGATGCCCTGCCCAACTACTGGGATACGGTGCCGCACAACATCGCCAAGCGGACAGACCGCACGCGTGACTGCAACACCTGCCACCAGGAAGGCCTGTACTACCTTGAGGAAGCGAAGCTTCCCAAGGATGGCTCGACAAAGAATCTGGAACTCGTCCCCTGATTGAATGGGGCAAGTCTTTTGAAGGAGATTTCTGTATGAAGAAGGCAATCCTGATCCTGCTCGCCGTCGCGCTCGTCGCGCCGGTCTTTGCCCGCGACGTCGATGCAGTGGTATCTGCTGAATGGTTGAATGCCAATCTGAGCAAACCTGGTGTGGTTATAGTCGACATCCGCAAGGTTGATGAATATAAAGCTGGTCATATCAACGGTGCTGTCTCTGCGGTCGCCGCTTTCTGGTCCCCCAAAAAGGGTGATCTGAATGCAGAACTACCCGAAATTGACGAGCTTGCCGACATGATAAGCGAACTTGGCATAAAGGCCGATTCCATCGTCGTCGTTGTAAACAGCGAAGGCGGCGCACAGTACCACGCTTCCGCAAGGGTAGCCTTTACCATGAAATACTGCGGTATAGAGAATGTGACCATCCTCGATGGCGGTATGGTAGCATGGAACAAGGCTGGCTTCGCTCTCGCAACTGGACTGGAAACCAGAGATGCTACTGAGTATGAGGTTAAACCCCACACCGAGTATCTGGTGAGCCAGGAATACGTCGTCAAGAACATGAAAAAAACCCAGTTCCTCGACGCACGCAGCTATGATTCCTATTTCGGCAGGGTAAAGTTCGCAGCCTCTACCCAGTTCGGCCACATCCCGGGTGCATTCCCTGCTCCCAAGGAATGGCTTTATGACGCCGAAGGCAAACTTGTCTCGAAGGAATCTATTGAAACGCTTCTGAAAGCCATCAAGCTGGACCCCAAAAAGGAAGTCGTGGGTTACTGCGATACTGGAATGGGTTGCGCTATCTGGTGGTGGGTATTGAGCGAGCATCTAGGATGGAAGAACGTCAAAATCTATGACGGATCGTCCGAGCAGTTGACGAAAAATCCTGCGGTTGTTTACACCAAGTACACTTGGAGATAAGCTGCCTCAAGTTGCACTAAAAATGCCGCCCTTACCGGGCGGCTTTTTTTTCGGCTCTGGCTAGCAGCAACTTCCGCCTTTGGCGTTTTCCTTTCCACAGCAGGCATCGCCGCAATCCGGAGCGGTGCCGCGCAATTTACCGATTATGATTGCCTGGGCGCAGCCTACGCCGGTGCTTACGGTAATTGCCTTTACGGGGCAGTTGCGCGCGCAGGCGCCGCATTCCATGCAGGTTCCGCGGCTGACGATCCGGGCTTTATTCTCTTCAATGCGGAAGACGGCGTGCGGACACACCTCGAAGCAGGCACCGCAACCGATGCACGCCGCTTCATCGAGGGTCAGCGTTTCGCCATTCTTCAAGTAGGTATACGCCATGGACTTCAACTCCTAAAGGCTCAAAACACGGGAAGCAATGCTCAACGCGATACCGGCGATGAGCGAAACGATCAACGGCCAGAAGCTTTTTTCAACTTCAAGCAAGGTTCCCGGCTGGCTGGTAAACGTCGAAGCGCCGGTAAAGTTAAGACCGAGAAAACCCGTGACCGGAGCTACGATCATGACTCCACCCAGTGCCGTCAGAAAGGGCAACTGGAAAGCGATTGCGCACAATCCAGCCCAGAGCATTCCAAGCAGTGCCCCTTTGATGACAAAAGCTTTGCCTGGCAGGCAGGGTAACAAGGCCGGAAAAAGTATGGTTCCAACGGGAACAGTACCGACGAGAAGTATGGTAGTCGGCAAGGCCCTGTGCAGCCATCCGTGCCCTGCCGGCAGACCAGACAACGCTCCCAGAGCAAGCGCGGCAAGCACGATAGGCCAGGAGTGGGCAATTTCCACGGGGGCCACAGCCATGCGCTCAGCAAAATTGAAGGTTACATGACGCATCGCATCGGTCTTGTGTTTGCCTGCCGCGAGCCAGGCAGGAATGTCTGCGGCCCTGACAGGCCCCCACTCCACGCTGAATCCTGAACGCTTGGCAACGTCTAGGGCGGAGACGCCGGGTGCGCCAAGCTGAGGCAGTATGAGGTTGCGGTGTGTCACGATGCCGGATAGTTTTACCTTGGTGATGCGGGAAACAAGTTCATCGGTACCGAAGGTGCCTTTGCCCGCGGCGCACCACACATTGATGCCTCTGGTGTCAAGCACGAGCACCCAGGTGTTCAGGCCAGCCAGGTTAGAGCGCAGCGCATCGAAACTGAGCTTGTAGTTTGCCGTAACGAACACAGAAGCGTCAGTATCAGGATTGCCTATGGCATAGAGGCCCGGCAGCACGCTGTAATCCATACGTCCCACGCCCCAGCGCGCCTTGATACCACCCCAGACATCGGAGGACTTCAGAACCGTCGATGCTACCGGAATCGTGCGGCCTTCATACATCATGAACCGATCGATCCATGGTTTACGGAGCGCGGCCAATGCGATGAAACCCGCTTGCGCTTCCGGCTCCCGGGGCTGCTTGAGCAGCAGACTCATAGCGCTTTCTTGCTGGTTACAAAATCCTTTACCGCAGATTCGATCTGGTCGCGTACTTCCCGTACACGCACCATTTTTTCTTCATCGCTGCCGGTAAAGCAGGATGGATCGGCAAAGGGCCAGTGGTGCTTTTCAGCGAGCCCGGGGAATATCGGGCACCGTTCCGCCGCTTCTTTTGAACACACGGTAACTACTGCCTGAAAGACTTTTCCGGCCTTGAACAGGTCGAAGACGCTACTGGTCGGATTGCCGGAGATGTCGATGCCGATCTCAGCCATGGCGCGTACGACATACGGATTAAGCACGCCGGGTTCAAGACCTGCGCTCTCAGCCTGGAACTGGCTGCCGCCATGCTTCTTGAGAAAAGCCTCTGCCATCTGGCTGCGGGCTGAATTGTGCACACAAAGAAAAAGTACCTTGGTCATGATATGCCTCCGATCGTACTATATCCATCTGATTTTAAAATTGTATGAAATCTTATGAAAATTGCATGAATCGCATGATCAGGAATCGGTCGTATCTTCTGTGCCAGCATTGTGTTTGTCCATGAGCGGGTTACCGCCATGGCGGGTCTTCATCTTGCAGGCACATTGCCCGTTAAGTTCATAGGATGAATCTTTTCGGACCGGAAAGCCGCCGGCATCCCAGTCGATCATACCGCCCGAAAGCTTGGCGATATTCGTATAACCCGTGTCGGCAAGGATCCTTGCGGCCTCGCGGCAGTAGATACCAGTAGCATCAGCGAGTATCAGTGGTCTGTCGTTCGGAAGGTCACGGTACGAGTCTGCAAATCGAGTCCAGGGCGCATACACGACTTTTTCAACATCGAAGACGCGGAAGTTCGTCTCGTAGGCTTCACTCAGATCGACGAGAACGGCCCCTCGTGACAGGGCTCCGAAGGCTTCAGCCGGAGTCAGGTTCAGAATGCCTTCAGTCCGGGGAAGCGAGCCATGACGACGGGTGAAATTGATGACCGTTTCCATAGCCACGCTCCCCTTTTTGACCGTTTACCCCTTGCTCGAGGAAGCCGCGGATACCGCCGGCAACTCAACTGCTGCGGAAAATCTTGATCTGGTCGCCCTTGCGATCTTGACCAGGCTCAACATCACCGGCACCTCGACGAGCACTCCCACGACGGTCGCCAGGGCAGCGCCTGACGACAGGCCGAACAGGCTTATCGCAACGGCCACGGCCAGCTCGAAGAAGTTCGATGCGCCTATCATACCCGCCGGAGCGGCGACTTCGTATGGCACCTTCCAGGCGCGGGCCCAACCGTAACCGATGAAGAAAATAAAGTACGTCTGGATCACCAGCGGCACCGCGATCAGGACGATGGCGAGCGGGTTTGAGAGGATGACCTTGCCCTGGAACGCGAACAGGATGACGAGCGTGAGGAGTAATCCCGCCTCGGTTATGCCATCGAATTTCTTGAGGAAGACGCCCTCGAACCACTCCTTGCCGCGACGCTTGATGAGGCGCGAACGGGTTACGGCCCCGAATCCGAGAGGAATGACGACAAAGAGGACGACGGACAAAATCAAGGTATCCCAGGGAACATGCACATCGCTTACGCCGAGGAGGAAGGCCACGATGGGCGTGAAGGCGAAGAGTATGACGAGGTCATTGATCGCGACCTGCACCACCGTATAACCCGCGTCGCCGTCAGAGAGGTACGACCAGACGAAGACCATGGCGGTACAGGGAGCCGCTCCGAGCAGCACCGCGCCAGCCAGGTATTCAGTGGAGAGAGAGCCGGGTATCAGCGCCTTGAACACGACCTTAAGGAAAAACCATGCTATGAGGTACATGGTGAACGGCTTGATGAGCCAGTTGACCACGAGGGTGATGATGAGGCCCTTGGGTCTCTTGCCCGCATTCTTGATGCTCGTGAAGTCGACCTTGAGCATCATCGGGTATATCATCAGCCAGATCAGGATTGCCACGGGTATGGATACCCTGGCGTACTCGAACTTGCCCAGGAAGGCTGGAACGCCGGGCAGGAAGTAGCCTATGGCGACTCCCAGAACGATGCACAAGGCAACCCAGAATGAGAGGTATTTTGCAAAGACGCTAAGGCCGGTCTTGGGGGTATCGCTCATAGTCACTCCTTACATAGCTTCATTGACATCGAGATTCTCATCGGATAGATTATTGGTGAGTTTGCCAACAATGTCAATATATTTGGCGTTCAGGCCAACAAAGATGTCAGGAGGCAGCTCATGACCACGGAAGAACTGGATCGTCTCGAACGCAGAGCCACCTTGCTGAAGTCGCTGGCCCATCCATCGAGGCTCCTCATCATGGAGATGCTCGAAAATAAACCCTGTTGCGTCGGAGAACTGCGGGAGGCGATAGGCGCGGATATCACTACGGTATCCAAGCATCTATCTGTTCTCAAGCGCGTCGGGTTGGTCCGCGACGTCAAGAGAGGAACGTTCAGCGAATATTCGCTGATCTGCAGTTGCGTCAGCCACCTGATAGATTGCCTTGAGCAAGGAATGGTCGAACAATCGGGATGCTCTTCCGGGCAAGTAGTCGTCACAGACCGATGCCCGGATCTGAATCCTGCCTCAGGCAAGCATTCCAAAGACCATTCCGGCCACGGTAGAAAGCCCAACGACGAGGCCTGAATAGGTCAGGGTCTTTTTCCAGCCCAGCTCACCGGCAATCACCAGTATAGATGGCAACGAGAGGCTCGGCCCCGCCAGAAGCAGTGCGAGGGCTGGCCCTTGCCCCATGCCAGCACCAAGAAGGCCCTGGATTATTGGTATCTCGGTGAGCGTGGCAAAGTACATGAGAGCGCCGGAAAGCGCGGCGAAGAAATTGGCAAAAAGCGAATTACCTCCGAGCAATCCAGCGATCCAGGCGCTTGGTATCAGCGCATCATGTCCCGGCCTACCCAGCAGGAACCCTGATGCAAGGACACCCGCGAAAAGCAGCGGCAGTATCTGCAGCGAGAAATCCCGTGTTGCCACGACCCACTCGATACGCTCGTCCTTGTTGAACCAGCGTATGACGGTGTAAATGAGTACGAGCGCAAACGCTCCTGTGATCCAGTATTTTGCAGAGTAGATCGCGTCCCACAGGCCGCTGCCGCCCTTGGAGTTGGCCCAGTTAACGAAGACGAGGACGCCTATCATGCTGGCCATGTACACGATCATCTGGCCAAGGCTCCGTGCAGGCTTCTCGTCTGGCGCGGAGAACATCCGCGCATCCTTGGCTCGCTGCCTGTCTTCTTTGCGAAAGATGAACGCCATGATAAGACCGATGACGATGGAAAAGACGATGGCTCCGACCGTTCTCGCGACACCGAGTTTCCAGCCGAACACCTTGGCTGACAGGACTATGGCAAGGATGTTGATGGCAGGGCCTGAATAAAGGAACGCGACCGCGGGGCCGAGGCCTGCGCCTTTCTTGTAGATGCCCTTGAAAATCGGCAGCACCGTGCAAGAACAGACAGCAAGAATTGCGCCAGATACCGATGCCACTCCGTAAGCGGTAAAGCGGTTTGCGTCCGGCCCCAGGTAGCGCATCACCGCCTGCTGATTCAGGAACACCGTTATTGCGCCAGCGATGAACATGGCCGGCACGAGGCACAGCAGGACGTGCAGTGGGGCGTACTCGCCCAGCATCAGGAACGCTTCGTTGGTCGCGCCGAGCACACGGCTCGCGCCCCACGGGATGAAATATGCGGCCAGGAATACGCCAAAAACGATGAGCAGTTTTTTATTCGGTGAAAGTTCTTTTTTGCTCATGCTGTCGCCAGACCTGCGGCGTCGCTTCCACAGTTACACGGCATGGAATTTCCTGCCGTCAAGGTAGCCGATGATCTGATCCTTGGTGAGCACCTTTCCGGTACTCTTGACCACATTATCGATGGCCAGGGCGGGCGTCATCATAACGCCCATCTCCATGATATCGTCCGTGTCGCTGACCTTGACTATTTCCGCATCGAGGCCGAGTTCGGCCACCGCTTCGCGGGGGTGTTGTTCCGGCAGGTTGCATTTTGGACAACCGGTTCCGGGTATCTGTACTTTCATATAACCTCCCGTCAGGTGTGGAGAGAGGGGAC
>CAXZAJ010000155.1:0-8926 GCA_964293355.1 uncultured bacterium
CCCCCCAGGTCCGCTTCGCCACGGGGCGCCAACGGGGCAGCGGCGGCATAATCGAGGCCGACGCGGTAGCTGATCGCGTCGAGGCCGGAACCGCCGTCCGATGCGTTGCCGGATATGGTCGTGTCGGCCTTGACCAGGGCGCCGGTGGAAGGCGCGATGAAGCCCAGAGTCGGAAGCGTGTTGTCCACGATGATGGTGCGCGAGGTCGCCGAGGTCAGGCCGGAGTTATCGGTCACCTCGATGTTTATGCTCACCGATCCGTCTGGAACCGAGCCGATGTCTATGATTCCGGTATCGAAGCGGGTAAAGGCCGTCTGGACCGGATCCGGGCCGTTGGCGGTTGCCGTGAACGGACTTCCCGGAGCGCCGGGGACGTATACCTTGACGCCGTTCGCTCCGATCCCGTTGGCGTCGCTGGCGAGTATGCGGATGGTGAACTGGTCGTTCGGTCCCCCGAACGCCGCGCCGGTTCCCATGCTGACCGCGTCGCTGAAATCGAAGGCGCTGGTCCTGTCCACCTGGATAGGATCGGTCGCAGCGAATTCCGGCGGTACCGTGTCGATGCGGAACTGTATGAAGCTCTCGTGATATCCGGCCGCGAACTGGATCCTGGGTTCGTTGGCCGCGTCGGTCCTGAAGGTCAACGGAGCGCCCGCAGCATCTACGACTATGAAGTAAAGGCTTTTAAGCCCGTCTACGCTGGAGGCGTCATAGGACCACGTTCCGCCGTCAAGGGGCAACTCGGTGAAGTCTACATCGTTCTCGGATACGCTGATCAAGCTTACGGCGCCGTCGTCGTCGCTTACCGTGCCGAAAACGGTGCGTGACATTCGTAGCGTGGACGGATACGAGCCGCCATAGCTCAACTGCATGTCGGTTCCTGCTGAACTGATATCCAGTTCGGTACCGCCCTTCGCGGTCGCGACCCTGAACTGCGTCGTAGTCAACCCGGATTCAAGTACGTAATACGTCGTGATCGAAGACAGGCCTCCGGCCAGGCCGGTGCCCAGGAATCCCACGGGGTCGTCTTTTTTTAGGCCGTGAACGCTCGTGCTCGTGATGAGATTGGTCGCGGCCGCGGCGGTCAGTGAAACCTGGCTGGGCACGGACAGATTCGATATCTTGATGACCGGCCGGTCGGAGTTCTGGTCTACGGTTACGGTCCTGGTCGCGGGAGCGGAGAAACGGCCGGCCGTATCCTCGGCGATCGCCCGGATGGTCATCTGTATCCCCGCGGTTCCGGCGTCCGAGTCATACCCGTCATACGTTTCGGTATCGACTCCGGATACGGACCAGTTGTAGCTGGAGGATCCGGTAAATGTTTGCAGCGCAGTCCATGCCGCGGCTCCGGTCTGCACGGAGACTACGACCGATTTCAGCGATTGGCTGTCGGAGGCCGTGCCGCTTATGGATATGAGCTTGTTCACCGTCGACGGCGCGGCCGGCAGCGATATGGTCGCGCCTGGATCCGTTTTATCCACGAGTATCGGGAAGCTGATGATGGAGGAATTACCCGCGGCATCGCTGACCCGAACGTAGACTTCTCGTTGCCCTTCGCTCATGGCCAGGATGGAAGCCGCCGGAACCGAGAGGGCCCAGGTGCCGTTGGCCCTGTTGCCCGCGGAGACGTCCGCCTCGCTTGCGTCCGGGGTAGTGAAGTCGTTCGATCCGACTTCAAGTTCTATCATCGCGACGCCGGATTGCGCGTCGATGCCGTTGAAGGTCACCGCCAGGTCGGCGAGGCCGCTTGCGTACGGGATGGTAGCCGGGGTCAGGAGGCTTGCGCTCGGGTTGATGGTGTCGACGTCGACGAACTGCGTCGCTATGGCGCTGACGTTGCCGGCCTTGTCGGTCGCGCGGATCTCCAGCTTGTTGTCTATTCCGCTGGGTATGGTGACGACGCCGGAGAACGAACCGGTACCGGCCAAAGGCTTCCAGACGTCCGAGTCATTGACGTCGTACTCCACTGTAAGGATGCCTGAACCCGCGCCGTCGCCGGCGGTACCGGAAACGGTGTTGGATGGCGTGTCCAGCCAGCCGGAGCTCAGGTCGGTGATGCCGGAGAGCGTAGGAACGGTCGTATCGACGACGACCGTACGCGTCAGGCTGCTGGTCCTGTTGGCGGCGTCCTTGGCCGTAAAGGTCAGGGTGTACGTTCCGTCCAGGTAACCCGTGGTATCGACGACGCCCGCTCCGTCGGTGTCGACCGGGAAGGTATAGGCGTAGATTCCGGCCGCGCCCGTAAGGTACGCGGCGTGGGCGCCGTTGACCTTGAGCTGTACGGCCTCCGTCGCGTGCAGCATCCACGTATCGGAAGCGGTTACTGAGAAGCCGAGGTCATCGTTGGCGTATTGCGCATCTTCGGTCCCGACGAGGGTTTCACCGATGAGCGGCAAGGCGCTGTCATAATAGAAGCTCGTGGAGACCTCGGTATCGTTGCCGAGCCTGTCGGTGGACCGCACCAGGAGCGTCCTGCTTCCCTGCGCTGCCCCGAGGTCGACTCCCGTCGACCATGCGCCAGCGCCGAGCGCGAGCGATGTCGGAGTCGACCAGTCGCTGAGCGTGTATTCCACGTCGGCCGTTCCGTCGAATCCTGAGCCGCCCGTATCGTAGGATGTGCCGCTTATGGTAAACGCTTGCGTCGTGACGGCCTGTCCCGCCAGAGGAGCGGTCACGGCGAGCGTCGGGCCCGTCGTATCGATATAGATCCTGCGCGCTATCGTCGTCGTCCTGTCCGCGTTGTCGGTCGCGACTATCGATACGGCGTACAGTCCGTCTCCGAGAGCGGTGTCGAGGGTCCAGGCCCAGGTATCCGCGCCGGTGGTCTGGTCGAGCGCCGTCGTCGTGACTCCGCCCTTCTCGTACGTAACGACCACGCTCGCGATGCCGTTGGCGTCCGTCGAGGCTCCCCCGAAGTTCACGTCAGCGGCCTTGTAAACGAGCGTCCCGTCCAGCGTGGAGGCGGTCTCGGTAAGGGTCGGATTGTATTGGTCGACCATGAAGGTGATGGAACTCGGGGTGACCTGGACGTTTCCCGCGTTGTCCACGGCCCGGGTCCACAGGGTCTTGGTGCCTTCTCCGAGTACGGTGAGGTCGAAGCCGATGCTCCAGGGGCTCGTACCAACCGCATCCGTCCACGAACCGTCCGTGCCGTCGGTGCTGTCCGTGGAATACTCCACGCGGTCGAGCAGCGAGGGGCCGGTATCGCTCGCGGTGCCGCGGGCGGTGTACGAGTCGCCGAACAGGATGTCGGTGGCTATCGGGTTGATGATGACGGATTCCGGAGGCGCGAGATCGATCGTCACGGTGCGGTAATAAATCTTCGAGTGGTTCGCGTCGTCCGTAACGGTGATCGTGTAGTCGTAGGTGCCGGTGTTGACGCCGCCTGCCGGCAACGTCGTGCCGGTATCCCATGAGTCGCTGGGTCCAGAGAGCGCGGAGTCGAGCACGGTGACCCTGCTTGCCTCTTCGCCGTCGAGTATTTGCGAGACGACGATGGATTTCACGCCGTTGGTATCGGACGCCGTGCCGGTCATCCCGAATGCAGCGGCGGCGCTCGACGGGCCTGCCACGGTCGTAGCCGGGTCGTTCTGGTCTATGCCGAACAAGCGGACGGAATTGCCGATATTGCCGGCCATGTCGGTGGCGCGTACGTAGAGCCGCTTGCCGGATCCCTCGTCCAGCGTGCTGATTGGTACGGTAGCGGACCATGATGAGGTTCCGCTCGCGGGGTTCCAGACGCCGTCCGATCCGTCCGTGCTGTTCGTCGAGTATTGGACAGAAACGATGCCGCCCGCCTCGGTCACGGTACCCGTGGTAGACATGGTGGCTCCGCGGTTCCAAGCGCCGTCTCCGGGCGTACTGATGGACACGACGGGGAGGATCTTGTCGACCACGACCGTGACGGTCGCGGTTCCGGTCTTTCCGAACTGGTCCATCGCCGTAATCGTGAACAGGTACGACCCGGAGTCGAGACCGTTGGCCGGGATCGTCCAGTTTGCGGTCGTGCCGCCGAGCGTCGCCGCGGAGGCCGGGTCTGAATCCTTCTTGACCGTTGGGCTGACAGGCGCCGTGGCGTGGAAGGCCGTTCCGTCGGAAGCCGTGCCGGTTACGGTAAAGTCACCGTTCCGGTACGCGCCGGATGCCGGCGCCGTGACGGTTACCGTCGGGACGGTCTTGTCCACGACGAAATAAATCGTCTTCGCATCGCCGGACAGTCCCGCCACGTCGCTGTAGTTCAGTACGATATGATGCGCGCCTTCGGACAGCGCGGAGAGGTCGTGCTGGAAGTTGAAACCAGTGCCTTGGGCGGTTTTGCTGCCCACCGGTACGGCCGCGGCTCCGTTGATGGATATCATGATGCTCGCGCCGTCTACGCCGTCGTCGTCGGTAATCGTCCCCGTTATCTTGGCGCCTGACTCCTGCAGGTTGCCGGTCGCCTCGGCCGGGGTGTCGTAGCTCAGGTTCATGTTGGTGTTCGACAGGACGGGCTTGTCCGAATCCTGGTCTATCACGTAGTCGCCGGAGGTTGCCGACTCGTTGCCCGCCTTGTCCCTGGCTCGAATCCATATTTTAACCTGGCCGGACGGCACGCCGGTTGTCGTGTCAAGCGAATAGCTATAGGGCGGAGTCGTCCATTCGCCGTATCCTGTAAATCCTGTGTCGCCCCAGGCGGGTGCGGCCGCCGTATCGGCGAGCACCCAGCGACGGACCGCGGCGATGCCGTTGGCGTCGGCGGCCGATATGCCCAGGTTTACCGTGCCGTTCAGCGAGTTGGTTCCGACTACCGGGCTGACGGTGGTGATGTCGAGGTTGGGGGGGGTGGAGTCGTAGGTTATCGAACGCAAGAGCGCCGTCGACTTGCCTCCGACCGTCGAGAGCGTGATGCGGAAGTTGTACAGACCGTCGCCGTCCGATCCGGTCGGCATGAAACCGCTTAACTGGCCGCTGAACGAGGTTGCGGCCAGCGGCTGAATGGTCTGGGCGATAGCGTACGCGGCGCCGTTGAACGACTGTTCGATCACTATCTTGTCAAGCGTCGTATTGTGCGAGCCATCGAAACTGAACTTGAAGGCTGCCCGTTTGAACAGGTCCGTCGGCTGGAGGCTCGTCTCGCTGAAGGTCGGCGCTTCGGCGTCGATGGTAAAGGGGACCGCGTTCTCTTGCCCCATCACGCTCTGGTCGGTTTCCGCTGAAAGCACGATGCTGTATTTTGCCGGCAGTAGCGCAGCCGCGCCGTTCTTCAGGGTTATCGCGAAGTTGACGGCATCGCCGACGGTGGTCACCTTGATGTTGTCGGTTTCGTCGTCCGTGGCATTCGTTATCGTGAATATGGGGGCGTCGTCCTCGTCGCGGATCACCGCGCTTACCGTTGCCTTGTCGATGGCGCCCGTCCCGGTCGGCGGTATTATCGCGCCGGTAATTTTTGAATTCGGCGCTAAAAGGTTTTCGTCCGCGCTGGCGACGCCTTCAGTCAGGTTGGAGTATGAGAAGTCGATCAGGGGAGCGGAAACGTATTCGAAGTCACCGTATTCCGCGATAGAATCCAGTCTTTTGCCCTCGAGCTCTGCTACCGTGATGCCTGAAGATCCCGCGATACCGTCCTGATCAATTTTTCCGATCTCGTCCATGGAAGGAAAGCTGGCCAGGGCGGACTTGATGGCAATGATGTCCGTTCTATGAAAATAATACGAGCTGGAATTGCCCGCGAAGTCGGAGACGGTGACGGTGTAAAAATACTGTCCGTCCGTAAGTCCGGCTATCGTTCCTTTGAGCAAGAACCTTGCCGTCCAGGTATTCGTTCCCTCGGCGAGCTTGGGACCGGCTATCACCGAACCGTCGTCCCGTATCAGTGAAACGTAGACCGAGTCGACGGGGGAACGGTCGAACACCTCGCCCTTGATATCGATATAGTCGGACTGTATCGGAGAATCTGGATCCATGGTCAACGGGCTCGTCACCAGCACCGTCGGCGCTATATTGTCTATGAATACAGAAGTCCTGGTAGCCGTCTGTTTCAGGTTTTCGTCGACGGCTGTCGCTTCTATGATTACTTCGCCTTCAAGGCCCGCGCCAGCGGTCGGTATCGTAACCGCGTACGTATCGCCAGCCAGCGTTGCAGGGTATGATCCGATGAGGGTGCCATCCGTAGCCAGAACGGTGATCGTGACCGATGCCACGGCCAGGTCGTCGGTGGATTTTCCAGAGATGGTCATCGACCCCTTGACATATGCGTTGCGAGATGGTGAATCGATGGTAACCACGGGGATCGCGGTATCCACTTGTCCCCCCAGGCCGAACGGCGCCTTGCAGGTGGATGCGGTGAGAGCAATGATGAACGCGAGGGCTGCGAAGGCTCTGGCTTTGCTCGATGTTACCGTATTTTCCATGGCGTACTCCCGAATGGCTCTAAAAAGAGATGGAACTATCTACTTCGTATATCGGAAAAAACCCAGATATATTCAACTTCTAATATTATATAGTAGAATATACCACATTGCGACGAATACGTCGACTTCGACAAACACGTCGAGCTGGATAAATTATTATCCAATAGACTCTATGCGTAGAATCGAAACGAGAATAATTCGACAAAAAAGTCGAATCGACAAATTTGTCGAGATTTGTTATCTACTTGTATTGATTAGGTTTATGCAGCGAATGAACAATTCCATGCAGACGCGGGCATCGTCTCCACCCCGGTGTGCCGCTGTCTGCGCAATGTTGAACGATGCCGCAAGCGATTTGAGGGAATAGCTGGGCAGTCCGGAAACTGCTGTCTTTGCTACCGATATTGTATCATACGCCGGGTTGGGGGGATTTTCAAGCCCTGCGCGCTTGGTCTCTGCCTGGAGGAACCCCAGGTCAAAGGGTGCGTTGTGCGCGATGAGTATGGATCCCTGTATGAATTCAAGGAATTCCGGAGCGGCCTGGGCAAAGGTCGGAGCCGCCGAAACGGCCAGGTCGTCTATGCCATGGATGGCGGAGACGACGGCCGGGATGGGGCGGCGCGGGTTGACGAGGGTTTCATACATGCCGTCGTCTAGGGCAATCCAGATGCCGTCGCGTTCTTCCATGCGAAAGGCCGCGGCGCCGATCTCCACGATGCGGTCGGTCACGGGGGACAGTCCGGTGGTCTCGAAGTCGAAGGCGACGAGGCGCACGCGGCCGATTGCGGCAAACATCGCGTCCACATCGTCGTCTGTCAGCTTGGTGGCTCTCGGTCCCCGTTCGGTCCCGTTCCTTTCGGCTATGGATCTGCCTTCGCCGAAGCCGCGGTTGTTGTCGTAGCTCCGGCGGGGAGGGTAGTTCCTCCGCTCGCCGGGGCCGTGGCCGGCTCCGTACGAGCCGCCCGAACGGCTCACCCGACGACTTTCTTGATGTCAGCCAGGATGGCGCTGACCTTGGCCGCGCTTGCGCTGCGGGCCGTTGCAAGTCCGCCTGTTCCGACCTCGGTGCGGGCCAGCACGTAGTACTTGATCTTGGGCTCGGTACCGCTAGGGCGTACCGTCACGAGGGTGCCGTCTTTCAGGTACCACTGGATGACGTCGCTTGTTGGCAAGTCCACTTTCTGCGCGGCGGAGGGGGCGGAAACGCTCCATTTTTTGCCGGTCTTTATGTCGCGGATGCTCTCCACTGTTATGCCGCCGAGTGTCACCGGCTGGTTCTTGCGGTAGGCGTCCATGATGCCGCGCATGACGTCCATGCCGGTGGGGCCTTCAAAATACTTGTTCAGGCCGCGTTCTTCATGGTAGCCGTGCTGGACGAACAGTTCGTCCAGGCGCTGAAGGAGGCTCTTGCCCTTGCTGCGCCAGTACAGGGTCATTTCGGCGGTCATCGCGGCGGCGGAGATTCCGTCCTTGTCGCGCACCTCATCCTCCACGAGGTAGCCGTAGCTTTCCTCGGTGGCGTAGACGAAATCGATGCCTTGCTTCTCGAAGCGGCGCATCGTGTCGGCAATCCACTTGAAGCCGGTCAGGCAGTCGTGGCACTCGGCGCCGTAGGCCTTGGCGATGCGCACCTGAAGTTCCGAGGTAACGATGCTCTTGATGGTGGCGGGGCGCTTGGGCATCCTGCCGAGTTCCTTGAGCGACAGCAGCATGTAGTCCGCGTGCAGGGCACCGAGCTGGTTGCCGGTGATCAGCGTAAAGCCGCCCGAGCCGTCGGGCACCGCGCTGCCGAGGCGGTCGGCGTCGGGGTCGGTAGCCATGACGACGTCGGCCTTGACCTTGGCTCCCAGTTCAAGCGCCATCTTGAGTGCTGCAGCTTCCTCGGGGTTGGGGAACGATACGGTAGGAAAGTCGCCGTCCGGTTCGCGCTGTTCGGGCACGGTGACGACGGACAGGCCCAGTTCGCCCATGACGCGCTCGAAGGGCATGGCGCCGGTGCCGTGGAGCGGGGTGTACACGACTTTTACATCGCCGGCCATGGCCTTGATGAGGGCCGGCCTGTAAAGCTTTGACTTGACCATCGCTATGTACGGCTCATCGATTTCCTTGTCTATCATGACGAGGAGGCCCTTTGCCAGCGCCTCGTCCTTGGGCATGGACTTGATCACGTTGACGGCGTTGACGCGGTCTATGATGCCGGTGTCATGTGGTTCGGTGACCTGGGCGCCGTCGTCCCAGTAGGCCTTGTAGCCGTTGTAGGCAGGCGGGTTGTGGCTGGCGGTAACGACGACGCCGGTGTGTGCGCCAAGTTTTCGTATGGCATAGGAAAGCTCTGGCGTAGGCCGCAACGAGGTGAACAGGTAGGCCTTGATGCCGTTGGCCGCGAAGATGAGCGCGGTATCCAGGGCAAAGACGTCGGAGTAGTGGCGTGAATCGTAGGCAACGCAGGCGGACAGGTTCTTGGCCTTGACGGTGGCGTTGATGTAGTCGCACATGCCCTGGGTAGCGCGACGCACCACGTAGGAGTTCATGCGGTT
>CAXZAJ010000156.1:0-8924 GCA_964293355.1 uncultured bacterium
GCGGGTCTCGCTGGCCATTTCCGGCATGAAGTCGCGCTTGCGGCGCCAGTTGCGTTCCACGTCGTCGATGCCGGACCAGTAACCGATCTTGAGGCCGGCCAGGTAGGCAGCGCCGAGGGCCGTCACTTCGTTGACCTCGGGGAGGATCACCGGTTTGTCCAGGATGTCGGCCTGGAACTGCATGAGGAAGCTGTTTGCGCTGGCGCCGCCGTCCGCCTTGATGAAGGGGATGGCCGCTCCCGAGTCGCGTTCCATGGCGACGAGCAGGTCCCGCGACTGGTAGGCTATGGACTCTATGGCGGCGCGCACGAAATGCGCCTTGCTCGTACCGCGGGTGATGCCCAGGGTTGCACCGCGGGCGTCCGGATCCCAGTACGGGGCGCCCATGCCGACGAAGGCCGGCACCATGACCACGCCTCCGGTGTCCTTGACCGACCGGGCCAGGCGCTCGCTCTCCGCCGAGTCCGACAGCACCCGCATCTCGTCGCGCAGCCACTGGATGACGGCACCGGCTATGAACACCGAGCCTTCCAGCGCGTACGTGTAGCCTTTGCCCAGGTCCCAGGCTATGGTCGTCAGGAGGTTGTGCTTCGACACGACCGGCTCGGTACCGGTGTTCATCAGCGCGAAGCAACCGGTGCCGTAGGTGTTCTTGCTGGCGCCGACCTTGAAGCAGGCATGGCCGAAGAGCGCCGCCTGCTGGTCGCCGGCGCAGCCGGTTACCGGTATCTCGCTGCCGAAGAGGTCCTTGCGCGTGTAGCCGAAATCGTCGGAGCTCGCGAGTACTTCAGGCAGGATTGATGCGGGAATCTTGAGCATCCGCAGGATTTCCTTGTCCCAGCATCCTTCGCGGATGTTGAAGAGCAGGGTGCGGCTTGCGTTGGTGGCGTCGGTGACGTGCCTGCCGGTGAGGTTCCAGATGAGCCAGGAGTCGATGGTGCCGAACATCAGCTCGCCGCGCTCGGCCCGCTCGCGCAGGCCCGGTATCTCCTTGAACATCCAGACGAGCTTGGTGCCGGAGAAGTACGGGTCGAGCACGAGGCCGGTGCGCGCGCGGATCTCCTGTTCGAAGCCCATGGCCTTGAGCTCCTGGCATATCGACGAGGAGCGACGGCACTGCCAGACTATGGCGTTATGCACGGGCTTGCCGGTCGTGCGGTCCCAGAGCAGCGTCGTCTCGCGCTGGTTGGTTATGCCGATGGCGGCTATCTGTGAGGGTATGATCTGGGCCGCGTCGATGGCGCCTACGGCCGCGTCGTATTGGGTCTGCCATATCTCCAGTGGATCGTGCTCGACCCAGCCGGGTTTGGGGTATATCTGGTTGAAGGCTATCTGCTTGCTGCCAATGACCGTGCCCGTCTGGTTGAAGACTATGGCCCTGGACGAGGTGGTTCCCTGATCAAGCGCGAGTATGTACTTGTCGTTGATGTTCATGAGGCGACTCCATTCACGGACAGTATGAAACAGTTTTCTGAAATCGTCTAATGGGGAAATGCTGCATGGTGAGGACCTGGGCGTTCCATCCCCGGCTCCCCCTTGTTCCTTTTGCCCCTTAACGCGATACTGAAGCCAGTTCCCGGTTTGGTTAAACCGGGAGTGCCGCCGATTTGATCCATATTGCGGGCGGCCCCGGGGTGTTTGACGCCTCCGGAAAACAGCTAAAAGGGAGGAACCCCTATGTCAGACCAGCACAAGTTATTCACCTCGGAGTCCGTGGGCGAAGGCCATCCGGACAAGCTCTGCGACCAGATTTCAGATGCGGTCCTGGACGCGTGCCTGCGGGACGATCCGGAGAGCCATGTCGCCTGCGAATGCTTCGCGACCACGGGCATGGTGCTCGTCGGCGGCGAGATAACAACCGACACCTACGTGGACATCCAGACCCTGGTCCGGGATGTGGTCAAGGAGATTGGTTACACCAACCCCGATTACGGCATGGACTACGAATCGATGGCGATACTCAACACCATCCACTCGCAGTCGCAGGACATCAACCAGGGCGTAGCGGGGCACGGGCTCAAGGAATACGAGGGCCAGCAGGGCGCGGGCGACCAGGGCATGATGTTCGGTTTTGCCTGCAACGAGACGCCGGAACTGATGCCGGCACCGATCATGTACGCGCACCGCCTGCTGCTCCGCGCGACTGAGTTGCGCAAGTCCAAGGCCATCCACTGGCTGAGGCCCGACGCCAAGAGCCAGGTGACGCTGGAGTACGACGGCCACAGGCCGGTGCGCGTCGATGCTATCGTCGTGTCGCACCAGCACGACCCCGACATTTCCTACGAGCGTATCAGGGAAACGGTCATCGAGATGATCATAAAGCCAATCCTGGAACCGACCGGGCTCCTCGACGCCAACACCAAGTTCTACATCAACCCGACGGGACGCTTCGTCGTCGGCGGCCCCATGGGCGACTCGGGCCTTACCGGGCGCAAGATCATCGTGGACACCTACGGCGGCATGGGCCGTCACGGCGGCGGCGCGTTCTCGGGAAAGGACCCGTCAAAGGTGGACCGATCCGCGGCGTACATGGCGCGCTACGTCGCCAAGAACGTCGTGGCGGCTGGCTTCGCCGAGCGCTGCGAGGTGCAGCTGGCCTATGCCATCGGCGTGCCGTTCCCGGTGTCCGTGATGCTGGAGACCTTCGGCACGGGCAAGGTCGACGATGCGGCCATCGTCGCGGCCATACGCAAGAACTTCGACCTGACGCCCGGCGGCACCATCAGCCCGCCCGGGCTCAAGGCGCCTATCTCCCAGAAGACCGCCTCGTACGGCCACTTCGGCCGAGAAGGCTTCCCCTGGGAGAAGACGGACAAGGTCGAGGCGCTACGGGCCAGCATGTAGGCGCGGGGTACGGCAAGCGCTCCTTGCTTGCCGTACCCTCGTGTTGACTTCAATTCCTGACATTGTATACTGGCATTATGGGCGTCATGCGAAGCTCCTGGCTCAAGCGCGCGGGATACTTCCTCTTTCCCGCATTTCCCGATGCGGAGATGGCTCCCCTGCAGTTACGGGTAACAACGATCGCTTTTTATTCGATAGTCGTTGCCAGCCTCGTGGCGTTGCCGATGAACCTGGTCCGGGATATTGCGGCAAAAAGCTGGATAATCGTCGGAACCGAGATACTCTATCTGGTTTTCATTACCTTGGGTATGTTGCTGCTGTGGTTCAGGCAGCGACTGCGGGCGGTGCGCACCTGTTTCGGGATCGCGGTGCTGATCCTGGTCGGAGGACTGCTCGCGAGTGGAGGCGGCACCCGCGGTTTCGGCTACTTCTACATCATCGCCGGCTATTCAGTCCTGTACTACATACTGGGGTTCAAAGGCGGTCTGGCAGTTCCCGTAGTCATTCTCGTTGGTACCGTCATACGCACCCGACTCGGCGGATTTTCACAGTATTCGATCTTTCTCGATCCAGATACGCGCATCAGCTTTCTCCTGGTCGTGGTCGTCGCCACGGTGCTCGGCATCTTTTCAGTCGTGTACCAGCAACTGGTCGTGGGGTCGCTCTACAAGGCGGCTTATACCGACGAGCTGACCGGCCTGGTCAACCGGCGCAGGCTGGAACTGGCGATCGAGTCGCGGATACAGCGCTACCACCTGCACGGCCGGGGGTTCAGCCTCATCGGCCTCAAGCTGATCCATTTTTCACGGGTCAATTCGTACCAGGGAAGTCGCTTCGCGGATGGCATCATTACCGCGGTTGGTACGAGGCTGCGGGTTGCCCTGGGCGGAGATGAACTGGTCTCCCGCTTTTCCGGAACGGTCTTTCTGTTCATGACGGAACTGACCGATTTCATCGACCTCGAGCAGGCCGGCAAGCGCCTGCTCGGCGCGGTCCAGGAGCCCATCCAGCAGGGCGGGCGCACCATCGTGCTCGAGGCGAGCGTTTCGGTCACCAGGTTCCCCGGCGATGGCTTCGACCAGGAGATCCTGGTGTCGAACATCATGGCCGGATTCTCCAGGCTCAGGGACCACAGCGGTCTGGTCTGCTTCTATGACGAGGCGCGGCACAGGACTGAAGTGGAACGCTATGTGATGGCGGAAGAACTGCGGCAATCCATGGTTCGCAGTGAACTCCGCCTCGTCTACCACCCCAAGCGGAGGCTTTCGGACGGTACCTATAGCGGTGCCGAAGTGCTCCTGCGCTGGCACAGCCATCGTTTCGGTGAAGTGCCGCCCGATGTCTTCATCCCGCTGGCCGAGGAATCGGAGTGCATCCTCGACATCAGCCGCTGGGTCGTGGCTGCCGCATTCAGCGACCTGCGAACCTTGCAGGCCAGCGGCAGGTCGCTGGTGCATGCGATCAATCTGTCGATAAAGGACCTGGCCGATCCGTCGTTCATCGGCTTTCTTGAGGATCTGTTCAGGACCCGGCGGGTGGACCGCGCCCTTGTGGAGTTCGAGATTACCGAGGGCGTGATGATGGACGAGAATCCCGTGATCCAGCAGACCATCGAGTACATACGGCACTCGGGCTGCCGCCTCGCCATCGACGACTTCGGTACCGGTTACTCGAGCCTCAGTTACCTGCACCGGCTCAAGGCGCACAACCTCAAGATAGACAAGAGTTTCATCATGCCGCTGAATAAATCCAGCCCTGAGTCGCCTGTGGTCGATGCAATCATATCCATGGCGGCATCGCTTGGGCTCGACATAACGGCCGAGGGCATAGAAACCCCTTCCCGGGAGCCCTCCCTGGGGGAGGGGGGCGGCCGGTCCGCCCAGGGTGGGCCTTTTCCCCCCCCTGTCCCGCGGGGGAACTCCTTTGCGTTGCGGGATGCCGAACCGTCCAGCAACGGAGCCTGATATTCTATAAATTCCTTACCGCTGCGAACAGGGCCCTGACGAGGTCCGGGGCCAGTTCCGCCGTGCACGAGTAGGCCAGGGCATCGGCATCGCTGCCTTGCACCGGAACCGAGCCGGATTTGGCGGCAGCGGCTGATGCGAGGCCCGCGACAGCGGCACCTCTGCCTTCCATGCACACCACGGTTACCACAGCACCGCTGGCAGTCTTGTTCGATGCGACGCCCAGCACGGCGGGTGAACCCGCCGGCATCGGGTCGGCGCTGACCAGGGTGCCTTCGCCCTCGTCGAAGGTGGAGCGGACCCGTATCCTGACCCCGAAGCGTTCGCCGATCAGGGCCGACCGGTCGTGAAGCACGCGGGCTCCGTTGGAGGCGAGGCGGTACATGGAGCGGTAGTCGAGCCGGGGCAGGAAGGGCGCATCGGGCACAACCCGAGGATCGGCCGCCGCGACGCCCGGCACGTCGGTGTAGATGTCCACGTAGTCGGCCTTGGCCCAGGCGCCTATCGCGACCGCGCTGGTATCCGAACCGCCGCGGCCTATCGTGATGATGCCGCCATCGGGAGCCACCGCCTGGAAGCCGGCAACGATGGGGACAGACCCCGCGTCGACGACCGCCAGTATGCGGGCCGCATCGACGGCGGTTATGTCCGCGTCGCCATAGGGGCCTTTGGCATGGATTCCGGCGCTGTAGGCCGTCAGCGGCACGGCTTTTGTTCCACGGGCGGACAGCAGCCGGGCGACGAGGCAGGCCGAGATCGTCTCGCCGCAGGATGCCATCAGGTCGCGGATCGGCGCGTCGGATGCCGCAACGCCTGAAACGTCCCCGGCCTCGTCGAGGAGGCCCAGCAGGGTGTCGGTGGCGTACGGAGCGCCCTTGCGTCCCATAGCCGAAACGACGACGACGACACGGTCTCCATGCGCGCGCGCGGCTTCAACCTTGCGCAGCATGCGTTCTCGGGCACCGGGATCAGCTACCGATGTTCCGCCGAATTTCTGTACGATGAGGGCCACGGGGTACTCCTTGCCGGAATGTTTCAGCCAGATAGTACCAAGTTTCCGGACGCATTGATACTGGCACGCGTTTGCTGTACAAACAGTCAAGGACGGTGCGGCGCATGGAAACGATCAGGGACATCTACAGGATAGGCTTCGGGCCTTCATCGAGCCACACCATGGGGCCGCGCGCAGCCGCCGAGCGCCTCGCTCTTGAGCATCCGGCGGCTGCCTCGTTCAGGGCAACACTGTTCGGCAGCCTCGCCTCCACCGGGCGCGGACACCTGACCGATGTAGCGGTGAGGGCCGCGTTCGCCCCGCGGCCGCTGGTCGTGGAGTGGCGGCCTGAAACGGTCAAGCCGTTCCACACGAACGCGATGGGTCTGGAGGCGCTGTCCGCTGGCGGATCGGTGCTGGCCGAGCGAACCGTGTACAGCACCGGCGGCGGCAAGGTCGTGGTTGAAGGCGAGCCCGTCGACGCGGCCACGCCTGTGTACGAGACAACGACGATGGGCGCGATCCTCGAGCAGATCCACAGGAGCGGCCAGACCTTCTGGGAATACGTGGAGGAACGCGAGGGTGCTGGCCTCTGGTACTACCTGGGCGAGGCCTGGTCCGCCATGAGGGCGGCGGTTGAGCGCGGCATCGAGACCGAGGGCGTCCTGCCTGGCGGTTTGCGCCTGCCCCGCAAGGCCTCGTCGTACTTTGTCCGTGCGCAGGGCTTCCGCGGCTCGCTCAAGCGCCGCTCGCTGCTGTACGCGTTTGCGCTGGCTGTTGCCGAGGAGAATACGGCGGGCGGGCGCGTCGTAACGGCACCGACCTGCGGCTCCTGCGGCGTGCTGCCTGGGGTGCTCTACGGCATGGCCACGCAGCGCGGGTTTTCAGAAGCAAAGATACTGCGCTCGCTGGCTACCGCGGGCCTGGTTGGCAATCTGGTCAAGAAGAACGCGTCGATCTCGGGCGCTCAGGTCGGCTGCCAGGGCGAGATAGGCACGGCCTGCGCGATGGCCGCCGCCGCCGCTGCTCAGCTGTTCGGAGGTACGCCGGACCAGATCGAGTACGCCGCCGAGATGGGCCTCGAGCACCACCTGGGCCTGACCTGCGACCCCGTCGGAGGCCTCGTGCAGATCCCGTGCATCGAGCGCAACGCGTTCGCGGCATCCCGCGCCCTCGACGCCAATACCTACGCGCTGCTCTCCGACGGCAGGCACCGCATCGGCTTTGACACGATCGTGGAGACGATGAACCGCACCGGCAATGACCTGCCCAAGATCTACAAGGAGACCTCGGAGGGCGGGCTCGCAATCCTCGTGCCCTGCGACTGAGGTGCGGGGCCTGTTCCTGGGCTGTAGGCTTGGCTGCCTAGCCGAGCAGGTAGGCCCTGAGCGCCTCCGCGTCGGGTTCAAGGTTTAGCGACAGGTTTTTCCTGGACAGCGACTCGGCTATCGCCCGCGGCACCGGGAGCTTCCGGCCAAGAGCCGCCTCGACCGCGCCGGCGAACTTGGCCGGATGGGCAGTGCAGAGGAACGCGCCGGTCTCGCCGGGCTTGAGCGCATCACGCAGGGCCGCGTATGCCACCGCGCAGTGGGGTTCGCCGGTGTAGCCAAGCGCATCAAGCGACTTGATGGCCGCGACCGTTTCCGCTTCTCCGACGGCGCGCGCGTCCAGGGTCCAGCCGTTGTCGATGAGCAGCTTCTCGGCGCGCGGCCAGTTGCTGGGGCGGCTGACGTCCATGGCGTTGGAGGACGTCGGGATGGTCGGTTTCGGGTCCCACCGGCCTGTAGCCACGAAGCGGGGCACGGTATCGTTGGCGTTGGTCGCGGCGACGAAGCGGCTGATGGGCGCACCCATCGCCTTGGCCATGAGTCCGGCTGTCAGGTCGCCGAAGTTGCCCGAGGGCACGGAGACGACGAGCCCGCCCCTGCGGCGGTTGGCGGGGATGGCGGCGCAGAGGTCCCAGAAGTACAGGATCTGGGCGGTGAGCCTGCAGATGTTGATGGAATTGGCCGAATTGAGGCCGACCCTCCGGACCAGCTCCCCATCGTCGAAGGCCGACTTTACGAGGGACTGGCAGTCGTCGAAGCTGCCGTTGACGGCGAGGGTGCCGACATTGCCGCCGAGCGTGCAGAAGAGCTGCTCCTGGGCGCGGCTGATGCGGCCCTTGGGATACAATACCACGACACGGATGCCTGGTGCGTCCTTGAAGGCGCTCGCGACGGCCGCCCCCGTATCGCCTGAGGTGGCGGTCAGGATGGTCATGGGTTCGGGGCCCTTGATCCGCGCGAGGCACTGGGCCATGAAGCGCGCGCCGAAATCCTTGAAGGCGAGGGTGGGGCCGTGGAACAGTTCGAGCGCGAAGGCGTCGCCGACCGGTACGACGGGAGCTTCGAACCTGAAGGCTGCCGCCGTCATCTCGTCGATGGCAGTGTCTGAAAAGTCAGGCGCGAGGAAGGGGCGGAGCAGCGTCCGGTAGCGCGCCAAGCGCGGCGCGGCCAGCACCGCTTCGGCATCGACCCCGGGCAAGCCGGACGGAAAGTACAGCCCCTGGTCGGAGGCGAGACCGCGCCTTGCCGCTTCGGCAAAGCCGGCACGTTCCGCGGGGTGCTTCATGTTGAAGAAATCCATTGCCTACTCCTTGCCCGCGCTCAGGCCTGGTGGCAGGACGCGCGCGCCCTGTTCGTCGACCGTGCACAGGATCGCGAAGGCTCCCTTGTCGGCCCCGCACAGCTTCGAGAAGGAATCTCCGTCCGGCTTGCCGGAGACGGCGCTGGTCCACAGCCGTGCGCGTTCGAGTGCCTTGCCGGCGGCTTTGGGGGCATCAAACAGGGCGAATATGGTCGGGCCGGAGCCTGAAATGCCAGCAGAAAGGGCCCCGGCTGACAGCAGGGCAGCCTTGATGGTATCGAAACCCGGAATCGAAGGGGCGCGGTATGGCTCGACGATAGAATCGACCATGAGGCTGGCGGCTTCCTTCCCGTCTCCGCGGTAGAGCGCATCCACGAAGCGGCCGAGCCTGGCTGCCTGCTCCACGGCATCGTGGAGCGGCACCGATTCGGGGAGCACCGCGCGCATCGCCTTGGTCTCGGGCCTGATTCCCCGGTAGGCCACGAGCCAGATCCAGC
>CAXZAJ010000157.1:0-8903 GCA_964293355.1 uncultured bacterium
CATCAGAAGACGATACCGCCGCACGCCGGCGTTTGGCAAGCTCCCGCGGCCCTGCCGGCCACTGTGCCACAAACATTCCGGCCAGCATCAGCGCACAACCAGCCAGTTCCCGTGCCCCCAGCCTCTCGGCCAGAAAGAGGTATCCTGCAATAACCGCAAATGCAGACTCAAGTGACATTATGATGGCAGCCCTTGCTGGATGGGCTTTGCTCTGCGCCACCGCCTGCAACGTGTAGGCGATGCCGATGCTGAAAATTCCCCCATAGAGTATAGGTATCAAGCCAGAGACAAAATCAGTTGCCACGGGAGTCTCCGTCACGAATGCTCCAAACCAGCACAGCACGGAACACACAACGAACTGGATGCACGCGAGTACCAGCGGATCGACGCTGGAGGCCCACCGATCCAGCACGAGGATATGGGCCGTCCAGAAAAACGCACTCACGAGAACAAGGATGTCACCGCGGTTGATGCTGGAAACTGAGGAGAAAGAAAGGATGTACAATCCAAGCAGAGCCCCGGCCGCGCCAATCCAGGTTCGTGCCGGAGTCCTGCGGCCGAATATCATTGCGGCGATCGGCACCAGCACGACGTACAGGCCTGTTATGAAACCCGCCTTGCCGGCCGTCGTGTACAGGAGGCCGGATTGCTGCAGCCCTGCCGCCACCGCCAGCACCGTGCCGGCAATCAGGCCAGATGGAAGGGCCGCCTTGATCTGTGCCCGTGTCACCTTCCTGAAAAGCAACACGGGCACGAGCGCCAAAGCCCCGACCAGGAAACGTGCAGCGTTATATGAAAAAGGGCCCAGGTTTCGCAACCCAAGACGCTGTGCCACGAATCCCGTGCCCCAGATGGCGGCCGTGATGAACAGGAGTGCTTCATAGCGGCCAGCGGTTGATAGTTGTTCAGTACGTTTCATGCGCGCAAGTTTATACGGCCGCCCCGTCAGACAGCAAGGGCAACCGATAATCGCAGGTACCGTTTCAGCCTCTTTTCCATGGTACAATAAGGGCATGAACATGCTTTCAACTCGCATACTCGTCTTCTCTGTCGCTACAATCCTGCTCGCCCTGAGTCTCTCCTCCTGCTGGTATACGAAACAGGCTGCATATTTCCTGGCTGAACGAGCTATGGCCCAGCCTGTACGCAAGGTGCGCTCAAATCCAGCCACATTGGTTTCTGTCCTGACCTTTCTCGATACGGTTGACACGATCAGGGACTTTTCCATCAACAATCTGGGCCTCGCTCCAACAAAAAACTATACGAGATTCGTAACCCTCGACAAAGCGTACGTTGCGGATGTGGTATCGGCCTGCGCTGCGGCTTCATTTGACCGCCATTATTGGCAATACCCTGTACTCGGCAATTTACCCTACAAGGGCTTCTACGAAAAAGCAGATGCGCAGAAAGAAGCGGCCCGACTCAAGAAAGCCGGGCTGGACGTGATAGTACGCCCGGTGGAGGCGTTCAGCTCGCTCGGCTATTTCAGCGACCCACTCTATTCATTCATGGTCGGCTTCAGTGAAGACGTGATTTCTGAGCTCATCATCCACGAATCAGCACATGCCACGCTATTCGTCAAAGGCGCGGACCAGTTCAACGAGGAATTCGCCACCTTCGTTGGCCGTAAAGGCGTGGAGTTCTATCTAGAACATCGCTATGGTCCGCAATCCACGCAGATCGCAACGCGCCAGGCACGCAGTTCCGACGGGGAAGCCTTCGTAGCATTCCTCAAGGTAACCGCGCAACAACTCACTGCGGTATATGAGGATCAGTCGCTGACGACCGATGAAGTTCTCTCAAAAAAGGCCTCCATATTGGCGCTGCGTGCGGACGAATACAAAGCCGCCGCCGGTGGCAACTTTTCCCAGGAAAGTTACCGCAGCTTCGATATGGCCGCGATAAACAATGCCTTCATCGACATGTATAGACTCTACGAGGAAGATCTTTCACTCTATGAAGAGTGGTTTGCACGAATTGCGGGTGGATCGATGCCAGCGTTCATCACAACATTGAAAGAACTCAGCAAAAGAACAAAAAAGGATATCAAGCAGGCAATGAGTGAGACGTTGAGAGCGCTGTAGATTTAGCAGGTACGAGACTTGGCCGGTCATGGCTTTGCGTGTTAGGATTCAGATTCTTCGATTCTTTCTGCGCGGTTACCGCGCCATGTCCATACCGAGCCGGAGTTCTGCAATGAAAAAAAGACAGCGTTTTGACGGCACCATGATCACGGTTCCTCCTTTCTCGCGCATGATGCTGTTTATAATGCCGCGCAAGAATGACGCATTGGTCTTTTTCGAGCAGGAAATCGATGTCACTGACACCCTTGAATACATCCACGAAGTAAACAGGGAACTCGTGCAGAAACGCGAGATACTTACTCTGTTCGAACTGATACTGTGCGCCGGAGTAAGAACCTTGGTGCTCAGGCCCAGAATCAACCGCTTTGTCTCCGATTACCGATTTTATCAACGAAACCGTATCGAGTTCAGCTTCGTCGCAAAAAAAGAAATAAGCGATGACGGAGAGGAAGTTACGGTAAAAATACCATTTTCTCCCTATGAAACCCTCGAGACGGTCGCGGTAAAAACAAGGCACTACATCAGGACCGCTACGTCTTCTGAAGGGGTAACAACTGAAAAGATCGTTGACTTCGTTGACAGGCTTCCAAACTGGGCAATCAAGCTCGTAGCCAGGGGAATAGACTGGCTCGATGCAAAAAAGTTTTACCTGGGAGAACTCATCGAGACGGATCCGATGTGGTGTTCAGTGTTTTTTACCAATGTAGGTTCATTCGGCCTCGACGCTCCATTCCATCATCTCTATGAACGTGGCAATTGCCCACTGTTTGTCTCGGTAGGAAAAACCAGGGTAGTTACCGATGTTGGAACCGACGGCGCTGTCAGGCAGAGAAAAAAGATAACAATAAAAATAACATGCGATGAAAGAATTTCAGAAGGTGTCTATATGGCAAAGGGGCTGGAGATTATGAAGAAATTGATTGAAGACCCCAGGCCGCTTTCATTGCCGCCGAATCTGGATAATATCGCTTTGTCAGAGTTGGCCTTGGATCCTGTCACCTATAGTAGTCTCTAAAAGGATAGCCCTCCTGAAATAGCACAGGAAAGTACAGCCCCGAGGATAGCCATCACTCCAAGCAATCCCGATACGATGGCGACTACGAGTGTGGAGATGGAAAATCGTGCGCCAGTTATAGGGGAAATCAATGTCAATACAACACTGGCGAGCGCAAACGTAAAAGCGGCCAATCCCGATGCCCCCATACCATATGAAGCTTCCGTAATGGCTTGGCCTGAAAGCGATCCTGCGTTGCCGGCAATGAATACCAGAAAGCAGACGGTGGAAATCAACGCGGATGCGATTGAGAGCCGCGCGAGCATGGCCCGCACCAAATTCGTCACATCGCCTTTCATGGCGCGCTTTCCGCGCTCTTTCTGGCTGACCGGCCGGCTTTGCTTGAAGGCCTGGCGTCTGGCAGCAGTATTGTAAAAGCGTCGGCAATTGTTGACGTAAACCTGAACTCCATTGCAGTCGCGACTTCTGCCGGTATATCTTCTATATCCTTGCGATTGGCTTCCGGCAACAGCACCTTGTATATCTTGTTGCGGTGGGCTGCCAGAATCTTTTCCTTGACGCCTCCGATTGCCAGAATCCTTCCGGTAAGCGTTATCTCTCCGGTCATTGCCCACCCTGGCGACAGAGGCCGTTCCGTCAGAGCGGATGCGATCGCAGCGGCAAGCGTGATGCCTGCGGACGGGCCGTCCTTGGGGATGGCTCCTTCCGGCACATGGATGTGCATCGTGCGGCCGGAGAAGTTGCTGGTTGACAGACCATAATCCGAAGCATGCGCCCGGAGGTAGGTAAGAGCCGCTCTGGCGCTTTCCTTCATTACATCTCCAAGATTGCCCGTGAGTATCAGTTCACCTTCGCCTTCAAAGCCCGAAGCCTCGACTGGCAACACGGTTCCGCCCATTTCTGTCCATGCAAGGCCGCAAGCAAGACCTGGTCCAGGTTCCGAGAACACCAGATCATTCTCATGTCGACGCTTGCCTATCAGTTTCTGCAATGAAGCCGCACCGATGATTCGCTTGAAATCTGCAATCGGTTTTTCGCCCGTGGCGTAACCCGCATTGACCGCCTGTTCCGCAGTCTTGCGCACGACATGGGCAATTTGTCGCTCCAGTGAACGCACGCCAGATTCCATCGTGTAGTGCCGTATGATTTCCAGAATTGCGTCATCACGGATCCTCAACCCTGACCCGCCGAGTCCATTTTCCGTTATCTGTTTTGGCACTATGAAATGCTTTGCTATTTCAAGCTTCTCGTATTCACTGTAGCCGGGAATCTCGATCAGTTCCATGCGGTCGAGGAGCGCATACGGTATCGACTGTACGCCGTTGGCCGTTGTCACGAACATGACGCCCGAGAGATCGCAGGGCAGTTCAAGGTAATGGTCGACAAACGTGGCGTTCTGCTCCGGATCCAGCACCTCAAGGAGCGCGCTCGCAGGATCACCCCTGAAATCGCTGGACATTTTGTCTATCTCATCAAGGAGGAATACTGGATTGGTCGAGCCGGCCTTGCGCATGCTCTGCACGATTTTTCCAGGCAAGGCGCCAACATAGGTCTTGCGGTGGCCACGTATCTCGGCCTCGTCCCGCACTCCACCGAGGCTCATGCGCACGAAATCACGGTTCAGGGCACGCGCTATGGATCTGCCCAGGCTGGTCTTGCCGGTACCGGGTGGCCCCACGAGGCACAGGATCGGGCCTTTGAGCGAGTTGTTCAGTTGCCTGACGGCTATGAATTCGAGGATGCGCTCTTTGACCTTCTTCATGCCATAATGATCTTCATCAAGCGCAAGCTTGGCGGTAGCAAGATCCTTGGCTTCTGCGGACTTGGCAGACCAGGGTAAATCGGCTAGCCATTCGCAGTAGCCTCGTATGACTCCAGCCTCGGGCGACAAGGGCTGGAGTTTCGCAAGGCGAGCCAGTTCTTTTTTTGCTTTATCCAGAACTTCCTGGGGTGGATTCTTTGCCTCTATCCTGCCCAGCAGTTCGGCAAATTCATTCTCGTCATCTTCTCGACCAAGTTCCTTGTTTATTTCCTTGAGCTGTTCCTGAAGAAAATAATCCTTCTGGGTCTTGTCCATCCGGGCGCGCACTTTCTGTGAAATACGTTTCTGGATGGTAAGTAATTCAATATCCTGGGACAACGCCTGCGCGGTGGCTTCGAGCCGATCCCTGACAGGTACGACAGCAAGAAGTTCCTGTTTGCGTTCAGTCTTCAGCCCCATCGCGTTGGCAATGGTATTGCAAAGTTTGTGGGGAGACTCGGCGCGCTGAACGGCATGGGTCACTTCAGCGGGGATTTTTTTTACCAGTTCAGCATAGCTGGCAAAGTCCCGGCGGACTATCTGTACCAGCGCGCTGAATTCCTTGTCGTCCGGGAACAATTGATCCTCATCGGAGAGCAAGTCGACGATAGCGCCCAGATATTCCTTGCGGAATACGGTGCGTCGAAGCCGTGCCCGACGTTGACCTTCCACGAGCAGCCGGACGGAACCATCTGCCAGCTTAATCGATTGCAGTACATGGGATACGGTACCGATTTCCTGCACATCAATGTCATTCGCACCGTCAGGTGGAATGTTTTTTAGTAGCGAGATGAAAATCTGCTTGTCTGAAGTTCCGGCTGCCTCGGAGGCTGCTATGCAGAATTTTGTAGCGGCAAGTACGGGAGCGATCGTATGCGGGAATACGACCGCGTCCCTCACATAGACAAGCGGAATTTCCACAGCGTCACCCTTGGGACGCAAGGAATCCAGAATGCTCATGCGCTCTTCTTCAGGCCTTCCACGATGGGCGGGTGCTTGGAGATGACTGTATCGCGAGTGACTACGACGCGCTTGCTCTCCGCATCACTGGGCAAGTCGAACATGACGTCGACGAGCAGGTTCTCGACGATTGATCGCAAGCCACGGGCACCGGTGTTTCGGGTTATTGCTTGTTCGGCTATCGCATCTATTGCTTCAGGCGAGAACACAAGATCCGCGCCATCGAGCTTGAAACTTTCCTGGTATTGCTTGAGTATCGCGTTCTTGGGTTCGGTGATGATGCGCTTGAGGTCGGCGGCTTCAAGATTGTCCAGTGCTACCTGAATGGGCAGCCGACCGATGAACTCGGGAATCATGCCAAACTTGACCAAATCATCCGGATGTATGTTGGTAAACAATTCTCGCAGGCCGATTTTTGTTCTGGACTGGACTTCCGCGCCAAACCCTAGAGCTGCTTTGGCGACCCTGGATTCGATCGTTTTGTCCAGGCCTACAAATGCTCCTCCGCAAATAAACAGGATGTTTGTCGTGTCGATGCGGATGTATTCCTGCTGCGGGTGCTTTCGTCCGCCCTGGGGAGGAACATTGGCTACCGTACCCTCGATGATCTTGAGCAAAGCCTGCTGGACGCCTTCTCCTGAAACATCCCGGGTAATCGAGACGTTCTGGGTTTTACGGGCGATCTTGTCTATCTCATCGATGTAGATGATGCCCTTCTCAGCCAGTGCGACGTTGCCGCCAGCGTTCTGGATGAGTTTGAGCAGGATGTTCTCAACATCCTCGCCTACATAGCCGGCCTCGGTAAGCGTTGTCGCATCCGCTATGGCGAAGGGTACATTGAGCTTCTTGGCAAGGGTTCGCGCAAGCAACGTCTTGCCGGTACCCGTTGGTCCAAGAAGCAGGACGTTGGATTTCTCCAGTTCAATGCCATCGGTCAGCGTGCGGGAATTGGCAATGCGTTTATAGTGATTGTACACGGCTACCGAAAGAACCTTTTTTGCATAATCCTGGCCAATGACGTACTGGTCAAGGTATTCCTTGATTTCCTTGGGCTTGGGTACGTCGGTAGAGAAATCACCCGAGGCCGCGCTTTCGTCCTCGGAGAGGATGCGGTTGCAGACCTGAATGCATTCATCGCAGATGTATACACCTGGGCCGGCTATAAGCCTTTTGGCAAATTCCGCGGATTTTCCACAGAAAGAACACTCGTGGGAATCTTCGCTCTCGGTTGTCTTACTTGACTTCGACCGGGCCATGCTTCCTCCGTTCGAGTATCGTATCCACCAGGCCGTACTCCACAGCTTCCTGAGCCGACATATAAAAGTCGCGTTCCATGTCCTGGGCCACACGCTCGATGGATTTGCCCGTATGCCTGGCAAAATATTCTACCGTCATGCGCTTCATTCTGATGATTTCGCGTGCCTGGATGCTTATATCAGAGGCCTGCCCCTGCACTCCGCCCCAGGGCTGGTGTATCAGGATGCGTGAACTCGGAAGTGCCATGCGTTTGCCCGCGGCACCACCAGCGAGGAGGAGGGCTCCCATGCTGGAGGCCTGTCCCACGCAGATGGTCTTGATGTCCGGTTGCACGATCTGCATGGTATCGTAGATCGCCAAGCCAGCTGTTACAGCGCCGCCAGGCGAGTTGATATACAGGTCGATGTCCTTCTCGGCGTCCTGCGACGCAAGGAAGAGGAGCTGTGCGACCACGAGATCGGCCGTAAGGTCGTTTATCTCGCCATCTACGAACACGATACGGTCTTTAAGCAACCGTGAATAAATATCGTAGGAACGCTCGCCAATACCGGTCTGTTCAATGACAACCGGGACGAGGTTATGCATCTTCTCGATCATGTTGTACCTCGGGGACAAGATTACTCATTTTCCTTGAACAAGTCCACGAAGGCGACCTTCTTGCCCTTCTTCGTCTTTACCTTTTTCTCAAGTTCGGCGAGAAGCTTGTCTTCCTTGATCCGGTCCTTGAGATAGTCAATCATGCCACGGCGCTCGTATTCTGCCTTGACTTCTTCAGCGGAAAGGCTGGAATCCGATGCCATCTTGGCGTACTCGGCAGCGATGTCGTCATCAGAAGCCTCATACTTGCCTTCCTCCACCAGCTTGTCCATGACCAGGCGGGTCTTGATGGCTTTCTCTGCCTCGGGACGCCACTCTTCGCGGAGCTGATCAATGGAACGGCCGCTCATGCTGACTATCTGGGTGAGTTTCTCTTCATTCTCTATGCCCATGCGCTGCATGAGGTTCCGCAGGCGCATCTCAAGTTCTGCGGCAATCATTGAAGCAGGAATATCGACTGCTGATTTCTCTACAAGCAGGTCAATGATGGCTTTTTCGCGGAGCGAGCGGAGGCGGTCTTCGAGTCGCTTCTCGAGCTTGCCCTTGATGTCGGCCTTGAGGTCATCCAGGGTCTTGAATTTTTCGGACACGTCCTGGGCCAGTTCGTCATCCAGGGCGGGGAGCTTTTTCTCTTTGAGCTTGGTAAGCTTGACCTTGAGTTTTTTGGTAAGGCCTGCAAACTCGGCATACTCGAAGTCAGCGGGGAACGTCTTGTCAAAGGTCTTTTCATCGCCCTTCTTCATGCCGATCACTTCATCATCGAACTTGTAAAGGTTATGCCCTGTACCTATCTCGAAGACGAAATCCTGACGTTCCGATCCTTCAATGAGTGCGCCGGCAGCGTCGAGTTCCGAGTAATCGACGGTGGCAATATCGCCCTTCTTCGCGGCTGCTTTCTCGTCCTTGTCCATGACGATGGCATTGCGCTCGCGGATCTCGTCCATCTCGCGCTCTTCATCGGCCTTCGCAACAGCAACCTGGGGCAACTCGATTTCCGAGCCATCGACAGAACCGGGAGTGACCTCTGGGAATACGTCATAGGAAACAGAGAAAGAAAAGTCAGAATCGAGCTCGAAGCGGGGCTCTCCATCGAGGGAGGGCTGGGCATACGAGAGCGGAACGAGCGTTTCGCCTTCGAGAGCCTTCTCTACCGCTTCGTCCATCACGCGTCCCATGGCGTCGAGCTTGA
>CAXZAJ010000158.1:0-8872 GCA_964293355.1 uncultured bacterium
TGAATTTCCTGTGCCTTTTCTGGATCGAGTCGTAGATTGAATTGATCATCCCAGCGGAATTCAAAGCGCGCTTTTGACAATGCGTTGTCGCGTACCTGTGCGACCGGATGACCCTTGGCCAGATCAGCTGCATGAGCAGCAATCCAAGCCAGAACTGGGGCAATGAAATTCCCGAGACCGAGAGCACCATAGCCGTGTAGTCCTGCCACTTTCCCCGGTTCATGGCGGCGATGGCACCGAACAGGACCCCGACGATGATCGACCAGGTCATGCTGGTCAGGGCCAGGGCCAACGTTGCCGGATACCTCAGCGCTATCTCCTGGGCTACAGGCAGCTTGCTCCGCAGGCTTATGCCCAGGTCTCCCCGGAACAACTTGCCCATGTAAGTCATATATTGCTCGGGGAGCGACCGGTCGAGGCCCAGTTCACTTCGAATCCTGGCGATGGTAGCCTCGTTGGCGTCTTCGCCCGCTACGATGCGGGCGGGATCCCCCGGCAACAAGTGCACGAAGGAAAACGCCAGTATCGAGACTACCACCAGGACCGGAAGCATCGCTAGACAACGCTTCAGAAAGTACTTGATCATTATTTGAGGAGCTCTGCTTCTTCTACCGAGAAGGATCCATCGGCCATGGGGTATATACCCGTCAGGTTCTTTGATTTGGCCGCGATCATGGTGTCTACGAAGAGGAAGCCCCAGGGGGCAGCTTTCCAGGATTCATCCTGAACCTGGGCGTACGCCTTGCCGCGCACAGCCGGATTTGCCGAGGTCAGACCCTGCTTAATGGCATCATCGACGATCTTGTTGCTGAAAAAACCGTAGTTGGACATGGCAGGCGGGAATGCCTCGCTGGCCAGTAGCGGACGGGTGGCCCAGTCAGCGTCACCGGTCGATGCCGACCAGCCGCCGAAAGCGATGAAGGGTGCGTCCCCCATATCCGCCAGCTTGTTGGTGGCGAGCTTGTCATAGAAACTTGCTGAATCCATTGACTGGATATCGCCGGTGATACCGATGACAGCTAGTTGCTGCTGTACCATCTCGGTAACCCTCATGCGGGCACTTGCGTTTGGTGTCAGGAAGACAACCTTAAAGCCCTTCTCGTATCCAGCTTCCTTCATGAGGGCCTTGGCCTTGTTCACGTCGAGCGGCCAGGGACCCTGTTTCTTGTAGAAGGGCAGGGCGGACGGATAGATGGAATCGGCTTCTGTGGCTGATCCACCCCAGGCGATGCGGATGATAGCTTTCTTGTCCAGGGCATAATTGATGGCCTGGCGTACCCGCACATCGGACAGGGGCTTTGAAGCGGTGTTAAGGATCATATAGCGCTCGATGATCGATGCCTGTTTGATTACTTCAATCTTGGCGTCTTTTTCAACGAGCTGGAGCAATTCCGCGGGCATGGGGTAAATGTAATGCGCCTGGCCTGCACGGAGCATGGCCACGCGGGATCCATTCTCCGGAACTGGCTGGAACTTGATGGAGTCTACCTTTACAGTACCCTTCCAGTAGTTGGGATTCTTCTTGATGAGTACGTAGCTGCCGGAAACCCATTCGCCGAACATGAAGGGGCCGGTGCCGACGGGATTGGCGCTGATGCCGTCACCGTACTTCGCGATGGCGTCGGGGCTCAGCATCAGGGCACCAGGGTGGGCGACTGCGTTGATGAAGGCTCCGAACGGTTCCTTGAGCAGGAACTTGACCGTGTAGTCATCGACGATGACCAATTCTTTTACGGGGTCCATCAGGCTGCTGCGGACATACTTGCCTGTCATCAGGCGATCGATATTCACCTTGACTGCCTGTGCGTTGAAGGCCGCTCCGTCGTGGAACTTGATGCCCTTGCGCAGCTTGAAGGTATACTCGGTAGCTGCTTCATTGAACGTATATGATTCCGCGAGGAGCGGAATCACCTTCAGATCCTTGTCAAAACCGACCAGGCCCTGGCAGATGGCCCGCTCGATAGCACCGGAATAGGTATCCGAGGTGTTGTGCGGGTCCAGGGATTTCGTCGTCGAGTCCGACGCGTAGATGATGTCCTTTGATTGCGCGAACAGCGGCGCGCAGGCAAGGGAAATCATGAGAACCAGTGCCAGTCGTTTCAGGGTCATTCCGTTCCTCCTCTTCGTGATTGTATGAAAAACCATCTCAAGCCGTGGTAGCCAGAGATGGATCCATATCCTCATTAGTGCCGGCAACAAAGTGTCCGGATTCCACTTCTTCAAGCACGAGCCTGCGCGGGGCATTTCCGATCCGATGTACCGTGCTTGGTATCTCGCCCTTGAGCATGCTGAAACTGGATCTGCGGTCAGGATCGGGGATGGGGATGGCCGACATCAGTTTCTTTGTATACGGATGCATAGGGTTCTCGAATACGTGTTGCCTGGTACCGGCTTCGACCACTTGGCCCAGGTACATCACCATGATCCTGTTGCTCACCCGCTCGACCACGGCCATGTTATGCGAGATGAAGATATACGCCAGGTTGAAATCTTTCTGTATCTCCATCATCAGGTTCAGGATGGTAGCCTGGATGGATACGTCCAGTGACGACACTGCTTCATCCGCGATGACTACCTTGGGCTGCGTGGCCAGAGCACGGGCTATGGCTATGCGCTGGCGCTGGCCACCGGAGAATTCGAATGGGTAGCGTGTCGCATGCGTGGCGGGAATTCCCACACGGTCCAGTAGATAGGCAACTCGTCGTTTGCGCTCCTGCTTGTCGCCCAGTTTGTGGATGATCATCGGTTCCTCGATGGCATCTTCAATCCGCAAGCGCGGGTTGAGCGAGGCATACGGGTCTTGGAATATGAACTGGATATCCCTGCGAATTTTCTGCATCGTGTCATGTGGAATGTTCAGCAGGTCCTGTCCCTGGAACAGCACATTGCCTTTGGCGGGTACCAGCTTGAGTATCGAGTAGCCAGTGGTGGACTTACCGCAACCGGATTCGCCTACTATGCCCAGTGTTTCCCCGGGATAGAGGTCGAAGCTGACTCCTTCGACGGCGTGCACCAGATGGGTCGGTCGACCGAAAAAATCCTTGCGTGCCACAAACCGTGTGGTCAGGTCGCTGACTCGCAAAATTGGTTCCCGGGTATAGTCGGCTGTGTCGATTGTGACTTCTTCCGGTACAGCGTCACCTTCCTTGCGGTCAAGTTCCTTTGACATTTCAAGTACCGCCAGAGTGGCCGGATTGGGCCTGCCCTTCATGGAGCCAAGTTTGGGCACCGCCTTCAGCAGGGCTCTGGTATACGGATGACTGGCGTTGGCAAAGACGGTGTGCACGTCATTCTGTTCAACCACTTTGCCTTTGTACATGATCATTACCCGGTCAGCTATTTCAGCAACAACGCCCATGTCATGGGTGATGAATACTACGGCGATACCGGTTTTTTCCTGTATCGACTTGATCAGAGCAAGCATCTGGGCCTGTATGGTCACGTCCAGCGCCGTGGTCGGTTCATCGGCGATGAGGATCTGTGGTCCACAAGCCAGGGCCATGGCTATCATCACCCGCTGGCGCATGCCGCCTGAAAGTTGGTAGGGATAGTCGCCAAGCCGTCTTTCAGAGTCGGGAAAGCGGACGAGGTCTAGCAGCTCGATAACCCTTTTCCGGGCGGTCTGCTGACTTACTTTCTCGTGTACCAGGATGGCTTCGCTGAGTTGGTTCCCGATGGTGAACAGCGGATTCAGCGAGGTCATGGGTTCCTGGAAAATCATCGACATGTCAGTGCCCCTGATCGCTGCCGCATCCCTGTTGCTCATCCCCGTGATGTCAACTACCGAGCCATCCCTCTTCCGGAGCAGGATACAGCCGGAATCGGTCCGTACTGTCCCCAGGAGCTGCATCACCCGCCGCATGGTAACGGTCTTGCCAGAACCGGATTCGCCGACTATCGCCAGGGTTTCACCCTTTTTTACCGTGAACGAGACATCATGAAGAACCTGGGTGAATTTCTTGAACGCGGGGAAACTCAGGGAAAGACCCTGAACAGAAAGGATTTCATCTTCCGCCAGCCGTGTCTCCGGAGTGGAGTTATTCAAAGTTTCCTTTCCTTTCCACATTGCCGTTCCGTACCGCAATCAGGCCTTTGGCTATGACATCGCGTATCGAGAATGTGGAAGGATCCATGACGATGATATCCGCATCCATACCCGTTCTCAGTGCGCCCTTGAAGGTGTCGAATCCGTATATGCGGGCAGGAGTGGTAGTCAGGGGCAGGAGAGCCTGCTCCAACGGCATACCCTTGGTGTTGACCAGCTGGTTCAGTTCAAAGAGCAGGGACGAGGGGGTGCCTACACCCATGCCGGTGATGCGGCTGTGGTCTGCATTCCAGACCGGAATGGAGCCTCCGGCGTCGGAACTGAAAGTGACCTGGTTGAGCAGGCCGTTGTCTCGAGCGATGATGGCGAATTCAGCCGCGCTGATCTTCGGTGAATCCGATTCGGGCAGGAAGGGCATGCAGGTTGCGTCCACAACGGCACCTCGTTCAGCCAGGCTGAAGACTTGCGTGCGCAGCTTTTCGCTTTTGCGGTTGATATGCGTCGGGACGAACAGTCCTGGCCTGATTTCGTATTTTTCAACCGCTTCCATGATGAGGTCCAGGGCCTGGTTCCTGATGCCGGTATGCACGGTGATGATGCCTGCCTTGGCCGCTACGAGGGCAGCGACCTGGATATCCGCGGCTATGGTTGCCAGGGCTCCCACGTCAAGGTGGGGGCCGCGGGGATCAGAGAGTGCCAGCGTGGCGCCGATTACTGGCTGCAGATATACCAGATCCCTGGATATGGATCCTGTAATGGTGGGAGCTGGACTCCAGTACGCGCCGGTGAGCATATATGCGCTCATGCCGTCGGCATTGAGAGCCTGGGTTTTGGCGTACAGACTCTCCACGGTTCTGGTAAGCGAGTCGGTGCCGAGCATGCCCACGGCCGTTGTCACACCGTTCCTGAAATTCATCGAGACCTGCATCTCCGGGACGCGGGAGTTGAAGCCACCTTCCCCACCACCACCAGTAAAATGCTGGTGGCCATCTATAAAGCCAGGTATCAGGATCGCCCCGGCTGCATCGATTACATCCACCGTGCAGGGTAACGATGAAGCATTGATGTTCTGTCCCATGGCCAGGATTTTTCCGCCACCGATCAGGATGTCAGTCTTTCCGAGCGGGTCTGGTGCGTAGATTTCGCCATTCTTGATGAGCAACATGGTAGCGCCGTTGACTTTCAGGTTCATCATTATTGTGTATCCTTGCAAGTGTTGATTTGGGAGTAGCCTGCTTGTTCCATCTGCAATTGACCGCGTCTGCTTTCAGCCGAGGAGTCTTTAGAGTCCAGGTATAAATAGTGAGCCAGTAATTGAATCACCGCGATGATTCCGATGAACGAGTTTTCCAGCAGCAGTGAATTGGACGCGCATCTGATAATAGCGTCAGCGTCCGCATACACGGGACAGTTCGCTGAATCGGTGAACAGGTACAGGCTTCCGCCTTTTGCCTTGACAACGCTGGCTACGTGTTTGACCTCTGCAGAGTAGGGAGGGAAGGTCAGGATGAACATGACATCTTCAGGACCAAATGATTTAAGCCGGGGCGTATAATCGGAAACAGATCCCGTTATTACTGCTATGTCATTATCCATGCTGGAGAGCAGGGTCGACTCGAAGAGCCGGGCCAGATGCTGGCTCATCCCGAATCCAGTAATGAATATTTTCCTCGCCCGTTTTATTCCTTGCAGGATAGTGTTGGTTTCCACCAGTCCCAGATCGTTGAAGGTTGTCGCGAGGTTGTTATATTCATTCTTGAACAGCTTCTGCAGTCGCATCTCCTGGGGAAGGAGATCAAGATCGGATCGCAGGATCTTGTCGTAAGGACTGCGGCGATGGCTGATCTCGGCCTGGACGTTTTTTTTCAGGTCCTGATACCCGGTTAAACCCAGTTGCATAGCAAAACGGACCAAGGTGGCGCTGCTCAGGCCTACATCTGTGCTGACCGTATGGACTGAAGCGGACGCAAAGCTCAGTTCATTGTCTAGAATATATGAACCTATCTTGCGGAAGTTTGGGGGCATTTCATGAAGCTTCGCTCTGATCTGCTCCAGTATCATCACAGTACAGGCTCCTCTGGAATACAGGTATGAGACTTATGTTTCATAAAAATGTCATGACAAAACAAATGTGTCAAGATATTTCTTGCCCCGTTGCCCATAATCCCGTTCAGCTCGTAACGCTGTTTACTAATCAGTTTTCTTCGCGCTACACTCCCGGTCAACTGATAGGACAGGTGGTAGAACATGCGGTATAGATTCCTCCGGCGAACGAAGAACCTGCAGCCGCGGTTCAACGCCTTTGCCATCCTGTTCTTCATCATCCTGTCGGTACCCGCCTCGACCTGACCGCTTTCCTCACCGACGTGGTCAACGAGGAAGATCCGGGCGTGACGGGCCTCTTCGTCGACCACTACCGCGCCATTCAGCTCCACCGGAACCAGACCCTGATCGACTTTGGGTCCATTGAGATACGGCGGCTGATACGGCGGTTTACCATGATGGCTACGGTCGTCAACGAATCACGGCGCGACCTGGAAGCCAAGGTCGCCGAGCGCACGACGGCACTCGGCCGGCTGAACGCAGCCAGTACCGCCATGGAGAGACATCGAGCGACCTTGACGCTTCGGCGCCAGCCCTCAATAATCTCCTCCATGAATACCAACCCGCTCATCACCACGTGGGAGACCCCTTACGGGCTCCCGCCTTTTGACCAGATCAAACCGGAGCATTTTTCGCCCGCCTTTGAAGTGACCATGGCCGCGCACCGGGCGGAGGTGGACGCGATAGCCGCCAATCCGGAGCCTGCCAGCTTCCTGAATACCGTGGCCGCGCTGGACCGCTCCGGGCAGGAGTACGTCAGGGTATCCGGCGTGTTCTTCAACCTTACCGCCAGCGAGACCAACGACGCGCTGCAGGCCGCAGAGCGCGAGCTCATGCCCAAAGTCGCGGCGCACGCCAGTTGGCTGAGCCTGCACGCCGGCGTCTTCAGCCGCGTCGACGAACTGTTCCGCAAGCGCGCCCAGCTGGGCCTGAAAGCAGAAGAGCTGCGCCTCCTGGAGCGGGTGCACCTGGATTACGTGATGGAAGGCGCTCTCCTTGTAGGAGACGCAAGAAAACGCTACGCCGCCATCACCGAGGAACTCGCCGGGCTCTTCACCACTTTCAGCCAGTCCGTGCTCGGTGACGAGGCCGCGTTCTGCCTGCCCCTGGTCACCGATGCCGACCGCGCCGGTCTACCCGAATTCGTGCTGGACGCCGCAAAGTCCGTAGCTGCCGACAAGGGCCTGCAAGGCTATGCGATCAATCTGTCGCCGTCCCTCGTCGACCCGTTCCTGACGTATTCCACCCGCCGCGACCTGCGTGAACAGGTCTGGCGCGCCTTCAAGGCCCGCGGCGAGACCTGCCCCGAGCGTGAAACCAAACCCGTGGCCGAGAAAATAATCCGCCTGCGCGCCGAACTGGCTGGCCTCATGGGCTACAAGAGCTACGCTGACTACGCCCTGGTGGACCGCATGGCCAAGAAGCCTGCCGCGGTGGACGATCTCCTCATGCGCGTATGGGTGCCCGCCCGCGAACGCGCCCTGCAGGAGCAGAAAGACCTGGAAACCCTGGCCGCCAAGGAAGGCTTCAAAGGCCCCATCATGGGCTGGGACTGGAACTTCTACGCCGAGAAGCTCCGGGCGGAGCGCTACAACCTGGACGAAGCCGAACTCAAGCCGTACTTCCAGCTGGACCGCATGACGGATGCCATGTTCGACGCGGCGGGCCGGCTTTACGGCATCAGCTTCAAGGAAGTTACCGGCGTGCCGCTCTACCACCCGGATGCCCGCCTCTACGAGATGCAGGACAGCAAGACCGGCGAGATCCTGGGCGTCTTCATTGCCGACAGCTTCGCGCGCCCCACCAAGCGCGGCGGCGCGTGGATGAACGAGTTCCGCTGCCAGTCCCGCAACCGCCCCGAAACGCTCCTCTATCCCATCGTCATCAACAACAACAACTTCGCCAAGGCGCCGGAGGGCAAGCCCACTCTGCTGTCCCTGGACGACCTGCGGACGCTGTTCCATGAGTTCGGCCACGGGCTCCACGGCCTCCTGTCCAACGTCACGTACAATCGCCTCGCGGGCACCAGCGTGCTGCGCGACTTCGTCGAGTTGCCTAGCCAGATCAACGAGCACTGGGCACTGACGCCCGAGATACTCAAGAAGCACGCCATCCACGCCCAGACCGGCCAGCCCATCAGCGACGAGCTCATCGCGCTCATCAAGAAGAGCGAGCACTTCAACCAGGGTTTCCTGACGGTGGCCTACACCTCCTGTGCCCTCATCGACATGGCGCTGCACCAGCATCCCGATCCGGCTCACGTCAATCTGGCAGCTTTCGAAGCAGCGGAATGCAAGCGCCTGGGCGTGCCCGAGGCCGTTGGCATGCGTCACCGTCTGCCCCAGTTCCGGCACCTCTTTGCCGACAACGGCTACGCGGCCGGCTACTACGTGTACATGTGGGCCGAGGTCCTGGACGCCGATGGTTTCGAGGCCTTCGAGGCTTCAGGCAACGTTTTCAATCCTGACCTGGCCGCCAGGTTCAAGCGCTACGTGCTGTCCGCGGGCAACACCCTGGACCCCGCCGAAGCCTACCGCGCCTTCCGTGGCCGGGATCCCGACGTCAAGGCTCTGCTCCGCGGTCGCGGTCTCGTGTAATTCTAAACTGGTTCAAATTTCAGGGGGCGCTATCATCAGCTTGGCAGTAGCCATCGCCAGATGCGCCCCCTGCCGCGGGGTGCAACTCTGCGAGTACGCGGAGGTGCGATCCCGCGGCTCCCCGGGA
>CAXZAJ010000159.1:0-8849 GCA_964293355.1 uncultured bacterium
TATGAGCCAGAAGAGATAGCTGCATTTCGTTCTGGTCGGTCAAGCCTGTTGCTTATGCGAGACGAGGAATTACGGCTCGCTGAAGAAGAACGACAAGCACGCCTGTTAGCTGAAGAAGCTCGCCAGGCTGAAGAACTACGCAACCGCAAGGATCGCGAAGAGGCTTTGCGCGCGGCTCTTATTTTAGGAAGAAACAGGGCTGAGCCTGATGTTTTTACCATGACTGACGAGTTGCAGCATGTTTTTGAGCTTGTTGAAAACGGCGAGAAGCTGCTCTTCATTACCGGCAAACCGGGCACAGGAAAGAGCACGCTTATTAGAGCCTTGCGTTCAAGGTTATCGTACCTGAATCTTGTCGTATTGTCATTTACCGGTACTGCAGCACTCAATATCGGTGGACAGACAATCAACTCTTTTTTCATGATGCCATTCAATGTTCTTGAACTAGGCTGGGGCTGCACGCGATATTCATTCAAGGCTCGAGCCCAGGCTCTTGAAGTACTTATAGTTGACGAAGTTTCAATGCTCCGGCCCGATATGCTGGATGCCATGGATTCTGCCCTTCGTTCTGCACGTGGAGATACGCGTCCTTTTGGAGGTGTTCAGGTACTTCTGGTTGGCGACCTGCATCAGTTGCCTCCCGTCATAGATAAAGATGCGGCAGTTAAGGCCTATTACAAAGAAAAATATGACAATGTACGATGGTTTTTTGCCGCGAAGACTTTCGAGAATAGATCTATAAAGGTCGTAGAACTGACCCGTGTATTCCGACAGAATGCTGGTGATTTTCTTGACTTCTTGGCTGAAATCCGGAGTGCAACCATTGCGGGAGACCGCCTGGACTGGTTCAACCGTAGCGTACGACGAGAGCCTGAGTTTCCGCAGTCGGTATTCTATCTTACCGTGACCCCACGGCGTAGTACAGCTGCCAAATTCAACAGAACTCGCCTTGAAGAGTTGCCAGGACCGTTAAAATCCTGGAAGGCACGCATCGAAGAGAGGGGTGTTTCGAGGGACCCCGATGAGGGAGATGATACGTATCCAGCAGACAGGGTTCTTGAGCTCAAGCTGGGTGCTCAAGTGATGATGATTAAGAACGACGAAGGAAAGCAATGGGTTAACGGCGATCTCGGTATCGTAGAGCGGGTTTCTCGGGATAAAATCCGCGTGACCACGGGAACGGGTACTTGGGATGTCGAGCGGGCTCGATGGCCCATGATCAAGTATGAGCTGGATCCTAAAACACACCGCTTAGTACCCCGTGAGTATGCATCGTTTGTACAATTTCCCATTCGGCTCGCGTGGGCTGCTACCATCCACAAGATGCAGGGGCAGACCGTTGATCGGATAAAGATTGATCTGACCGGTGGAGCCTTTGAGTCGGGAATGACCTATGTGGCACTCAGTCGATGCCGTACCATGGAGGGCATCAGGTTGACCCGTTCTCTTCTACAATCAGACCTGTTGTGTGATACAACCATTATTGATTACATGCGAACCCTGGAACGCGTTTGATCTGATAACACCCCCGTACATTGGTGAACACGTGCGTTAATGGATCGTGATACCAGAGTTTGAGATTTTCGTATACAGTTGTGGAACTGGTGGAGGATTCTGATGCTTAAATCGCTCAAGATACAGAACTTCAAGGCATGGAAGGATACGAAAACCCTGCGCCTGGCACCGCTCACGGTGCTTTTTGGCCCCAACAGCGCCGGCAAGAGTAGCATTGGCCATCTGCTGCTCGCGCTCAAACAGACCGTTGGCTCAGCCGACCGCAAGCGGGCACTCAACCTCGGTGATTCCAAGTCGCTCATCGACCTTGGTACCTTTGAGGATTGCCTGCATGGGCGTGATCTGTCCAAGGCCTTGGGCTTTGAACTGTCCTGGGATCTTCCGCACAGGATGGATGTCATTGATCCGCTCAAACCGGCATCGACATTTTCAGGTACCGGCTTGTCGATGAGCACCGTCATCGATGCCAATGGCACCCGGCAGCCGAGCGTCCAGAGCATGTGCTATACCCTGAATGGAACGAACAAGGATCTGGATGCTTCCTATATCCGCAGCGCTGATGGTTCCTATCAGCTTGATTCAAAAAACTATAAACTGGTCAGGACAACGGGGCGGGCTTGGCCTCTAGAGGCACCTGAAAAGTTCCACCGTATTTCTGATCAGGTTCGGGCCCGCTTCCAGAATGCTGGGTTCCTCATCGACTTTGCGCTTGCGGTGGAGTCGCTGTTCAATAGCGTGCATCATCTAGGACCGCTGCGTGACGATCCCCGGCGTATTTACCAGTGGTCGGGAGAATCATACGAGGATGTCGGCCCCAGGGGCGAGAACGCGATCGGCGCGATGCTTGCCGCGCAAGCGCAGGGCAGAAAGCTGAATAGAAAGTCAAAGGCGGCGAATATGGATTTTATTCCGTTCATCGCCCAGTGGCTCAAGGAAATTGGAGTCATCCATTCATTCGAGCTCAAGGCCGTCGCGGAAGGCCGCAAGGAATATGAAGTCCTGATCAGGACCCATGTAAAAGCCAGCCAGGTGAGGATAACCGATGTTGGTTTCGGCATTTCCCAGGTATTGCCTGCCATCGTGGAGTCGTTTTACGCCCCGAGTAATTCAATCGTTCTCATGGAGCAGCCGGAGATACACCTGCATCCCCAGGTCCAGGCGGGGCTCGCCGATGTTTTCATCTCGGCAGTGCAATCAAGAGAAAATGGCAATCCCAGGAATGTCCAGTTGATAATCGAGAGACATTCTGAACATTTGCTCAATCGCCTGCAGCGACGCATCGCCGAGAAGTCTCTTGAGGCTTCTGATGTTGCCATGTATTTTTGTTCAGTCAAGCGCGGAGAGTCCATTATCGAAGAACTGCGGATTGATGAATATGGCGAGATATCCAATTGGCCGGAAGACTTTTTTGGCAATGAAATGGAAGAAATAGCCGCACGGACAATTGCGGCCCTTGCCAGAAAGCAGGCGTAACGGCATGCCCGGCAACACCTGGATACTCGACACCAATGTCATTCTCGTTGCCGGCGGACAGCATCACGATGTATCGGATGCCTGTGTTGTCGCGTGCATACAACGGCTTGAAGCAATCATGAAACATGGGCGCCTGGCTTTGGATAGCGGGTATGAAATCGTTGGCGAGTATCTTAACAGGAATAAACCAAATCACGGAAAGACGCCTGGTGATGTTTTTGCCAAGTGGGTACTGAGAAACCGGTGCAACGATAAACGCTGTGATCTTGTCGATATTCCAAAAGATTCTACTGGTGCGTATGTATCATTTCCAAGGCATCCAGCCTTGATGAATTTTGATCCACCGGACAAGAAGTTTGTAGCGGTAGCGGCGTCGCACCCTGACAAGCCCACGATACTCGAGGCGGCTGATTCAAAGTGGCTAGACTGGGAAGCCGCCCTTAAGCTTCATGGAATCAACGTTGAGTTTATATGTATGGCTGACCTAAAAAAATTCCATACAAAGAAATTTGGCACATGACCCCTTTCATCCGCTTTCCGCATACCCCGCACCTCGCTTGGCTCGGTGCCTCCATACCGCGCGATGACAAGGTTCTGACCAGGGAAGAAGCGGATGCATTTTTGGCTGCGCCGATAATCCTCGAGGAAAAGGTTGACGGTGCCAACCTGGGTGTTTCCTTTGACTCAGACGGCCAGCTCCGGGTGCAGAACCGCGGGGGCTATCTTGATCCTCCGTTCGCTGGCCAGTTTGCTGGCTTGGGGCACTGGCTTGATCTGCGGCAGGATGACCTGTTCGACGCGCTGGGAGCCGAACTCGTGCTCTTTGGCGAATGGTGCGCGGCACGGCATTCCTTGGATTACGACCGCCTGCCAGACTGGTTTGTCGCCTTTGATGTATACGACAGGGCCGTGGGACGGTTCTGGAGCGTGCCTCGCCGAAATACTCTGGCTACCGGGCTGACGCTTGCCACTGTTCCAGCCATCGATGCAGGCCGGTATTCAACGTCCGCTCTCGTCGACCTCGTTGCAACAGCTACCAGCTGCTTCCGCGACGGCCCGCTTGAAGGGTTGTACATACGTAGAGACGAAGGTGACTGGCTCGTGGATCGAGCCAAGCTGGTCCGCTCCGAGTTTGTCCAGGCCATAGGAGAGCACTGGCGCTCACGGGCAATCGAGAAGAACCATCTTCGTGTAACTGGCTAATCGTTCCAAAACAGTGCTCCGAGCAATTCTGTAGACAGGGCAGTTGAAGTATTTTCTGGAACGGGTGTGCTTGCAGTTGCCGGAAAAGGCAGCAAGCAGATAAGCAAGAAGGCGTAGTCTCAACCGCCCGGTTTTGCATTCAGTAGCTAGCTGATAAACCAAGGCCGGGATTTTCCCTTGGCCTTGCGTATATGAATAACGGCTCGTGCGGAATCAGGCCGATGGCCGCGGAACATGGATCGGGGCACCGCGTTGTGTACCCATTCCAGCCTGAGTTTCAGCCCTCTGCCGGCTCCTGTTTCACTTCATCAATATCGATGCCCAGCAGGGCGGCAATCTCTTCCCGGCTACGGCCATGTTCCTTGAGCTTTTGAGCCGCAAGACGCATGCCTTCCTGTCGTCCCTTGGACATGCCGATACTCTCGCCTTCCTGACGGCCTTGAGCATATACTTTCCTGTCGTGCTTGCGGATGGTTTCTTCCAGCATCGCGTGTTCCTCCTCAATGCCAGCCAGTTCGGGAAGCTCCGTTGCAAGGTGCCGATCGTCACCCAGGACGTTCCGGAGCCACACAAAGAGCTCGCGGGCAGCGCCTGGCTCTTCATCCCTGACTAAACTATACAGCATCCGGTCTATCTCCGTCAGGCGGTCTTCCGGGGTTTTCTCGGCAAGGAAGAGTGCCGACACCGTGTTCCTGATCTGCCCGAGCTGCTCCGGGCTGTAGTCGTTTTCGTCGATGACGCAGTAGTCAAAGTGCGGCAGGTAGCGCTCGGGGATGCCAGAGCGGCTGTCGATGAGGTCGCGCATGGACACGGGGGCGGTCCAGCGGCGGGAACCGCTGTACAGGAGTAGCGGGAATACGGCGGGCAGCGTTACGCCAGAGTCGCCCTCGCGGCCGCGTTTTCCGGCGTGCCCCTCCCGCGCGAGGGCCTGGTAGAACTCACATAGGTAGCGCAGGAACCTGAGCGCCATGGAGTGGTCCACCTTAAAGGACCGGGTTGGAGAAAAAGCGCATGTACCGCGCGTCATGCCTGGCTGCCATCGTGTTCCCCCGTTCACAGGGAACACGCATTCGCGAGCACCAGCGCTTTCGCCATAGACTACATAATTACAAAACGGGGAATACAGCTGGATACCATTCAATTGGTATAGATCCGGTCTAGATATCAGAATCCATGTATCTTCCCCGTGACGAATTTGCCTGCGTCCAAGCAGGCTCTTGACGGTCTGTAGGGAGCAACCGCTAACCAGTCCTTCCGCGTCAGGGATCGGCGCGGAAATCCCGCGGAGCGGATTGGAGCAGAGAGCCCGGCCCCGCCGCCAGGCGGGGAGACGCCCGGAAAAAAACACCGGCTCCGTTTGCGTCGGGTATACGCCGTCTTGGTGATGTGTACCGTCTCGATGACTTCAGCTACGAGCTACGGAATGAGCGGCTGTTCCGACAGCTGACTTTTTTGCTCGTTTGTGATGTACTGGGCTCTATGGATACGGTACAGACCCAGGTTCTGGACAAGGTAAAGAAACTGCTCGCCTTGTCAAATTCACCCAGCGAGGCAGAGGCGGCTGCGGCCCTGGCAAAAGCCAGCGTGCTGCTGGCTAAATACGGCCTGAGCATGGCCGAGGTGCACCAGGAAGAGGATGTCCAGGAAACGGTCCTCCTGGAAAAACAGCGACTGCGTGCCTGGGAATCTGCCTTGGTCGCCGTGGTCTGCAGGGCGTCGTTCACTGAAGCCCTGCATTACCGTGCCCAGAGTACAGGCCGCATCCTGTTGATCGGGCGAGAGGTGAATATCATCACCGCAAAGGAACTTTTCAGCTATCTGCACCACGTGATCCTGATCCTTGGAAAAACCCACCGTTCCAGAATTGCCCATCTCGACAGCTTCCGCCAGGGGCTTGTGCAGCGCATCGGTGAACGCCTGGCTGAACAAAACCGGCAGGAACAGGGAACGGACTACCCGTATGGCGTGGAAGAGAAAGCCCTTGTCGTACGGGCCGACGCGGCAGCGAGTACAGAAAACCACGCATTCATCAAAGAGAAATATGGCAGGACCACCACCAGAACAACCGGTAGCAGGGTTGAGGCGGAATCCTACTACCATGGCAGGGCCGTGGGGGACACGGTGAACCTGGGCAAGCAGCTAGAAGGGTGAGGCGGGGCGTCGTCAGCGGAATCAGGCAAGCGGCCGCGGACCATGGATCGGGGCACCGCGTTATGTACGCATGCCGGGATTAACTTCCAGAATCATGGCCATTGTGGTATCTTTGCTGTGACCAACTGTTTACTGAAGGAGACAGTCTGATGTTGTTCCACGTTAATATTGAGAAAGATGAAGATGGATGGATGGTAGCTGAGTGTCCAGCGCTTCCTGGTTGTGTTTCCCAGGGAGTTGATGAACAGGAAGCCCTTGCCAATATAAAGGAAGCCATCGAAGCATGGCTTTGGGCTGAGGATATGAAGCAACTTGAGACCTCCAGTGCTTCAGGCAAGATTCCTCTGCTCGTTTCTGTATGAGCATTCTTGGAAATATTTCTGGAAAGGAAGCTGTCCAGGCGTTCCAGAAGGCAGGGTGGGTATATCGAGGTCAAGTAGGCAGTCATGCTGTCCTCACAAAAGCCGGTTCACCCGTGAATCTCTCAGTCCCACAACACAAAGAACTGGGAATCGGAATATTGCATGCACTTATCAGGCATTCGGGTCTTTCAGTGGAAGAATTCAAATCACTGCTACCTTGACGAGCGCTGATTAAAAAACAAAGGCCGGGTTTGCGCCCAGCCTTGTCTATATGAAGAGCGGCTCGTGCGGAATCAGGCCGACGGCCGCGGACCATGGATCGGGGCACCGCGTTGAGTACGCATGTTTGCCTCCTTACCGTGATTGATACCACACAGTGTATAACCCTTTGACCGCAAGCGCAAGTGAACTGCCTTGCATCAGGGTTGTACCATGACGCCACCCTATCTCTCGCGTCAGGGATCGGCGCGGAAATCCCGCGCAGCGGATTGGAGCAGAGAGCCCGGCCCCGCCGCCAGGCGGGGAGACGCCCGTTACTGTTTTGAAGCATTTTTAACACAATAGGGGCTTCTTTTTTTTGCGCCAATAGTGTAATAATGCCAAATATCTCTAATGCGGCTTGGTCAGAAAGGCGTGTGGTTGCACATCATGTCAGATGCTGGTAGCAAGACAATTCTGCTCGTCGAGGATGAGGCCATCATAGCCATGAGCCAGACCATGATACTCAGGAAAAACGGGTACACCGCCCTCACCGCCAGTAGCGGCGAACGGGCTGTAGCGTCTGTCAAGGACAATCCCGCGATAGATCTGGTGCTGATGGACATAAACCTGGGCAGCGGCATGGACGGAACGGTGGCGGCGCAGCACATTCTGGCTTTGCGCGATGTGCCGGTGGTCTTTTTGTCTTCGCATACTGAAAAGGAAATCGTGGAGACGACCGAGGGCATTACCTCGTACGGCTACATCGTAAAGAATTCGGGAGAAACGGTGCTTCTGGCATCCATGAAGATGGCCTTCAGGCTCTTCGAGGCCAAGCAGCAGGAAAAGGCCAAGAGCCAGGCTCTGGTCAGGAAAATGGACGAACTGGAACGCATACACAGGCTTACGGTAGACCGGGAGCTTGCCATGGTCGGGCTCAAGCAGGAAGTGAACGAGCTCCGTGTACGGTGCGGAGAAGCGGAAAAGTACACGATCAGGTTGTCACGCCATGCTCCGTGAACCGCGCGCCCGGCTCCACGGCATCCTTGCGGAGCAAGGGCTGGACGCATCGGTCTACGAGGACACGTTTTTTCAGAAAGCGGTTGAGAGCCGGTGCGCGGCGGTTGGCGGTATTCCGTTTGCCGAGTATGTGCGCATCGTCAGTGGCGACCCGGCGGAGCTCGCACGGTTCACCGGTTCCCTGCATGTAGGGTACAGCGAATTTTTCAGGAGCCCCCTGACCTTTGCCTGCCTGGAGACGCTGGTGCTACCGTCCATCATCAAGCGCAAGGTTCAGAACCAGGATGGCGGCGTGCGGATCTGGTCCGCCGCCTGCGCCGAGGGGCAGGAAGCCTACAGCGTGGCCATGCTCTGCGACGAGTTGCTGCGGCAGGCCAGCGCGGCTCCTGCGTATCAGGTATTTGGCACGGACATCGCCGGGGACGCGCTGCAGACCGCCAGGACGGGAACGTATACGGTACCCGCGCTGGGCAAGGTTACGCTGAAACGGAGCGAGGCCTGTTTCTTGCGGCAAGGGGAATCGTATACGGTTGTACAGCGCATCAGGGATGCGGTGGACTTTTCAGCTTTTGACCTGGTAACGGAAAGGGGCATGTGCCCCCCCATCAGCATCTACGGCAGGTTTGATCTGGTGTTCTGCTGCAATCTGCTGTTCTATTACAAACCCCACGTCCAGGACCGCATCATAGAGAAACTGGACTCCTGCCTTGCTCCCGGCAGTTGCCTGGTAACGGGCGACGCGGAGCGGGACATCGTCGCCCGGCACCACTTCAGGGAAATCTATCCGGGCTCGGGCATTTTCAAGCCAGAACATGAAGGAGGGCTTTCCTTATGAAGAAGCCCGGATTAAAGATAACATCCCAGATGGCACTCGGATTTGCGCTCATTCTGGGCTGCATCATTGTGCTCGGGGTCATAGCCTTGCGG
>CAXZAJ010000160.1:0-8741 GCA_964293355.1 uncultured bacterium
GAAGACAACCTGAAACACGGCTGATGCAGGATGCACTCACCCGGCAGGCCCACGCCCGCCGGGGCACAGAACAAGCAAGGAGTTTTTGCCATGAGGAAACGGCACAGCGGCAGCGGGGCCGCTGGGGGGGGCCTCCCGCTCATTTTATGGGGGGGCTTGGACCACAGGCCTGGCTGGTCGGCGTTTCTGTCAAGCGAGCGCGGTGCCTGTCGGCTCACAGCATAAACTTGACATGGCGACCTCTGCAAAGTAAAATTTAATTAACCCGGAAGCGAGCATCGCGTCTCGATACCCGTACGCCCTTCTGTCGTTGCATGAGGCCATACTGAATCTGCCGCTTCCCTGCATGAGGAGTGGTACATGAAGCAGCATGCGTCAATCAGGTTCCGGTTCGCAGCGACGGCAGTTCTGGTCATTTCAGGGAGCCTGCTCGCTTGCGCTCCGGAACCGGCCATTCCCGTTACGGAATCCGCGGCGATCCGTATCCAGACGGCCAACACCATGATAGGTACCTTGTTCGGCATGCCGCCGGAAGCCTCCCGCTGTCTGGTCGCAACCTACGAGTACAAACCGGGTCAACGCGTCGATGTCTATTGGCCGCCTGACTTTGCATTCGACCGACAACTACCGGTGGCCATGTTCGCGATGACGTTTTCCGATGCAAGAGTCCGTAAAGATACAGGCACCTCCGCCCCTGACAATGCTTGTTATATCGACTGGTGCGCATCCGCCGCATCCAGAGGTATGGCGGCTGTCATCATGACCGTTGGATATGCAAAAGATGATTTTCCTGATCTTTTGGCATACCTTGAAAAAAACCGGAAAAACTTGAGGATCGATCCATCAAGGGTGTATCTCTGGGCAGCCTCTGACAATTGGAAAACAGCTGCCTTCCTCGGTGCGAAGGGTGGACCGCTCTATGGCAAGATGATAGGAATGAGCCTCTATTACTCGTCCGTATCGGTGATGACGCAGCTGCCAGGTCCTGGCTTCCCCGTCGAAGTGGTCATCCCGGACAAGGATAGCGCGAATACCATTAAGGAACTCGCGGCCTACGCCAAGGCGATATCTGCACAAGCCAATGAAGTCACGGTAGTCCACTATCCTGAAGGCCGGCACGCATTCGATATCATCCAGGATACACCCGAAACCCGGACCATCGTAGCCGGGACGCTCGACTTTATCGGCAGGTTGGCGAGTCAGTAAAGCGGTGATGCGTATGTGATGTTCAAGGCCAGCATGATTGCGATAAGCTACCGGCATGAAACTGAAAACATGCAGGTGGCGTAGCGCAGCACTCGCAACCATCCTTTCGTCGCTGTATATCTTCATACCGGCGATGATCGCCCCTTCACCGCTGGCCGCACAGGAAACGGTGCCGGCTCTGTCCCCGTCAGACGTGAACGGCATCGACCGGGTGCTGATGTTTTCCTATTCGGAACCGCTCGATTCGGTATCGGATTACACGCAGTACGCGGCGTTTTTATCCCCGGCCGTATTCGCACTCGCGGCGCCGGTCGGGGATTGGTTGGGTATTGGTGTTATGTACGCGGGTTCAGCGGCGCTGTCGTACGCGACGCGTACCGGAATCAAGGCAGCGGTTAAGCGGAACCGGCCGTACATGTATTTCGACAATCCTCCCGCATCGCTCATCGCGGAAGGCGACCATCTGGATTCGTTCCCGTCGGGGCATTCCATCATGGCGTTCACCGGAGCGGGCTACACGGCCACGCTGTTCGCGGTCCGCTACCCTGACTCGCCATACCGCGTGCCTGCCGTAGCCGGCGCTTATGCTCTGGCTACGGCCACCGCGGCACTGCGGGTGGGGTCTGGTTCGCACTTCCTGACCGACGTGGTTGCCGGAGCGGCTGTTGGCACGCTTTTCGGATTCATCGTTCCCTACATTTCCGACAGGCTCGGGTGGCTCGACTGACAGGTTTATTCCTGGACCGATGCGCTGCTCGTCGTATCGGAGCTGTACTTGGCCTTCGCGCCGACCCACGCAGCAGTTGAAATCGCGAGGCCGATTCCCAGCAGCGCGATAGCCGCGATCGGCGCGAACACCGGCGACGGGATACGCCTGACGAGCCGTGCCCGCACGGTGCAGGTGATGGCGGCGAGCAGCGCGCATGCAAACGTAGCGCCCGGCGCGAAGGTGCATACCGACGAATAGCCCATGACGTTGGGCCACGAAGCTCCTGGATTTGGTAGCAGCGTGATGACGGCTCCAAGCGCGAACAAGCCGCTCAGCATGAGGAGCGGCTTATAGGCAAGTCCGTACGGAGATGACTTCATCGTCACGCCTTCGCGCGGACTGAACCGGAAGGTCCGGAGCTAACCTTGGGAACCCCCGCGATCCAGCCGTGGAAGCGATGAAACCCCGTACCGAGCGCCTGAAGCGGGCAGACAACAGCGCCTTCCATGCCGAGGGACGCGCACCGTTCCAGCGTAGACGCGTCAGCCGACACCCTGGAGCCAAACATGACGCGCTTGACACCTTTGGCAGCCAGCGTTTCAAGCAGTTCAGCGTTCCTGGATTTGTTCGTTATGACCACCGCCAGGCTTGGAGAGGCCGGGACATCCGCAACCGAAGCGTACACCTTTACGTCATAAGGCCCGGCACCGGGATTGACCGGGTGCACGGCCGTGCCCCGCTTCTCGAAGGCCTCGCGGACGCTCTTGCTGTACGCGGCGTGGCGCTTCGAGTAGCCCACGAACATGATGCTGTCGGCCTCGAAGAACGCTGGTGATACTTTAGATGCCATATATGCTCCTTGTGCCCCGGACGCGTATTGCACCCGGTGGCTGTTTTAAACAAACTACAATTCGACGCGCATCCCGCAAGACAGCCAGGTTACGTTACGGTTGCCGGCCGAGATGGCAGCGAAGCCCCGGACGCCGGTGCAGTGGCCGCAGTAGATGCGTTCGGGTGCCAGCATGGCGATGCCCGCCGCTACCTGGGACAGCGTTTCTTCCGGTGCATCGGACACATGGAAGCCACCGACGAGGGCAGCGACCGGCCTTCCAGGAAAAGCCTTCCGCGCGGCCTCTGCTATGTTGAGGATGCCTCTGTGCGCGCAGCCGGTCATGACGACCAGCCCATTTTTTCCATCAATGACCATCGACACTTCATCCTCGAACTCATCCAGCCGCTCTACACCTTCGTTCAGCAGGCGGAACCGGGGAAGCGCGGTGGAACCATCCCTGCGTTCTGCCCGCGGCAACAGGAATATGCCAGGTCGGTACTCAAGCAGCGCATCGACCTCGAACGCCGCGGGTACCAGGGATGTCAGCGAAGCCGCGGGAATACCAATATCAGAAAGACCGGACTCGGTTCTTGCCCGCTTTGGAGTTGCGTAGCCCCTGCCCGCAAACAACTCAGGCCTCGCCGGAGCCATCGCACCGAACAGCGCGGCAAGGCCGCCGCAATGATCATAGTGTCCGTGGCTCAGGACCACGGCATCCAGACTGGCCAAATCGACTCCGAGCAGCCTTGCATTCTGGATGAACGCATCGGTCTGGCCGGTGTCAAAGAGTATGCTGGCTTCAGCGGTTTCTACATGGTACGAAAGTCCATGTTCTCCACGAAGCTTGCCTTTTGGACAGTAATCATCCATGAGCGCAGTCAGTGTCATACCTCAATCAAAACCGCTTGAGATTCACATGTCAAGCATTGCAGCAAAACCGATTGACATAATATGGGCATATGCCTATATTAAGAATGTGGTTGGTTCGGGCATATGCCCGTTTTGACCGGGGCACCTTTGGCGTTTGCGCATCACGTGTCATATTGAGGAGGCTACCATGCCTGGAATGAATAGAACTGGACCTGAAGGACTCGGACCGAAGACTGGACGCGGAATGGGATTTTGCGGAGGCGGATGCGGAGTTGCTCCCGGTTACGACCGCGGCTCCGGGCGCGGATTGGGCCGTGGCATGAGAAATGGCTATGGTCCGGCACAAGGCGCAGGATTTGGCCGAGGATTTGGTCCCGGAAGGGGACAGAGCATGGGACCTGGCCGCGGACTCGGCTGGTTCAGCGCTGGGTACAGCGGCGCTGGGTACAGCGGCGCTGGGTACAGCGGCGCTGGGGACAGAGCTCAAGAGGCTACTACGGCCGGTGAGATCAAGGGCGCGCTCGAGAACAGGGCAGCGTTCCTGCGGGCAGAGCTGGCCCGTACCGAGGCCATGCTTGGAGCAGTGCCTGCCAATCAGTCCACCCAGAATTCCAGGGATACAACCGGGGACGAGGGGAAGTGAGTTCCGCCGGCATGACGGTAATAGCCGTCGCCAGCGGCAAGGGCGGCACCGGCAAAACGACGGTGGCTGCCCACCTTGCTTTGGCAAGTGCCCGCACCCGGAGTACGATTCTCGTCGACCTCGACGTGGAGGCTCCGGACGCGACCGGTTACTTTCCCGCCGCTCGTACGGCGGGGTTTACTGAAGCCGTAACGGTGCTCATACCCGAGGTCGTTACAAGTCTATGCACCGGTTGCGGAATGTGCGCCAGTGTGTGCAGGTTCGGATCAATCCTTGTCATAGGCGGTGTGGTCACGATTGACCAGAAGACATGCAAGGGCTGTGGGCGTTGCGTCACCGTGTGTCCTGCCAAAGCCTTGCGCGAGATACCGCTGACCGTTGGTGAAACGTCAGTGCGTGAGTTTGACGGACTTGCCCTGCTGGAAGGCCGCATGGCAGTAGGCGACATACGCTCGACCGTCGTCATAGAAGCGGCCAAGCGCAGGGCGGCAGCGGCAGGCGTAACCGTTCAGATCCGTGATTGCCCACCCGGTGTTTCCTGCCCGGCTACACACTCACTGGAAGGGGCGGATTACATCATCCTTGTCGCGGAGCCCACTGAATTCTCCATACATGACCTTGGCGCTGCCGTAAAACTGGCCAGGGATCGCGGCATTCCGGCTGGCGTCGTGATAAACAAGGATGGCTTCGGAAACGCCAATGTCGCAGGCTTCTGTGCGAGCGAGGGCGTGCCGGTCATTGGCCGCATAGCCTTCCTGCGCGAGCGTGCCGCAACCGGGGCGATGGCAAGCCTGTGGCTCCAGGATCCGCTCATCATGGATGAGATGGACAGGATACTGGCAACGGCAGTTGCCGGCGCCCGAACGAGATGCGCTTCATGACGACCATAAGTGTAGCCAGCGGCAAAGGCGGCGCCGGAAAAACCTCCATAGCGGCCGCGCTCGCATCGACCCTTGGTAAAGATTGCATCTTTGCTGACTGCGATGTTGACGCCGCCAACGGAGCCATAGCCCTTGGTGCCAGTATCGACAGCAGGGAACCATACTTCGCCGGCCCGGGATATAAGATCCAGCCGTCAGCATGCACGGGCTGCGGCCGGTGCCATGCGGTATGCCGTTTCAGCGCCATAGAGCCAGTAGCGGGCGCAAGGGAATTCCGCATCATCCAGGAACTATGCGAACGGTGCGGAGCCTGCGTCGACACCTGCACTACCGGGGCGATCACCACCTTCGAGAAACAAGCGGGAGAACTCTTCGTCTCAACCAGCAGGACAGGGACAGAGCTCGTGCATGCGGAACTGGAACCCGGCGAGGACACAAGCGGGAAACTCGTCACGCTGGTACGAAAACGCGCAGCCACGTTAGCCGCCACCTCGGCTGCAACCATCGCCCGGACAGGAGCCGTCATCGTTGTCGACGCGCCACCCGGCATAGGTTGCCCCGTCATAGCATCCATCACCGGCTGCGACCTGGTCCTGGTCGTCGTCGAGGCCAGCGCTTCAGGCGTGCGCGATGCGGGCCGGCTCGTGGAACTCGTCCAGAGCATGAAGCGCCGATCGGTGGCAATCATCAACAAGACAGGGCTGAATGCGTCAATGGACGAAAACGCCCGGCGCATGCTGTCCACGGCGGGAATACCCGTTGCGGGTGAAATACCCTTCGACCCTGCGCTCAGATCAGCCGAGGAAGCAAACCTCACCTGGGCCGCCGTCGACTGCAGTTCGGCTGGATATATTCAGGCTGCGCTCGTCGCCATTCACGGCGTCATCGATACAATCAAGGAGAAACAATGAAATTCGCAGTACCCACCGACGACGGCAAGACCGTCGGCCAGACCTTTGGCCGTGCCATCAGCTTCGCGATATTCGACCAGGAGGAAGCGAGCCTCGTCGTCCTTGCAAACGCAGGCATCAATGCCGAACACGGCGCAGGCACCCGTGCGGCAAGCTTCCTGGCAGACAGAGGCGTGGGCGTCGGCATTGCGCCGGAGGTTGGCCCTAAAGCTGCCGGAGCGCTTGCCAGCGCTGGAATCAAGACCGAGACCGCCACCGCGGGAACACCGCTGCGCAACGCGATAGAGTGCGCAATATCATCCTGAAATCTATCCGGCTTGGCTCGCCGGGCAGGGTGCCACGCACATCATCGCTGGCGGCATGGGCCAGCAGGCACAAAACCTCTTTGCCCAAAGCGGTATCCAGGTTGTCATAGGGGCACCGGCAGAGGAACCTGCAACTATAGTAAGACTCTTCCTGCAGGGAAAACTGCAGAGCGGTGCCAATCTTTGCGATCACTGATATATTGAACCAGTAGCCGGGCAGAGGGGGATTTCATGAATTATGTCTACGGACCCGTTCCGTCCCGGCGGCTTGGACTCTCGCTGGGCATTGACCCCACCCCCTTGCCCGGCCCGTTTCCGACCAATGGCCGCCCAGCCCAAAAAATCTGCAACTGGAACTGCGTCTATTGTCAACTCGGACGTACCCGATCCTTCACGATTGCCCGTACAAGCCTGTTCCCGGTGGAATCGATGCTAGCTGAACTCAAGCTGGCTCTTGCAGCGGAGAAGGCGCAGGATATCAACTGGATCACCTTTGTGGGATCAGGCGAACCTACACTCAACAAGGATCTTGGGCTCATGAGCCGCAGCGTCAAAGCCATCACCAAAATACCTGTCGCTGTCATAACGAACGGCTCAATGCTCCAGGTACCCAAGGTCAGGAACGAACTGATGGCAGCTGATGCCGTGTTGCCTACGCTCGACGCCGGAACTCCGGAACTGTATGCCCGCATCAACCGCCCGCATCCGAATTTCAGGTTTGACCGGCATGTGCGGGGACTGGTCTCGTTCAGAAAACAGTACCAGGGCAGATTGTGTGTTGAGCTCATGTTGCTGGCCGGTATCAATGACGACGAAGCTTCGTTGCGGGACATCGCAGCCGCAATGACGAAAATAAATCCAGACCAGATTCATCTGGTGCTGCCGACCAGACCTCCTAACGAGACCTGGGTCTATCCTGCGGATGAAGAGGGTTTGCTGCGGGCCAGGGCCATCCTGGGCACCGTCGCAAAGCTTGTATATCCGGCACAGGTGCAGTTCGAGCGGGGAGCCGTCGAGGATCCGCTTGAAGCCGCGGCTGCCATCATCGCTCGCCATCCCATGAGCAATGAAGAACTGGAAGATACACTGTCACGCTGGGGTGTCGCCGATCCGGCTACATCCATACGCATTTTCTCGGAATCCGGACGCTGCGTGAGGGTAGAGCGCTATGGAAAGACCTTCTGGCGCGCACCCTGATACAGCCTCTGGTTACTTCTGCAGGTTCCCGATCGCTGCATGAAGCGCTTTGACCCCGAGGAGCGAGCAATGCTGCTTGTTCTCCGGGATGCCGCCCAGAGCGTTCACGACATCGTCGTCGCTTATGCGCAGCGCTTCCTCGACAGCCTTGCCTTCAGCGAGCACGGTCAGCATGCTGCTCGTCGATATGGCACCGGGGCAGCCATAGGACTTGAAGGCAATCCTGGCAATTTTGTCGTCGCGCACGGCTATCCACAGCTTCATCTCGTCGCCGCAGCCAGGATCACCGATGCAGGCATAGCCATCGTATTCACCTGGTGCCATCTCGCCTACGTTGCGGGGATTGGTGAAGTGGTCAATGACGGCATCGGTATAGTACAGGACAGGGCCGGAATAGCCCTCTCCGCTCTCATCTGAATTCTGTGCGGCATCCATGGATGGGCCTCCTGTTCCTGCAATCATCCTAGCATATGCCAATATGAGCGGCAACCAGCTATGCATACGTGTGGAACAGCTCTGACCCCCATGGTATACTGTCCGGACAAAAAGCCATGGAAACCCAGCTCGACTATCACGAAATACGGTATCGCCTCGAAAACCATGCGGTGTTCAGGATATTCCGCAAGGAGAGCGCGGCGTTCATGCTAGGCTTCTTCCACGACCAGTTCAAGAAGCGGCACAGGGCGGATATCGGGCAAGCCGAGCTGACAGCAGAACTTTCGGCCTACGCCGCCTTCGTGCGCATGTCAGAGGACGGAGACGAACCCAGGCGCGAACCGAACGCCTACCTGGACGAGTGGGCCAACGACGGCTTCCTGCGCAAGTACTACCCCGCTGATTCCGCCGAGGCCTGTTACGACCTGACGCCCGACAGCGAACGGGCGCTGGAGTGGCTGGGTGAACTGGCGCGGCGCTCGTTCGTCGGCACCGAGTCCAGGCTGCTGTCGCTCTTCGACGCGCTCAAGGACCTGGCTTTTGGCGCCTCGTTCGACATCGACGAGCGCAAGGCGGAGCTCAAGCGGCAGAAGGCTGAAATCAACGAGGAATTGAAGCGTCTGGAGCGCGGAGAAGCCACGACGCTGGACGACACCAGGATACTGGAGCGCTACTACGGCGTGGAGGACGCGGCCCGGCGGCTTCTGGCCGACTTCAAGCAGATAGAACACAATTTCCGCGACCATGACCGC
>CAXZAJ010000161.1:0-8736 GCA_964293355.1 uncultured bacterium
ACTCATTTCGTGCGTCCATCGGTATGAGCCATATTAAACAGCGTAGGCTGACGCTCCCGGTGCCGTGCCATCCCGGAACGCATGTGGGAGAATATGTACCATTCTATTACTGTCCGCGTTCCGTCATGCTCTATCTGATCTATCAGGGAAATAGTCCGGATCTAGCTTATAGTGGTGGACAGAAACCCATCGTGCATCTGGAACTGGAGTTCGACGAAGTCGTAAACTGGGCGGAATCCAGTACCACAGCTTGGGCTATCGCCACGGCCAATGCAGGTGCAGTATATACGCAGTTTTATAATGACCGTGACGCCGCCTTGAAACGCCTGGACTGGGAAGCAATCGGTGCGACGGATTGGCGGGTACATGACGTGAAGGAGCACAAGCAAGCAGAGTTGCTTGTGTACGGTCAGGTACCTTGGTCATTGATTCGGAGAATCGGTGTTATAAATGAAGCAATGCGCGACGAAGTCATAAAAAAGCTTGTCGATGTCATGAAACCGCTGGTTGAAGTACTTCCGGAATGGTACTATTAGGTATGGAGAGTGGCATTATGGTTCGAATAACCAAGGGTGATATCCTCGCCGCCGACACTGACGCCTTGGTCAATACCGTCAACTGCGTCGGCGTCATGGGGCGCGGTATAGCACTCCAATTCAAACGAGCCTTTCCAGATAATTTCAAGCTCTACGAGAAGGCCTGCGCGCGTGGAGACGTTCGACCTGGTGTCATGTTTGTCGTGGAAAACACGGATCTGACTGGACCTCGATTCATAATCAATTTTCCGACCAAGCGAGACTGGAAAAACAAAAGTCGCATAGAGGATATCGATGCTGGGCTCATCGGACTCGTAGAGGTCATCCGCGATAGAGGCATCAAATCCATCGCATTGCCTCCTCTCGGATGCGGGCTTGGTGGCCTCGATTGGAGTGATGTCCGTCCGCGTATAGAACGTGCGTTAAGTAAGGTGCCCGATGTCGAGGTGCTGTTATTCGAGCCTGTAGGTGCACCAGCCTCGGCATCCAAGGGAGATGCAGAGGTTCCGTCAATGACGCCAGGCCGTGCCGCTCTTGTTGGGCTTATAAACCAGTATCTAGCTGGCCTCATGGATCCCTTTGTGAGCCCCCTCGAGGTGCATAAACTTATGTACTTCATGCAGGAAGCAGGGGAACGGCTCAAGCTCGACTATAGCAAGGCCGCCTACGGACCGTATGCTGAAACCCTGCGTCATGTGCTCAGGCGGATAGATGGCCACTTCATAACGGGCTATGCTGATGGTGGCGATAGTCCAGCTAAGCCCATCCAGGTAGTGCCAGAAGCCGTTGAAACCGCCGCGGCTTTCCTCGCTGATAAACCGATTACTCAGGCCCGATTCGATAGAGTAGCCGATCTTGTTGAAGGCTTTGAGACACCCTTCGGACTTGAACTGCTTTCTTCGGTGCACTGGGTCGCCACGCGTGAGGGAGCGAAGAACGCTGCAGAGGCTACGAGCCTCGTTTATGCATGGAACATGCGAAAACGACGTTTTTTGCCGGAACAAATAGACATCGCGTGGAAGATATTGGATGCAAAAGGCTGGATTGCCGCTGCAGCCAGCTGAATGCTCTTTGGTTGCATTCACAAATAATTTTCAAGCGGTCTCCCCCCCACCTTTTCCTTGACACGCCCCAATAAGCGCCTACACTTGCAGCCATGGTGTCCGGAGGCCTTCGGCTAACGGACACAACTACACCACGCGCCTGCTACATACACGATACAGTACGTTCGAGAAGCCCGGAGGTTCTGTGGCTGATCTGGATATCACTGTAGCCAGACCGTTTACGGTCAGACCATGACTCGCCGGGTACCCCGACCGTCGGGAAGTTACCCCCAAACAACTCAAAACCCGCCAGCCCCGGCGCGGAATGACCTTGCCCGACAAGAAGCAGCTCCCGCAGGACAAGAAGCAAGCACCCCACGGCGAGAAGTAAGCATCCAACGACGCGAAGTGAGCACCCCACGGCGAGAAGTGAGCATCCAACGACGCGAAGTGAGTACCCCACGGCGAGAAGTGAGCATCCAACGACGCGAAGTGAGTACCCCACGGCGAGAAGTGAGCATCCAACGACGCGAAGTAACCGCACCCGAACGCGAAGTAAGCACCCAACGACTAGAAGTGAGCACCCCACAACCAAAAGTAACCGTTGCGGGGCAAGAAGTAGCTACCCATCAACCAAACATAAAAAATCAAGACCGCGTAGGCGGCCATAAGCAAATCGCTGGAGGTATGTTGAAATGATCAAGACATCGCAATCGAAGTTCCTGCAGGGGGCGAGGACGCTCGTCGAGAATTCGGCCGGCCTGCCCGAAATCTCCTCGGTGCTGGAGGTCTATGGCTATACGGAAGCGCGATTCAAGAAGGGCCTGGATCTTCTTGACGAAGCGGACGGGCTTTCCAGGAAGAAGGCCGCTGATTACGGCGAGCGCATGGAAGCCTCCGCCGATTACTCTAAAGCCTGGGCCGCCGCCAACATCGTCTACGTCAAGACGCTCAAGCTGGCGCGAATCGCCCTGAGCGGCCATCCTGGGAGCGACTCGGCGCTTAAGCTCATGGGAACGCGCAAGCAGAGTTTTTCCGGATGGTACGACCAGGCGGGTACGTTTTATGAGAACGTGCTGGGTGACAAGCGTTTCGTGGAAGCTCTCGCCGTGTTCGGTTATACGAGAGACAAGCTCAAGGCCGAGAAGAAGGTCATAGACGACGTCATGGGCAAATTCACGGCGCACGCGTCCGAGTCCGGTTCCGCCCAGGCTTCAACCACCGCGTGCGATCTCAAGCTCAGGGAACTGGACTCCTGGGTAAGCGACCTCCGCGGCGTCTGCGAAGTGGCCTTCTACGAGACCCCTGACCAGCTTGAAAAACTCGGCCCCCTGGCCCCCACGCGCAAGCGCCGTACTTCCACGAAGAAAAAGCCCGTCGCCGTGATGGCGTAGCCTCCGGATCTACGCCCCGGCGGGGTTGAAGGCGAGTGGCTCGCCCCCAGCCCCGCCGGCTTGTTACAACAACAAGAATATATTTCAATATCTGTAACAAAACCGCTTGACGGATCCACCGTTGTTACGTAAAATGAATACATAGACATTAACGGTAACAGCAGGAGGTTCCCATGTCAAAGATTGCTTTCAACCCGGCCGGCGTTCTGGTCAATCTGGCGATAGGATGGTTCGTCATGTCCTTCATCCATGCAGCCGTTCGCGGTTTCATGGCCGGAAACCGGGAAGGGCTCGTCGCCCGCTTCAAGTCCATCGCCTTCTTCCACGACAGGCCGGCCGCGTTCCTCAATGTCGCGATCATCGTGGTCATATATGTCGTGACCACCGGCATCTGGTTCGCCGTCCGCCGGAAGTAGCGGCAGGTTTCATGGCACGACTACCGGTATTCATGACGGCGTATCCTCTGACGGCCAAGGCGGCGGTGCATACGCCCATAGTCTTCCGCGCGGGCCTGTTCTCGGCTGAAGACGTGCCCTGGCCCAGTCTGGAAGGCCTCAGGGACTTTGCGCATTTCGCCGGAATCGAGGATGGAGCGGTGCGTACCGCCCTGTCGCGGGCCAAGGCCGAAGCATCCATCGTGGTGGAGGCTGACTCGGCGGGCCGCAATCGTTATTCCATCGCGCCGGCGACCTTCGCGATGGGAACCGCCCAGATCAATGCCGGTCAGCGGCCGGCGGGATTCCTCCTCGCGGTCTTCTCGTTCAAGGCGGAAGACCAGGCGGATCGCGCCGCGCTGCGCAATCTTTTAAAAACATACGGCTTCAGGATGCTCGCCCAGAACACGTACATCCACGGACGGATAGAGACGGAGGGGCTCCGCTCCGCGATACGCGCGCTCGGCCTCGAGCGCCACCTGTACCTGTTCACCGCTCCGGATATCGATGACGGGCACCTGCTTTCCCGCATACTCGAGCTGTTCGACATGGAGGGGCGGCGGAAGTACCTGCGGGACTACCTCTCGCGCCTCAGGTCTTTCCTGGGCGGGGAGCTCTCCCGCGACGAAGCGGCCCGGCGGCTCCTCTATGTCGGCGCGGTCCACTGGGAGCGCATAGAGGCGAGCGAGCCGCCGTTCCCCGCGAAGTACCTTCCGGCTGATTACGCGCTCGCGGACATACAGAGCCTGTACGGCCAGCGGCTGGAGGAAGGGCGGGAAGCCCTCCTCGAGTACTATCGCAAGAGCAATGCCTAAGGAGGAGGAGTCTATGATGGAAGCATCGATCGGAACGTCGGAGGACGCTCGGGGGATGAGGGTGACGGTAGTAGCCGGAGGCGTGGCTGCCCTGTTGTCGGCGGCCGGGGCGATCGCCGACGTGGCGATAGGGATGGCCACGGGCGGCAGCGTCTCCGCCCTGCCTCCCGATGCCGCGGGGCGCTTCGCGGAACTCGCCGCCGCGCCGGCGCTGGGTCTGTACAACCTGGACCTGCTCAACCTGCTCACCACGCTGGTCATGGTGCCGGCGCTGTACGCGTGCCGGGTCGTCCTGAAACGTCAAGGTCCGGCAGCGGGGCTGGCGCTGGCGATCGGTATCATCGGCGCGGCTGTCTTCGTCGCCAACAATCCGGCGCTCCCCATGCTCGGGCTCTCGTGGGCCTTTGCGGCGGCGGATGCCTCGCGGCAGGCGATGGTGGCAGCGGCCGGCGAGGCGATACTCGGCAGGGGTGCCCACGGAAGCCCCGGGGTGCTACCGGGATTCCTGCTCGTGACGGCCGCGAACATCGTGCTGTCCGGGGAAATGCTCCGGACCAGGGTCTTCGCCCGCGCCACCGGCATGCTCGGCCTCGCCGGTAACCTGTTGCTCGCGGCCTACCTGGTCCTCGTCACCTTCGTGCCGCAGGTCCAAAGTGCGGCCATGGTCTTCGCCGCTCCCGGAGGGTTACTCGCCATAGCATGGACCATCCTCATGGCTGCCCGGCTGATCCGGATTGGCTCCCTGAACTAACGCACCAGTAGCATCGCCAATTCTACCCGCGAGCGGATTTCGAGCTTGCGGTAGATGTTGGCGATGTGTTTTTTGATCGTTTCGGGCGAGACGAAGAGTTCAGTGGATATCTGCGGCCGGGTAAGCCCGCGCAGCAGCGCTTCAGCTATTTCCTTTTCGCGCTTCGTCAGCGGCAAACCTTCCAGGGCAGTATGGTAATCGTAGGCAACGGGAATCAGGTCTGATGAGATGTCGCGGATAAGCAGGGTACCGGCGGGGAGGCCGTCCTGTTCCTGATCAATGTTCTTTACTTCGACCGGTACCGAGGATTCCATTCCGGACAGCCTGGCCTGGAAGGTTCCCTTCTCGAGTTCCGCAAGTGCTGGATTGATGACAATGATGTCGGTTACCGGCCTGCCGACAAGCTCGTCGAATTGCATGCCCAGCAGGTCCAGGACGGTCTGGTTGCAATCGCTGATCACACCATCCTTTTGCATGACGATTCCCTGCCAGCGGCTGTTCTCAAGGGCAGTGCTGAAACGTCGCAGGTCGGACAGTTGCCGGTTGTATGCAGCCTCTGTCCTCCGGTACCGGCGTACTGCCAGTACGTGTGAAATTCCGGCGAGGTTCAAGCCCAGATAGGTCAGCCCGATGGTCCATAGCGCTTCCTGCTGAACCGGTGCAGCTATGGCCATGCTGAAGCGGACCGCCGATACGATGATGGCCGCACAGATGCTCAGCCAGGCCGGTGCGGGAATGATGAAGTACTCCAGAGTTATCAGCAGTATCGAGGGTAGCATCGAATATGCCAGGAATACCGGCCTCGTGGCCTGGATCACCGGGTCAAGTATTATGAGCGACAGATAAAAGGCTGCCAGCATTGCTGTATACAAGGTGGGATTTTTACCCCGGAAGCCCGCCATCATGGCAGCCGCGATAAGGAAAAACACCACAACGCGGCCGCTGATCGCCATAACCATGTCGGGTACGGTTACCGTAAGCCGGATATCATTCGGGATCAGCGAGAGTACATACAGACCACCGATACCAAGGGCGATGTTGCCCCGTTTCATCTCTTCCGGCTTGAGCCAGGAGTCTTTCCCCATCATCCGCACCTGCTTCACCTTCAAAATTACCCGAACGGGTAATAGGAGAATTGATCATATTGGACATAAAATCAATAGAATTATGCTGGCGCCGTATGAAAGCTTTGGGTGCTTCATGCCGATGTGCCTGCGATCTTACGGGAGGATAGAATGCGGAGAAGTGTTTTTTTGTTGGCGTTAAGCGCCATGCTGGTACTTTGCACGGTCGGTTGCCAGAATCCGGCTCAGTCAGAAAGTACCACGTTTACAATAACTTTTGATTCCCAAAGTGCTACCACTGCGGCTGATCCGGTAACCAAAACGGTAATCAGTCCAGCTGCCACCACGGTGGATGCCTTGCCGACAACTCCCGTGAAAACCGGCTACAATTTTGGTGGCTGGTGGACGGCTGTCGATGGTGGCGGTACAGAGTTTACGGCAAGCACTGAAGTAACGGCAAATATTACGGTGTACGCCAAGTGGTTAAACACCACCATTAGCTTCAATGCCAACGGCGGTGCCGGAACGACAACGGCAGTAGTACTCGATGCCGATGACAGCGCCGTTACACTCCGTACGCTGGCTAACAGCTTTACCTATACAGACAAGGCCTTCTACGGCTGGTCAAAGACCGCCGACGGCCCCATTGTGGCAGCAACCGAAACCCTGAGCCCAGGCAGCGGCGACCTTACCTTGTACGCACGCTGGCATGATAGTGTCAGCCACAACCTGGAATGGTTTGATCTGCGGTCTTCAGATGATATGAAATACCTGGTAGCCGTGGCTGTCGAAGCCGCTGACGCGGGAGGTTTGTATGTCAGTAACGATTACGGCCTTAGCTGGACAAAGAAGATTTCCTGGGCTGCTACCCTGGGCGATGCGCAGGGCGGAATCCTGAATGACTGTGATGTGTCAGCAAACGGCCAGTACATGATGGGTGTATCGCGCAGTGCAAGTGCAAATGGTGCCATCTGGTATTCCTCGGATTACGGAACAACCTGGACCAACATTGGAACTTCGTTGCAGGGCATGGATTTTTCAACCAAGAGCCTCCAAGGTTGCGCACTCTCCGATGACGGTACCAAGCGGGTGGTAGCCGCGTATGGCGATAAAGTCTACGAGTGGAATGGTACCGCATGGGGTGCGGTAACTGGTTCGCCAGCAAATGTTATTGATATCGACTACGCAGGTAACGGCGGCGTCTTTGTTGTCGGTCAGTGGGACAATGATACCTATGCATTCCCGGGGTCGGGTAGTTCCTATAGTCTGGACACTTACTCAGGAGTATATTCTGGTTCTGGTACATGGCAGGGCCGGGAGCTCCTGGTCAGCAAGAACGGTGACATGGTGTTGTTTGCCCCCAAACCCGGCGCCTTCAACGCCACGTTGTGGAGCCTGTCTGGCACGGCACAGAGCGCTCCGCTTGGTACCATTTCCGATTCTCATTCTGGAACATCCGCAACTGAATCAAACGGAACTGCTGCTACATGGAACACAGATGGCAGTTTCAAGACCGCATTTATGGCAGCAGGCGGTAGGGGTGTCCTGAAGTTTGCAGTACCCGCCAGCCCGAGTGGTACTATTGCTCCCACGCTGCTTAACGGCACCGAGCTCACGGGCGCTACGACCTTGCAGGACAAACTGACAGGTTGGCTATGGAACGGCATAGCCGTATCGCCCGACGAGCAAACCCTCGTGGCCCTGGCGGCCTATGTAGATGGAACGAAGCCTGGCGGCGTGTACCTGTCTACCGACGGCGGCGCAACCTGGACCCGGGTGTACTAAGATAGCAAGTTAATTTCTGATGCAACCCGGCGGTCCTTCCGCCGGGGCGCAGTATTATTTATAAACTTCTTTTCGATCGCGGACTCGAATGATTTCAATGACGAGTCGGGAATCGAAGACATTGTAGATTACGCGGTACTGCCCGATGCGTATTCGGTAAGCACTCTCGAATCCGGTGAGTTTCCTGACACCTTCGGGGCGTGGTTCTCTGGCTAAGGCATCGACTGCGACTACGACCCGGGCGATGATAGGTTTTGGAAGCTTGCGTAGTTCCTTCGCCGCCGCCGATTTCCATTCGATGCTATAAGAGGCCATCTGCTTTCAGTGATTCCATGAGCAGGTCGTGTGAAACTAAAGGGGAGTCCCTGCGGTCAGCTATGGCGGCCAGGTCGGACAAGTCCTCGAGGAGTTCGGTATAAGCTTCCAGTGGCAGAATGACGGCCGTCTTTCGCCCCTGTTCGTCAGTTATGTATTGGGGATGTTCCAACGTCGCGTTCATGATCGCCTCCTTGTCTGGCCAACACCATAATTGTACTACGAATCTTCCTTGTTAGTCATAACCGTTCATCAAGAGCGAGAAATGCCCAAGAAGTATGACCAATATTAATTCCCCGTCTTCTATTCCTTCTTTATATATCTTTTTTCGTATTCTTTTCTCCGTGTCTCCGTGTCTCCGTGTCTCCGTGTCTCCGTGGTCTGATTCTTATTTTCTCGTTCTTCTCTCATCTTCTCTGTGTCTCTGTGCAAAATTCCTAATCCACAAGCCCCCGGTAATAATCCTCTCCCCTCGCATCCACCGCCACCAGCACCGGCAGTCCGCAGAATTCTACGAGCCGCACCGCTTCCATGCCCACTTCCGGCCAGTCACTGACGCGGCAGCTGGAGACGTACCGCGAGGCTGCCAGCGCCGCAGC
>CAXZAJ010000162.1:0-8728 GCA_964293355.1 uncultured bacterium
CAGCGGCCGGTTTTGCACCCAGACCAGGCAACAGCAGATCGAGGAGGCGCTCTTCAGTATGGCGTTCGGCATCGTCCTTGACCCGTGCGGCCATCTCTTCAGAAACCATGCGGTAGCCGGCGGCCATCAGGTCACGGACCATCGACTCGACATCGCGGCCCACGTAGCCGACCTCGGTGTACTTGGTGGCTTCCACCTTGATGAACGGTGCACCTACCAGCTTGGCCAACCGGCGCGCTATCTCCGTCTTGCCGACGCCGGTGGGGCCTATCATGAGGATGTTTTTAGGCGCAATTTCCTCGCGGACTGCTTCGGGCAGCTGCTTGCGGCGCAGGCGATTTCTGAGCGCTATGGCGACGGCGCGCTTGGCCTTGTTCTGGCCGATGATGTAGCGGTCGAGTTCCTCCACCACATGCTTGGGCGTAAAAAGCTCAAAACTCTCGGTCACGGCAGTTCCTCCACGAGGATGCGATCATTGGTGTAGATGCAGATGCCGGCGGCTATCCCGAGGCTGCGCTTGGCTATCTCGGCAGCTGTCAGGTCGCTGGTGTCCAGGTAAGCCAACGCGGCCGCGTACGCGTAGTTGCCGCCCGAACCTATGGCTATGGCGTCGCCCGCGGGTTCTATGACATCGCCGGTACCCGACAGGAGCAGGGTCTTGTCCTTGTCGGCGACGAGCAGAAGCGCTTCAAGCTTGCGCAGCATCTTGTCGGTGCGCCAGTCCTTGGCCAGTTCCACGGCAGCCCTCGTCAGGTCTCCCTGGTATTCCTTTATCTTTACTTCAAAATGTTCAAGCAACGTAAACGCATCGGCGGTAGCACCGGCGAATCCGGTAAGCACCTTGCCGTCGTAGATGGTCCGTACCTTGCGCGCATTGCTTTTCATGACGGTCTCACCCATCGTTACCTGCCCGTCACCTGCCATGGCGACTTTGCCATTGCGCCTGACGGCTATTATGGTCGTGCTTCTGATCTTGATCATCGCTGTTTCCCTTCGTTCGACGCGTCCCGTCTGGGGCTCGCGGCATGCGGATGGGCACCATCGTACACGGAGCGTAACCGTGCCATGTCGACGTGCGTATATATCTGAGTCGTAGAAATGTTTTCGTGACCGAGCAAGGCCTGCACGACCCTGATGTCAGCACCGCGCCCGACAAGATGCGTAGCAAAACTGTGCCTGAATCCATGTGGCGACACATGCTTGCGCTGGCCTGTCTTGAGCGCGCGGCGATCGACGATGTAGGCGATGCCACGGGACGACAGCGGCCCCGACTTGGCATTGAGGAACAGGTGGGTCTCCGCTGATTCAGCCATGATGCGCGCCTTGCGGTACGGCAGCCAGGCTCGGATGGCCTCCACGGCGGGGCCGGACAGGAACACGGTCCGGTCCTTCGCGCCCTTGCCGGTAACCCGGGCATGACCGGCGGCGAGATCCACATCTGCCATCCGCAAGCCGGAAATTTCAGAGACGCGGCAACCGGTGCTGTACAGCGTCTCGAAGATGGCGCGGTCACGGGCTCCGGCAAAACCGTCATCGGAGGCACCCTCGATGAATTCAGCCATCTCGTTCTCGAACATGAAATCCGGCAGGGTCCTGGCCATAGGCAGCGACTCGACATCCTTTACCGGATTCAGTGTGGCCTGTCCGAAGCGGACCAGGTACCGGTACAGCCCCTTGACCGCCGAGAGCGCACGGTTGACGGAACTGGTCGCGTAGCCCGCCCGTACCAGGTCAGCGACGAATTCGCGCCCGGTAGCCGGCGTGGCGGTCTCGGGCGTAACGCCTGCTTTGGCACAGGAAGCCTCATAGAGACGCAGATCATCCGCGTACGCAGTAATCGTCCGCGGAGACAGCGAACGGATGGCGCCAAGGTAGGCCAGGTAGCCTTCAATCGGCGACGGCATGCTCTTCTTCCTGTGCATCATGGGCATCCTGGCTGTGCAGATAGTCGCAGGCGGGATTGATGCAGGCCTTGTATGACCCCTTCTTCTTGTCAAACCGTTCCACCAGGAACCAGTTGCACTTGGGACAGTAACTGTTGGTCGGCTTGAAGTAGGTTATGAAATCGCACTCGGGGTAGTTCGAGCAGCCGTAGAACTCGCGGCCGCGCCCCTTTGACTTGCGCCTGGCCACGATCTCGCCGTTGCAGTCCGGACGCGGGCAGCGGGCCAGCGGAATTGACTTGGTATTCTTGCAGGTTGGAAAGCCGGTGCAGGCCAGGAAAAAACCGAAGCGGCCGAGTTTCTTGACCATGGGCTTGCCACATTTCTCGCAGACCTGGTCTGTAGGCTCGTCCAGGCTGCCCTTGACCGACTGTAGCGTCTCCATGATGTCGTCCACGCGCTTCTTGAACGGCCCGTAGAACTGTCCGATGGCGGCAACCCAGTCGCGCTTGGATTCCTCTACATCGTCGAGCATCGATTCCATGCCGGCGGTAAAGCCCGAGTCGACCACATCGGGGAACGACCCCATGAGTATCTCGTCGATCTTGCGACCCAAGGTGGTGGGGACCAGTTGTTTGTTCTCGCGGGTAACGTAGTAGCGCTCCAGCAGCACCGAGATGATCGGCGCGTAGGTGGAAGGCCGGCCTATGCCCTTCTCTTCCAGCACCTTGATGATCGACGCATCGGTGAAACGGGCCGAACCCTGCGTAAAGTGTTGCTCGGGCCGGTAGCCTTCAAGCTTCAGTTCCTCGCCGGCGCGCATCTCGGGCAGCGTTGATTCCTTGTCTTCCTTGGTGGCCAGCAACTTGATGACCTTGTAGAAACCCTTCTCCATAAGGCGCGACGCGTTGACGCGGAAGGTCGCTTCGCCGGCAACGACGTCCATCGCGGTGGAGCGCTGCTTGGCGGGGTTCATCTGGCTGGCAACGAAACGCTCCCAGATGATGCCATAAAGTTTCTGCTGGTCCTTGTTGAGATATTCCTTTATGGAATCGGGCGTATACGTGATCATCGTGGGCCTGATGGCCTCGTGGGCATCCTGGGCCTTCTTGTCGGTGGCGTAGACGTTGGCCTCTGCCGGCAGCTCGGCAGGAAAGTGCTCGCCCAGCCAGGTACGCACTTCCTTCAGCGCCATATCCGATACGCGCACCGAGTCGGTACGCATGTACGAGATGAGGCCGATGCGCGTGGAACCGATATTGATGCCCTCGTACAACTGCTGGGCTATCTGCATTGTCTTCTTGCTGGTAAAACCGAGCCTGTTGGCGGCAGTCTGCTGCAGCTTGGAGGTGGTAAACGGGGGCTTGGGACGGACGATACGCTCGCTGTCCTTTATCTCGCCTACAGCGCACGGAGTGCCAGCAATGGCGTCGGTAATCAGCTTTACCTCGGCTTCGTTCCTGAGATCGGCTTTTGCGCCTTTCCAGGAAACGAGCTCGCCCTGGAACGCGTAGCGGCCTTTCTTGAAATCGGCTTCAAGCGTCCAGTATTCCTCGGGAATGAACGATTCAACCTCGGCCTCGCGCTCGCAGATGATCCTGAGCGCTACAGACTGCACGCGGCCGGCGGAGAGACCGTTCTTTACCTTTTTCCAAAGCAACGGGGAGAGGTTGTAGCCCACGAGCCGGTCGAGTACGCGACGGGCCTTCTGGGCGTTCACCTTGTCTTCGTCCAGGGTCCTGGGTTCCTTGACAGCTTCGCGTATGGCCTGCGGGGTTATTTCATTGAAGACGATCCGCTTGATCTCCAGCCCCTCGTTCTTGACCGCAAGGGCGCCGCGGATATGGAAGGAGATGGCTTCTCCCTCCCGGTCATTATCAGAAGCGAGCAGCACGGCCTTTGACTTCTTGGCGGCCTTGAGCAATTCCTTGAGCAGCTTTGCCTTGCCGCGTATCGTCAGGTACTCGGGCTGGAACTCATGCTCCACATCGACGCCGAGCCTCGATTTGGGCAGGTCGATGAGATGCCCCATGGAGGCCAGCACGACATACGAGTTGCCGAGATATTTCTCTATGGTCTTGGCCTTTGCGGGTGACTCCACGATCACCAGCGTCGGCTTGTCGGGTGCTTTTTTAGCCTTCACGCTCTTCTTCGCCGCGGTTGCGGCTTTTACGGTGGGCATCCTATGCTCTCCTGATTGGTTGTTCGGCGTTCGATCCAGACCTGAAGGCTCTGGTTCTCGATCTTCCGGTGCGTCGTGCGCCATGGCTTGTAACCCTGCAGCGCCGTACGCCCTGGCGCGCGGGTGTCCCGGATCGTCCGCGACCGCAGCGCCAATCTTCTATAATATCGCCGAAGCATGCAAGCGCCACAGCCCCGTCGGCGGCCAGCGCATCGGAACCGGCGGACCTGATGCCTCCCATGCACGAAGCTGAAACATAGACATCGCGGCCTTCCTCGAGTGCGAACGCCGCGCTGATGAGGGCGCCCGACGCACCAGGAGCCTCTATTACCACGGTGGACCTGCAGAGCCCGGCCAGTATCCTGTTGCGTTCCGGAAAGGTCCATCGTGACGGAGGCATGCCGGGGGGGTATTCAGAGGTAAGTCCGCCGCCTGTCGCTACCATCCTGGACGCAAGTTCCTTGTTGGCAGCCGGGTATACCGCGTCGATGCCGCGGCCGAGCACGGCAAACGTAAGCCCGCCAGCGGCGAGCGCTCCCCGGTGCGCCGCGGAATCGATGCCGCGGGCCAACCCGGACACCACCGCTACGCCGGCTACACCAGCCTCCATGCCGAGCGTAGCCGCGGCATCGATTCCGCGGCCGGTCGGAAACCTGGTGCCCACGATGGCAACTGCCGGTTTCCTGGGGTCAGGCAACCGGCCCCGCACGTAGAGCATGAACGGGGGCCTGGCCGTTTCCCGCAGTATGGCTGGATAGCCTGGATCGAAATAGGAAAATGACGAACCGCCAACCCTGGCCAGATAGGCTGAATCACGCTCGGCGGCGGAAATCCATGCGGTCGCCTCCCAGGGAGCTCCCTGCAAGCGTCGCCCCACGATGCGCTCCACATCGCCCAGCCTGAGCGTCGTAAACGGCGCGGCCCCCAGGGTTCCCAGGAGCAGGATGCGCTCGCGGGCCGACAGGAATGGCATCCTGGCTATGGTCATCGCAGCCAGAGCGGCCACGTTATTGTCCATAGAGCTCATCCAGGATGAATTTCTTGTTGTCTGCGGCTGTCCGCTTCTTTTCATCGATCACCGTCGTCGCGATGATCTGGTCATAGGCATCAGCCGACTCCTGGAGCTTACCCACGCCGTACAGAGCGCGGGCTCTGAGGAACATGGCGTCCACATTTTTTGTATCGATGGTCAGGTACTTCTCTATGAGCGGAAGCGCGGCTTCATTGTTTTCAAGTTCAAAGGAGTACAGCACGGCCAGGCCGTACAGCGATTTGGCGTTGCGGGGATCAATCTCCAGCGAGCGCTTGTAGGCATTTTCAGAAGCCTGCAACCAGGCAGCCCTGGACTGGGTTCCGCCACCGACTTCAGCTGAAGCCGTCTTGGAAAGGAACGCCGCGGAGAGTCCAGCCACATAGTAGAGCCCGGTGGCGTCCGGATAATGGCGGAGTGCCTTCAATGACGCGTCATAGGCGTCTCCATAGAGGCCTTTTTCAAGGTACTTTACCGCGAGCAGCCTCCAGTAGTTGCCCACCTTCTCCATGGCCGCCGCTGTCTTCTCGACTTCCTTGCCGTACTTGGCTATGGCGTCCCTGATTTCCTCAACAGAGGACGGAGGAGCGTTCTTTGACGAACGGGCCTCCATGTCGAACATGAGCTCCAGGAAATTCTTGTCTTCACCGCCGCAGGATGACACCGCAAACACCACGGCGAGTATCAGCACCGCTTGCCCCACTCGTTTCATGCACCTACCCTCCCTGCATCAGCCACGCCGCCGCGAGCACTGGCACTTGCGGTTTCTCCACCGGAACCTGTCCGCGGGAAATACACCTCGTGGGCAAGCGCGAGCTCTTCGGCATCCACATGGGTGTAGATCTGGGTCGTGGAGATGTCCGCATGGCCCAGGAGTTCCTGCACCGTGCGGAGGTCGGCACCGCCGGCCAGCAGATGCGTGGCAAAGGAATGCCTCAGCGAATGCACCTTGCCGTCAACGCCGCTGGTCAGGCGGAGTTCCGAGAACCGCTTCCAGACGCCTTTTCTGGATATACCGCGTCCGGCCCGGTTGAGGAAAACCCGGTCACTGCGCCGGCCCTTCTCGAGTTCGGGGCGGGCTTCATCGAGATAGCGCTTGAGCCAATCCGCGGCCTCGTCACCAAAAGGCAGTATGCGTTCCTTGCGGCGCTTGCCAACGACCCGGATGAACCTTTCTTTAAGATACAGAGAATCAAAGGTCAACGTGGCAGCTTCAGAAATCCGCAGGCCACAGGAGTAGATGAGCTCGAACAGGGCACGGTCCCGAAGGCCCCCGGGGGTAGAAAGATCGATGGAACCAAGCATCAGGTTGACATCGCCGGCCTTGATGACATCAGGCAGATGCCGCTCCTGGCGGGGACTTTCAAGAAGTTCGGTGGGATCGTCGACCCGGATGCCTTCCAGCCTCAGGTATTTGAAAAGCCCGCGGATGCTCGACATGATGCGCGCCATGGTCCTCGCCGACAGTCCGGAAGCCCGTCTGAAGGCGAGGAATTCGAGGATGTCGGCGACCATGGCGGTCTCCACGCTGGTTCCACGTGCTGAAAGCCAGACTTCGAGGCTCCTGGCCTCCCGGACATAGGCTTCCAGCGTCAGTGGAGAACGCCTTCTGGCCGCGAGCAGCCAGTCGCCGTAGCGCGCTATCGGATCCCTGGGGCTCACGGGGCTAGACTCCGCTTCGTTCGGTCGCAGGCCTTCGTTCCCTGAGTACCGTGGGTATGTCCAGTTCGTCCGCGTCATTGCGGCCGGAGAGGTAGCCCTTGGTTCTGGGCTCGACTATGGAGCGCCATTCGTCGGCCGACAGCAAGTCGTCGATATCACGGGTAGCTTCCTTGCGGGCTGGAGCTACGGGAGCCTTGGGCTTGATGGAACGGTCGAACCCGGTGGCTATCACGGTAACGCTGACGGTGTCCTGCGCATCGGGATCATTGACGATGCCAGCTATGACGAGCGCTTCGGGATCTGCATTGCGCGTGATGATGCCGACGATTTCCTCGTACTCGTTCAGGGTAAAGCTTTCACCGCCGGTGACGTTGATGAGGATGTTCCTCGCGCCGTCGATGCGGGCATCTTCGAGCAGCGGGTTGGAGACTGACTGCTCGGCAGCCTCTATGGCCCTGTTGTCGCCGCGTGCGGAACCTATGCCCATGATCGCGTCGCCCTGGCCGCTCATGACGGTGCTGACATCGGCAAAATCGATGTTGATGTCACCAGCCACCGTGATCAGGTCAGAGATGCCCTGTACGCCCTGGCGGAGCACGTCATCGGCAAGCTGGAACGCTTCCCGGATGGGGGTGCGCTTCTCCACGACATTGAGCAGGTGCTGGTTGGGGATGACGATCAGCGTATCCACCGCCAGTCTGAGCCGCTCGATGCCTTCTTCTGCCAGACGCATCTTGACCCTGCCCTCGAAGGCAAAGGGCTTGGTGACGACCGCGACGGTCAGCGCGCCAAGTTCCTTGGCTATCTCGGCAATGACGGGAGCCGAGCCCGTACCCGTGCCACCGCCCATGCCGGCGGTTATGAAGACCATGTCAGCGCCCTGGAGGGCGGCCGAGATGGCGGCCTTGTCTTCCATGGCAGCCTTCTCGCCGATTTCAGGTTTGCCGCCGGCGCCCAGCCCATGGGTCACCTTGGCGCCGAGGCCAAGCTTGACGTGGGCTTGCGAGCGCTTGAGCGCCTGCAGGTCGGTATTGGCGACGATGAACTCGACGTTGCGCAGTCCCGCCTCGATCATCCTGTTGACGGCGTTGGAACCGCCGCCGCCCGCGCCGATCACCTTGATGACCGTAGAGTTGCCCTGGCATTCATCCACGTCATTGCGTGGCGCGGCCACTGGTTCCATTTCGGCCTCAGCCCGGCGGAACGCACCGATCTCGTCCACCACTCGTAGCGTCATAATCCCCTCCCCGTAGCGCGATTACATCATATTCGTCGTATCCAGACTCCGGAATGTGTCAGCAAACCGGAACCCGGGTCTGGTACCGTTAAAAAAATTCCTTGAACCAATCTCCGATCCGCCGCAATGTTGCGTCAGACTTGGGCTTGGCCTTGGCAGGCTTGCCCTTGTCAGAACCGTGGGCAGCCGTACGGCCGCGCGGCTCAGGCTCGGGTGCCCCACCCATGCGCTCGGCACCCAGCAGCACCAGGCCTACGGCCGTGGAATAGGCCGGATTCCTGTAAGCGTCCACGAGGCCACCAAGCGATGATGGCGCTCCGGTCCTCACGGGTATGCCGAACACCTCGAACGCAAGATCGGCGGCACCAGGCATCAAAGCACCGCCGCCGGTGAGCACGATGCCCCCCTTGATGTGGCCCCAGAAACCGGGCTGTTCTACCTTTTCTCGCACCAGCCTGAAAATTTCTTCCATCCGCGGCTGGATGATGCTGGCCACCTTGGCCCTTGATATTTCCTTGGGTGCCCGGCCGCCCAGGGCCGGGACCACGATGCTTTCATCAATTTCAACATGGGGCAGATAGCACGAACCTGATTCGCGCTTTATCCGCTCCGCCACATCCATAGGCACATTGAGGACGATGGACAGGTCGTTGGTAACCTGCGAGCCGCCGGCTCCCACCGAGGCGCTGAAATAAGGAGCGCCATCGGAATACATGAGCACGTCGGTGGTACCG
>CAXZAJ010000163.1:0-8699 GCA_964293355.1 uncultured bacterium
CCGGATGCAGTGGAGGCTTTGGCGGACCGGGAGCGATTCCTCGCGGCGGAGCGCCTGGCGGAGGAGCGGGTGCTGGCCCGGCTGTCGGTGCTCGCGGCTGCTGCGATGCCTGAACTGGTGCTTGCGGTCCACGCGGTCACGCGGTGGGATCGGGCGAGGGCCGGCGCGGAACTGGCGCTCAGGCTGGACATGAGCCGACCCGTCCTTGCGGGGGCAGATTTCATGAGCCTCGAACAGGCGCGTTTCGTGCCCTGCGCGGACGAGTGCGGCAGGATGGGGCTTTCGTATTCGCCGCTGACCGCGCGATTCGATGCAGACTCCGTTGTATTGTTCGGTTCCAACATGGGCGGCAAGACCGTGGTGCTCAAGACGATACTGTTTTTCCAGCTCGTGGCGCAGGCGGGGCTGTTCGTACCGGCCCGGCGGTTCGAGACGCGCGTATACGACAGGATCGAGTACGTGGGCGAGCTTGCAGGGGAGCGGCTGGCAGGGTTGTCGGGATTCGGGCTGGAAGTGTGGCGGCTCATCGCCGCAAGCGCTTCTGGAGCGGCCAGGTCCGCTGACGGTGCGTGCGGGACGGGCAGAGGAGCTCTGGTCGCCTTTGACGAGCTGGCGCGTACGACCGGTTCGCACGAGGCGGAAGCCTTGCTTTCCGCTGTCGTGGAGGCGTATGCGGGCGGCCGGAGCGGCGATCGCGCATTTTTCGCGACGCATTTCAGGGGCGTGGCGAGGCTGCCTGGCGCTGAATACCGGCGCATGCGCGGACTCGACAGGGATGCGGCCGAGGCTGCCCTCGGAACGGCCCTCGCCGAGCGGCTGGCGGGCATCAACAGGCATATGAGATATGAAGTCGTCGATGACGACGGTTCGGGCTCGGAGAGCGACGCGTTGGCCATTGCGTCGCTTTTAGGCCTTGACCGGAGCATCGTCGATCGGGCTCGATACTATCTGACGAAGGATGGAGCATGAAAAGCAAACTGAATCTACCGGCCGATCGCGTCGCGTACGCGAGGGCACTTGCCGAGCGCATCACCGCGCCGGTGCAGGATTTCATAGACGGGCACAGCTCGGTAACGGTGGAACGCGCGACGCTGCGGCTCGCCGGCGCCGACGGAGCAAATCCCGACGGCGTTCCGGTGCCCAATCTGGTTGTCGACCAGATCCGGGCCAGCGATCCGGCCGCACTGGAAGACGGCGCGACGATACGCTACGTCAATGCGCTCCTCAAATCTGGCGGCACCGTGCAGGCGCTCAACGAGAAGATCGCCGCTGGCTGGAACGTTATGAGCGTACCGCTCGGCGATCGCAAGGCAATCGAGTCCAAAGCCAACGAGCTGGTCGCTGGTACCCTCAAGCGCGTCAAGGACAACCGCGGTTTTCGCGAAGCCAAGCTGGAGCAGTGGAAGGGCAAGAACAACAGCCCGCTCCTGTACCTGATCGTCGCCACCGGCAACATCTACGAGGACGTGAAGCAGGCCGCCGCCGCCGCCGAACAGGGCGCCGACGTTATAGCGGTCATCCGCACCACGGCGCAGAGCCTCCTCGATTACGTGCCGTTCGGCGCCACCACCGAAGGGTTCGGTGGCACCTACGCCACCCAGGAAAACTTCAGGATCATGCGCGCCGCGCTGGACGAGGTGGCCGAGAAACAGGGCCGCTACATCCGCCTGACCAACTACGCCTCCGGCCTGTGCATGCCGGAGATTGCGGCCATGGGCGCCGTGGAGCGCCTGGACATGATGCTCAACGACTCGATGTACGGCATCCTGTTCCGCGACATCAACATGTACCGCACCTTCGTGGACCAGAAGTTCAGCCGGATGATCAACGCCTACGCGGGCGTCATCATCAATACCGGCGAGGACAACTACCTGACCACGAGCGACGCCTACGAGAAGGCCTATACCGTGCTGGCCAGCCAGTTCCTCAACGAGCGCTTTGCGTTCCAGGCGGGCCTCGAGGCTCGTTTCCAGGGGCTGGGCCACGCGTTCGAGATGGACCCGACCATAAAGAACGGCTTCATGTACGAGCTGGCCGAGGCCCAGATGGCCCGCGAGATATTCCCCGAGCACCCGCTCAAGTACATGCCGCCCACCAAGTTCATGTCGGGCGACATCTTCAAGGGCGTCGCCATGAATACCCTGTTCAATTTCGTTTCAAAAGGGACGAATCAGGGCATCCACCTCCTGGGCATGCTCACGGAGGCCATACACACGCCATTCATGATGGACCGCTTCCTTGCGGTGGACAACGCGCGCTACGTGATGAACTACATTGACGGCTTCTATGACGACATCGAGTTCAAGCAGGACGGCATCGTTGTAACGCGCGCCCACCAGGTACTCAGGGAAGCTATAGAGTTCATGGAACACGTGGAGCAGACGGGTATGTTTGATTCCATAGAAAAGGGCCTGTTCGCGGAGGTCAAGCGACCAAAGGACGGCGGCAAGGGCTTCGAGGGTCTCGTCAAGAAGGGGCCTGCGTATTACAACCCGTTCGAGTCCGGCCTCAAGCGCGAACTCGGGCTCTCGCGGTAAGGGAGGACGACATGAAGGTAGTAAGGCCATACGGCGATACCATGGACGACGGCAAGGTGCAGTTGTCCTTTACACTCCCGGTTCCGGACGGAGCCAAGGGCAGGGAAGCGGCGCGCAAGCTAGTGCTGTCCTGGGGCTTCAAGGAATGCGAGGTGGTGCATTCCACGGCGCTCTCCGCCGAGTTTTCGATGTACGTGGCGTACGGTAAAACCGAATCGTCGATTGACTACGATTCGGTCGTGGCCGACGAAGCCTCGGCAGACGCGTCCATGGATATGGATGCCGTCAATGCGTACATCCGGCAACACATCGGCCGAAAGGTCGTCATAGTAGGCGCGTGTACGGGTTTCGACGCGCACACGGTGGGCATACACGCCATCATCAACATGAAGGGCTTCAACCACCACTTCGGGCTGGAACGCTATCCCGAGATGGAGGCCTACAACATGGGCGCGCAGGTGCCCAACGAGAAACTCATCGAGTACGCGCTCAAGGTCAAGGCCGACGCGATACTGATAAGCCAGGTGGTTACCCAGAAGGATACCCACATCCACAACATGACGGAATTCATAGAGTTGCTCGAGGCAAAAGGCTTGCGCGACAAGTTCATCTGCGTGGCAGGCGGCCCGCGCATCGGCAACAAACTGGCCGTGGAACTGGGCTTCGATGTGGGTTTCGGGCGCGGTGCGTATGCCAATGACGTGGCCACGTACATCGTAAAGAAGCTTGCCGAGAAGAAATAAGGCTTTTCTGCTTGTACCGTTGCATAAAAACATTGCGTTTTGATTCAATCTGGTGCAAGCTGAACGCATATTTTTCGTTCCATTTTTAAGGAGGCATCTGATCATGGAACATTATGGGCTACTCTCCATTATCCCGCCGTTGCTTACGATCGTACTCGCGGTCGTTACCAAGGACGTCGTCGTCTCGCTGTTCCTCGGCATCCTGTCTGGAACCATCATCGCCGCGGGTGGAAACCCGTACTATGCGCTGATCAAGCTTTCAGACCTCATCGCGGATACGCTGGCTGACGGCTGGAACATCCGCATCATGCTCTTCACCATCCTGCTCGGCCTCATGGTCGGACTTCTCTCCAAATCAGGCGCCGCGTACTCGCTCGGCGACTGGGCCGGCAAGAAGATCAAGTCACGCACCGGAGCCCTCATCTTTACCTGGGTGTTCGGCCTGCTCATCTTCTTTGACGACTACTTCAACTCGTTGACCATCGGCACCTGCATGCGCCCGCTGACCGTCGCCAAGAAGATCAGCCGCGCAAAGCTGGCCTACATCATCGACTCGACGGCTGCCCCGGTGGCCATCCTCGCGCCGTTCTCCGGCTGGGGAGCCTTCGTCATCGGTACCTACAAGGAAATGCCCGAATGGCAGAGCCTGGGCGTGGGCGAGTTCACGTTCTTCCTCAAGTCCATTCCCTTCAACCTCTATGCGATCTTCGCGGTGTTCATGGTGCTCTTCATCACGCTCACCCATAAAGACTTCGGTCCGATGGCCCGCTCGGAAGCACGCGCCATGAAGGGTCTCGGCCTGTATGATGAAGAAAAGTACGGCGTCGTGGTAAGCCAGGTGGAGTCAAAGATCCATACCAGCAACGCCAAGCCGTTTGACTTCCTCATTCCGATCGCAGCCGTGATCGTAATTGCCCTGTTCTTCTTCCCGATGACCACCTGGATGAACGCCGTAGACGGCGAATCAATCAAGAACGTCGGCCAGGCCATGGCCTCTATCCCCCTCGGACAGGCTTTCAATGACACCGATTCGTCGATGGCACTGATGTACGCCCTGATATTCGCAACGGCTTTTGGCTACGTGTACTTCGTCGCCAGGAAGCTGCTCAATATCGCCGCGGCCGGTGAAGCCCTCCTCGACGGTTTCCGCGCCATGGTACCGGCTGCCATGATCCTTACCCTCGCCTGGTCGCTCGGCACGGTCATCAAGACCCCCGGCACTGAAGGCGGCGTAGGCCTCGGCCTGTATATCGCTGAAGTGGTCGTAGGCGGCAACTTCCCGATATCGTTCCTGCCGGTTGTCGTGTTCCTCCTTTCCGCCATCATCTCCTTTGCGGCGGGCACGAGCTGGGGCACCATGGGCATCATGGTACCGGTTTCAGTACCCATCATCGTCCAGCTTGCCAAGATGGCAGGGATATCCCCCGCTGAGGCAGTCAACGCCACGGCGCTTACCATCGGCGCGGTCATGGGCGGCTCGGTGTTCGGCGACCATTGCTCGCCGATCTCTGATACCACCATCCTGTCCTCCACCGGCGCGGCGTCTCCGCACCTCGAACACGTTGTTACGCAGTTGCCGTATGCCCTGTTCGTCGCGCTCTGCGTAACCATCGGCACGATCGCCGGCGGCCTGACCTGGAGCCCGGTTGTCGGCCTCGTCGTCACCGCCATCCCCTTCGTGGCAGGTACCTACCTGTTGCCGGTCTGGTTCGGCCCCAAACGCTACGGACTGGACAAGTAAGAATTTTTCCCTGATTTCTGAACCGGCAGCGCACCCGCGCAGCCGGTTTTTTTTACGCGGTCGGTATCGAGCAATAAAGATTTTCAGCTATCGCGAAGGCCTTTTTCGTGGTACTATGATCTTCATTGATTGCATTGAAATCGCCTCCGGCGCAGATCTGGGGGAGGGTGCGCGGAGGATATCGATGATAGAGAAACCAGTACTGAGCGCGGCCGAAGCCGCCGCTAAAATAAAATACGGCGATGTCGTCCATCTGGGCGGGTTCCTCGGCTGCGGTTGCCCGGATACCATCGTCAAGGCGCTCGTCGCCGCAGGGACGAAGAACCTGACGCTCGTGTGCAACGATACCGGGCTCTTCAACGAAGAAAAAGGCCGGTCAAACGGGCCCGCGCCGCTGGTCAAGGCCAAGACCTTCAGCACGATGATCGTGTCGCATATCGGTACCAATCCGGAGACGCAACGGCAGATGAATGCCGGTGAATCGGCGGTGCTGCTCGTGCCCCAGGGGACGCTGGCCGAGCGCGTGCGCGCCGCGGGCAACGGCCTCGGAGGCGTGCTCACGCCGACCGGCGTAGGTACTGAAGTGGAGCAGGGCAAGCAGAAGATTACCCTCAAGGGCAAGGACTTCCTGCTTGAAGAGGCTTTGCCCGGCGATGTGGCACTGATCAAGGCTAAAAAGGCTGACAAGGCGGGCAATCTTGTCTACTCGAAGACTGCCCGAAACTTCAACCCGCTGATGGCAACCGCGTGCACCCTCGTCATAGCCGAGGTTGAGGAGCTGGTCGAGATTGGCGCCATAGACCCTGACCTGGTGCACACGCCCAGCATTTTCGTCGATTTCATCGTCATGGCCGAGTAAGGGAGCGCTGCAATGATCGAATACGTGGAAAACAAGGAAATCATCGCGCGCAGGATAGCGCTCTTCTTCGATTCAGGCGATGTCGTCAATTTGGGTATCGGCTTGCCCACGATGGTGGGCAATTTTGTGCCGGCCGGTGTCACGGTCATCCTCCAGTCTGAAAACGGCATGATGGGTCTGGGGCCGGCCCCGGAAAAGGGCAAGGAAGACAAGGACCTGACGAACGCCGGCGGCATGCCCGTAACCGTGCTGGAAGGCGGTTGCTTTTTCGATTCTGCCACCAGCTTTGGCATCATCCGCGGTGGTCACGTGGACTTTACGGTGCTGGGCGTGCTCGAGGTGGACCAGGAAGGCAATCTGGCCAACTACAAGATACCCGGCAAGATGGTGCCGGGCATGGGCGGCGCAATGGACCTCGTGGCCGGCTCAAAGAAGGTCATCGCCGCCACGACGCACCTGGAGAAATCCGGTGCATCAAAGCTCAAGAAGCTCTGCTCGCTGCCGCTGACCGCGGCTCACGAAGTTGATATTGTCGTTACCGACGTTGGCTACTTTACCGTGAAGGACAAGAAATTCCATCTTGCCGAGTACTTTGCGCCGTACACGCCCGAATGGATTCTGGAACACACGCCGGGTGCCGATATCGTCGTAGACAAGAACTGCAAGGAATTCAGGTAGGCATTTGAACCGCCCTGTACTGGGCGGTTTTCAATACATTGGCGGTGAGAGGTGATTCACCGCAATTTATTTCTGCTTCCAAGAGGGGGATACCATGAAAGATGTATTTATCGTAGGTGCCGCGCGCACGGCCATCGGCAGTTTTAATGGGGTATTGTCAGGCGTCAGCCCTGTGGAACTGGGCCGAACCGTCGTGACGGCGGCGCTCGAGCGCTCTGGCATCGCACCGGCAGACGTGGACGAAGCCGTGCTCGGCTGCGTGCTCCAGGCAGGCCTAGGGCAGAACGTAGCGCGCCAGGTAATCGTCAAGGCCGGGTTGCCGATAGAGCGCACCGCCATGACCATCAACATGGTCTGCGGTTCTGGGCTCCGCGCCGTCGCGCAGGCAGCGCAGGCCATCAAGGCCGGTGACGCCAATATTGTCGTGGCCGGCGGCACCGAGAACATGAGCCAAGCGCCGTATCTGCTCAAACAGGCTCGCAATGGCTACCGCATGGGCAATGGCGAGATCGTCGATTCAATGATCTACGAAGGCCTGACCGACATTTTCAATGGCTACCACATGGGCATCACCGCCGAGAACCTCGCAGCGAAGTATGGCCTTACCCGCCAGGACCAGGATGAACTTGCCGCCGCCAGTCAGAACAAGGCTGAAGCCGCCATGAAGTCAGGCCGATTCAAAGACGAGATCGTCCCGGTGCACATCGCTCAGAAAAAGGGTGACCCGATCGTCGTAGACACCGACGAGTTCCCGCGGGCCGGCATTACCGCAGAGGCTCTGGGCAAGCTCAGGCCAGCCTTCAAGCCCGACGGCACCGTAACGGCCGGCAACGCATCCGGCATCAACGATGGCGCTGCTGCCCTGATCGTGGCCGGTGAAGACGCTGCCAAGGCCAAGGGCTGCAAGCCACTCGCCCGCATCGTGTCCTACGGCTGGCACGGCTGCGACCCGTCCATCATGGGCATCGGCCCCGTTGAGGCGGTCCGGCTGGCCCTCAAGAAAGCCGGCTGGAAGCTCGACGACGTCGACTTGATCGGGGCCAACGAAGCCTTTGCGTCACAGGCCCTCTCCGTGGCAAAGGAACTGCATTTCGACATGGCCAGAGTCAATGTGAACGGTGGAGCCATCGCGCTCGGCCACCCCATCGGCGCTTCCGGTGCCCGCATCCTCGTTACGCTGCTCCACGAAATGCAGAAGCGCAACGCCAAGAAGGGCCTGGCCACCCTCTGCATAGGTGGCGGCATGGGCATCGCCGTCTGCGTCGAACGCTGACCCTGGCTAAAAAGGAAATTTTGGCACAGAGCCAAAGACCACGAAGTAAGAAACTTAGGAAATTTGGGCACAGAGACACAGAGAAGATGAGGAAGAAAGAAACGAGAAAGAAGGAAAGAAGGAAAGAAGTTTAAAATTCCCTTTTCTTTCTTGATTCTTCTTATTCCCCTCGTCTTCTCTGTGTCTCTGTGCTAAAAATTCCTATCCTTCTTCTCTTTTAATTAATTCATCAATTCTCCTCTTCTCTGTGGCTCTGTGCTAATTTCTTCGTATACTTGGCCGTATGTCAGGTTGTGGTTGATGAAGGAGTTGCATATGGAATACAGAAACCTGGGGCGGTCGGGGCTCAAGGTCTCACCCTTGTGTCTGGGCACCTGGAACTTCGCTGACCCGACTCCGGAGGCTGAGGCCATACGCATGGTCCACAGGGCTCTGGATGCCGGCATCAACGTCATCGATACGGCAGACATCTACGCAAAGGGCGAGAGCGAGCGGATCGTGGGCAAGGCACTCGCCGGGGGCCTCCGAGACAAGGTGGTACTGGCTACCAAGTTCCATTTTCCGGTATCGGGCGACCCCAATGACCGGGGCAACTCGCGCCGCCACATCCTGCGTGCGGTTGAGGCTTCGCTGAAGCGGCTAGGTACTGACTGGATAGACCTGTACCAGGCCCACCGCCCTGATTTCAGCGTGCCGCAGGAAGAGACCCTGCGCGCGCTCGACGATCTGGTGCGGCAGGGCAAGGTGCGGTATATCGGCTCTTCCACGTTTCCGGCATGGATGGTGATGGAGGCCCTGGGCCTGGGCGAACGTCTTGGGCTGGAGCGCGTCATCTCGGGGCAGGCACCGTACAACCTGCTTGACCGCC